>CABMJK010000068.1 GCA_902386535.1 Candidatus Burarchaeum australiense | reverse complement strand
GTTCGAATTCAAGAATAATTGTCAAGAGTAAAACTTCTTAATAGAAGCTGTAGCCTACAGGACAGCGGCGCCTTGCTGAACCGTCAGATTCTCTTTCCCGACCACGGTCTCGAAATCAGGGAAGCGCACGGGGTCGGACGCATGGGCGGCCGATATGAAGCGTTTGGCCACTGTCGCGTACCAATGGGCCATCGAGCCTGTGCTTGTTTTGGAAAGGTTGTGATATGCCCGGCCGCAGAGATGGCGCGCCTCCTTGTTGTCGGGTTCCAGCATAAGGAGTGTTGAGAGGTGGTAGGCGGCTTTTTCATACCAACCCTGGTTGTAGCGGAGTTGGCCGGCGAACAGAAGCGCCTCGGCATTGTTGGGATTGCACTCGAGCGCTGCTTCGATGTCGCCGCTCGACCCGGTGATGCGCGCATGCTGAAGGTGGGCATCTGAAAGTCTCAGGTTGAACGCCGGTTCGAGCTGTGTTTTCCACCTTGCTCGGCCGTAGGCTTTTTCAGCAATCCGGCGCGCATGGACAACGTCGGCTACATTGGCTGTGCTGAGGGCATGAAGTAGCGCCTTGTTCGCTTCCTGAATCCTTCTGGAATGAAAGGTGCGCTCCCAGGCAATCATCCGCCGGTTTATAGTCTCCGTCATTGGACGAAATAGGCTGAGTAGGGCGACGGGTGAGCAGCCCATCGGGGCTGTTGGTTTTATGACAGGTCCTAAGTTTCTTTGCCGCATGATTACGCCCCGGTCTCCAGGAATAGTTATTACTTATGTCGTTCCGGGCTTTTAAACCTTATCAGGGCCGAAACACCCAAACGACAATCAGATAGACGTCTTGCTGAACAGGTAGCTCGCGATTACCGTCACTACTGCGGCGAATACGAAGATAACGGGCAGGTCGACTGCCAACGCGTGAGCGCCACTTCCGAGCAGCAGGTCGCGCAGCGCATCTATGCCGTAGGTCAGCGGGTTGATCGAGGCAATTGCACGGAGCCAGTCGGGCATCTTGTCGAGCGGGAAGAGTGCGTTCGAGAGGAAGAAGAGCGGCATAATGAGGAAGTTCATGACGAGCTGGAACGTCTCGACCTCGCGTATGACCGAGGCAAAGGCTATGCCGACCGCCACGAAGGATGCCGCTATCAAGGTCATCACGACTATGGTAAGCAGGAACTGGGGAAGTGCGGGCAGGCTGATGCCCGTGAGCGTGCCGAGCAAAAGGATGAGTATGCCCTGCAGGACCGAGGTAGTCGCACCGCCAAGTATGCGGCCCAAAACGATGTTCAGCCTGCTCGTGGGCGCAACCAGCATTTCCTTCAGGAAACCGAATTCGCGGTCCCAGATTATCGATACCCCGGAGAACATTGAGTTGAACAGGAGCGTCATGCCCACTATGCCGGGAACTATGAACGTGCCGTAATTGCTGCCGGGCAGGAGCGAGCCTATGCCTCCGCCCAGCGCGAACATGAAGAGCAGGGGCATGCCGAGGCTGCCCACCATCCTCCCCTTGGAGTTGGTGAAGCGCTTGAACTCGCGCAGCCAGACGGCGTATATTTTATCAAGTTCTACGAGCATGCATTCGCCTCGCAAATTCTTCCATTCCCGAGCCCTTTTCCTCCCTTATCGAGCGGCCCGTGTAGTGTATGAAAACGTCTTCAAGGCTCGGCTTGTGCGTTTCGATGGAATCGACTTTTATTCCCGCCTTGTCCGCCAACTTCATGAGCAGAGGTATTGCATGCGCCGGGTCGGGCGTGCCGAAGCTCAGGAGCGTGCCGGTTATTTTTGCATTCGCGTGACTCACGGTTTTGCTTTTGCCTATCACGTTGAGGAGCTTCTGTGGCTCGGGGCAGTCTATCTGTATGAAACTTCCCTGGACCCGGTTCTTGAGGTTTGCCGGCGTGTCTAGGGCAACTATTTTTCCGTGGTCGATTATCGCCACCTTGTCGCACAGGAAATCGGCTTCCTCAAGGTAATGGGTTGAGAGCACTATGGACACCCCCTCGCCCCGCAGCTTCTGGATGTATTCCCAGATGTGCCGGCGAGTCTGCGGGTCCAGGCCGAGCGTGGGCTCGTCCATGAACAGGAGCTTGGGAGTCTGCAGCAGGCCGCGCGCAATCTCGAGCCGCCTCTTCATTCCGCCCGAGAAGACGCGCACGAGCTGCCGCGCCCAGTCCTGCAAGTCCACGAGCTCGAGCACTTCCTTTATCCGCTGGGCCCGTTTTGGGCCGGGTATACCGTAGAGCCGGCCGTGTATGTCCAGATTATCGTAGGCGTTGAGCCTGTCGTCGAGCGTGTGGTCCTGGAAAACTATGCCGATGGACTTCCTTACCTCCTCCGCCTCCTTCTGCACGTCAAAGCCGTTCACCTTTGCGGAGCCACTTGTGGGTTCGAGAATCGTGCTGAGCATGTACATTGTCGTGCTCTTGCCCGCGCCGTTGGGTCCGAGCAGCCCGAAGAGCCCGCCCTCCTCGATTTTCAGGTCCAGCCCGTCCACTGCCGTGAAGTTGTTGAACTTTTTTGTGAGCTTGTCAGTCTCGATGATGTACATTTTCCTGCCGCCATTCAAACTTGCTTCAGTATGCTTTCCGCGAACTTCTTGAGAATGTCCGCCTTAAGGAGCACCAGGGCGCGCCCGTGGCCGCTCATCACGACCATCTTGTCGCCGTTCTTTATGCCGAACTGGTCCCGCGCCCCCTTGGGTATTACGATCTGGCCCCGCTCGCCGACTGAAACGACGCCGTAAATCCGCTTATCCTTCATTAGGTCGGTCATATAATTCATACTTTACATACTATACATATTTAAACATTTGCCTAGCGGGTGAATACTTATATAATCCGCTGCCGCATGGTTTCCACGGGGTTGGAAAAATGGACGGAAAATTCGGTATTGCATTTGTTGTGATTTCGCTTCTCGCGCTCGTTTTTGCGAGCGGATGTGCGCAGGGAGGGCAGCCGGCTGCCCCTTCGTCGCAGCCCCCGACTTCAAGCCCGCGGGCACCGGGCCAGGAGCCTTCGACCCCGGCGGGCCAGTCAAGTGAGCCGACCACGCCTTCAATAATCGTGCCGGTCACCCCGCCGCCCGCTTCCGGGCCGACCCCGCAGCAGCCCGAGAATCCGCCAGCCGTGCCGAATGCCACCAATGCAAGCAACGCAACCCCGCAGGTTCCGCCCGCGCCGAATGCGACGAATAACTCGGCCAACTCGAGCGGGCCGCAGAGAATAACTGTCGAGCTTCCCCCTGACCCGGGTGCAGGCATGGCGAGGTTCAGCGTCGCGGTGCCAGCCAACACGCCCGCGAATTCGGTCATCGATCTTGAAAGATACAATCCGCAGACGGGAGCATGGACTACGTATGAGATGGCAAAGGACTCGCTTTATGGCTGGAGCATCGTGGTGGATGTCCTGCCGTGGGGCTCGGGAGATGACGCCAAATACTTCTACTACCGCTACTCGCACGATGGAAAGGGCTTCGCGGCCGCGGAAAAATTCGTTTTTGACATGCCGAGCGCGTCCAGGAAGCGGCCGCTCTCGGATGTTGCGGGCAAGGAAATCTCCGACATTGTTGAGGCATGGCGAACTTAGTTGACCGATAGAGAGGTGGTTGAATGAGGTTTGTTGCAGCGGCATCTTTGCTGGTAGTTCTCTTGCTCCTTTTCGGATGTTCACAGCAGCCGCCGGCATCCCCTGCGCAGCAGCCCGGGCAAGCGGCACAGCAGCCGCCGCAGGCGCCTCCGCAAAGTGTTCAGCCGCCGGCGCAGCAGCCACAGCCGGCCAATGTGAGCCCGCCAACGGGCAATGTAGTCAACAATTCTCCAGCCAACGCAACGCCCGTCCAGCCCGGGCAGCAGCCCCCTGCGCTTCCGAATGAAACGGCGCAGGTTGAGGAAGAAGAGCCCATAATCGCGCCCATCGGAGTTTCTCTTTACAAGGGCTTCTGGATGCCGTGCATGTTCCTAGAAAACAGCTGCCAGTCGATGTCTGACGTCTCCAGGTTGAAGGACGTCGGCGCAAACGTCGTTGCCCTTGGCCCTACGGTCAAGATTAACGCGCAGGGCGAAGTGAAAATGGACGTCTCAATGGATGTTGCAGAGCAGAGGCTGGCCGAGCTGGCCAAGTATTATTACGGGCAAAACATCAGCATCGCGATTTCGATTGAAACCATGTACGTGAACAGCTTCAACGACCAGACGCCGGCGGGAGGGCCGGGCGCATTCCCCTCCTCCGCAGTCAGCAAGCCGGGCTTCCTTGACAAGTACAACCAGTTGGTCGAGCAGTTCGCAAACCTCTCGGAAAAATACCACGTTGCGATATTCTCGCCCATGAACGAACCGGACATGAAGCTCGGCGCCTCGAAGGCTTCGGAATGGGGCCAGCAGGTGCTTCCGCTCGTGAAGAAATACTACAGTGGAAAGGTCCTCTACAAGGCAGGCAACCTGGCAGCATCCCCGCAGCTGGATTTCCGGGGCTATGACATAATCGGCATCGACACGACTCCTGGCGGAGGCGGGCCCCAAGGAGGGCTCAACGCTTACCCGGCACTGCTTGACAAGGTTTTGGCCGACAGCCTCGCGTGGGCAAAAAGGGACGGCGTGCCGGAGGTAATGTTCACGGAGTTCGGAGTGTGGGGAGCTGCGGTCAGCTGGAACGAGAACGACAAGGCAACCGCCCACGAGCTGGTATTCGAGGCCGGCAAGGGAAAAGTGACTGGCTTCTTCGTCCTCGACCCGCCGCCCGACCTGGACAGGCCGATAACCGGCACGAAGAGCCTGGAAGTGGTGAAGGAATGGTTCACGCAGGGGCTGGACTAGGGAACGGAATCAGACCACCCTGGTCAGCATTATCCCGACCTGCTCGTTGTAGATTCTGAGCGAGTTGCCAGCGAGTTCATAGTAGTACTGCGCAGTGTAGCCCATTGAGCTGAAGGTTATGAGGTTGCTGCTCGTGCTGTAAGTGCCATACTCGTAGGTGTAGGGGCTCATCCACGCATAGCTGCCGTCTGACGCCAATATCACTATCACTCCCTGCGCCGCATCCTGCCACGTGCCCGTCAGGCCAGTCGGCTGCGCGACCGGGGGCTGCGCCGGCGGGGTCGTGGGCGTGGCCGGAGTGGTTGGAACTGGTTGCTGCGCCGCAGGCTGCGCAGGTTCGCGGCCAGGCTTATACACGACAGTCTCGCTGCCTGCAGGGTCCGTGACGACGAGCTTCCAGGTTCCGAGCAGGTATGCAAACGTGATGGGCTGGGTCTGGCCCGCAGGCACGAGATTGATTTCTTCGGCATTCGCGGAGTAAGTGCCGGTGAGCGAGTTCACTCCGGTTGTCCAGCTGAAGCTCCTGTCCGCATTGAAGGAGAAGCTTACGCCCTTGCTGTTCTGCCAGGTCCCCACCAGTTTCGCCGGGTCAGTCTGCAGCGTGTCGAGGTCTGCGCCCGCATCGCCCACCGAGTTGTAGAGTTCGCGATAGACTTCGGTTGAGGGCCTGCCCAGCCCCGAGCGCTGGCAGATTATCGGGACCGAGCCGGCGAGGTCGAACAGCCAGAACGAGTCGGCATTTCGGCGCGAGATGAAGAACTTGAGGGACTCGCGCCATTCATCCACGTAGAGATAGGCATGGGGCGCACCTGCTTCCGAGTACGTGAATGCGCATGATGAGTTGGTTGCCGGGTCTGAGAATTGGCAGATGGATGGACCGAGCTCTAGCGTCATGACGCGCTCGACGGCCAGGCCGTTGTCCAACTGTCCGCATTCCCATCTCCGGTTCATTTCGCTTGCAACGAGCGGGTTGAGGCTGGGCTGGCGAGAGACTGTGAATTGCGCGGGCTGCGAGGAGCCGCTCTGCTGCTGCACGTCTCCGGCCTCAACTACAGCCACGTAGGTGCGGCCCTCCTGCAGGGGATGCCACTCCAGGAAGATGCCGCTGTCTGATGAATACGTGAGGGGCTGGCCCGGCTCCGTGCCGAACTGGTTATCATAGGGAACTATCACGCTGGGCGTGAAAATATCGCCATCGCTGAGCAGGACCGGGGTTGCGAACATGCCGCCATTCTCATTCTGCTGCACGCAAGTCGCCTGCACGGCATGACCGTCGCTGCCGGAGAATATCAGCGTGCCCGGGCAGCTCGCTCCGTTGAGCTGCTGCAGCGTGCCCTGCGCAACGAAGACGTCCTGCGAGGGCCACGCCTGGTAGACCGTTGCGGCCGAGCTGCGCGTGCCGTCGCTTACCCTGAACTCGGCCATGGTGCTGAAGCCGTGGAACTTGCTCTCGCCGCTCGGATAGCCGTTCACGAGCTTGCCGTCGGGCAGCCGCGTGACCGAGCGCTGGCCGACTATCCTGGAAATCTTCAGCAGCTCGCCTTCCCATTGCGCCTGGTACCACTGGGTTCCCACGATGTTGCTGCCGGTTATCGTGAACGTGAACTCGAGCGGCCGCACGAGCGAAGCAGTTGGCGAGGCCGTGAAGTCACCCACGGAAGGCGCGGTAAGCAGCTCTTCCGCGTTCTGGTAATAGGTCGAGAGGAAATCGCGCCATGCCTGCTGGCCTTCATACGCCGTAGTTAGCTGGTATTTCTCGGCCTGGTTGCCGAGGTAAAGGAGGGAAGAGGGCTGGAAATAATACGAGATGCCGGCGGAGCGCGGGTGCTTCACGTGGCGGTAGTTCGCGATTACGGAATTGTTCACTGCCTTCTGGAGGGCGAGCGAAGCCGAAGTCAGCGCGGCGTCGTCCAGGGCATATGCCTGCGCGTTCGAGGCGAAATCATCCAGATCCCCGAACGAGAAAAGCTTGGCCTCAGGCATTCCCTGCGCATAATATTCCGCAAACGTGTGCATTGCCGCCACTTCCTGCCACTTCGCGCCCGCCTTGTCCTTCATCTGCCCCGCAAATGCGCTGAAGGCGGCCTCGAGCTCGCCGGTTTTCGAGAGGTCGAGGGCCGAAAGTGTCGTCGCGTCCTCCCGGTAGGCATAGAATTTCTCGTATTCTGCCACGTATTTCTTGGCCAGCTCGGGTGCGCCCATCTGCGGGTTTGCCATCAGGGCGGAGAGCACCTCGCCGTGCTGCATGCTCGTGCCCGGGATGACTTCCTCGGACGCCACCATGTAGTCGGCGTAGGGCGCGACGTCCAGCATCACGTCATACTGCGCCATGAGGCACATGTCAAACACGACCAGGTCCAGTTTCTTGCCGAGCTTTGCACTTATCTGCTTCAAAGCATCCCGCATCTCGGGCAGGCTCACGTCATTGCCCGAGGTCTCGTCCTGATACATGCCGGTCCATCCCCCTCCGTGGTCCTCAAGCACGAGCACGTAGTGCTCCGCGGGATACTTGTCGATTGCCCATTCTGCGAAGTCGACTAGCGTGGCCGGGTCGCCCGAGTCAACCGTGCCAAGGTCCGCGAGCGGCGCGGTCGTGAGGCACTCGCCCTCCGCATCAGTGCTCTTCTGAATCAGGTAACGCCTTGCGCCGCTCCAGTCCCCGCACCCGGTCCAATATTGCGGGGAGCGGTCGAGCTGCGCCACGATGTTGACCTTGTCGCTCGAGCCGGCCATCTCGGTCTTCCTCAAATCAAAGGTTATGGGCTCCTCTATGTTGTTGTCGCCGTCAAGCATGACAATGATTGTCCAGTCGGCCTTGCCGCTTCCGCCGCCGGTTATGCCGGGAATGCCCGGAAGAATTGGCTGCTCGCCCGCCGAAGTTTCATTTCCTGCACTAAACAGGCCGTCAATCTGGCCGCAGCAGCCGAAGAGCAGGATGGAGGAGAGGAAAAGAAAACTCAGGAGCGCATGCGCGCGGTTCAAGGAATTCATCGAAGTCCCATGATTGCTATTGGTGAGAGCTTTAATAACCTGACATATTATTTAGCTTCGGTGGTTTCAATGCGGAACTCGCTCGTTTTAGTCATGATGATGCTGTTCGCGGGCATTTGCCTGGCGGCAAGCACCCCCTCGTGGGTGCAGCCCGGAGTTACGGCAAACTACGAGGTAGTTTCATCGTTTTACGAGGACGGGAAACCGGTGGAAAACGGGGGCGCCCAGGGCACCGTTGCGATAACCGTGAACGGAGTCAGCGGAAATACCGTGACGGGCACCGCAACTGTCGCAATCCCCGCGGCACTCAGGACAGACCAGTATCCCCTGAACTGCGTTGAGGGAAGCAAGTGCGATTGGAGGTTCTGGGTAGACCCGTCAGACCCCACGAATTCCGCTACGGGGCCGAATGGCGAGAAGCTCGAGATCCTGGGAAGGGGGCCGTTCGAGTATTATGGCGGAAAGACGGATGACGCGACCATGATAGGCTATTCTAATGAGCAGACCGGGGCATCCTACCGCTACACTTTTGATTCCCGCACCGGCCTAGTTTACGCCTACGTCGAGGATTTCCCGACCCAGAAGACTTACATGTACTACCGCTCGATTAACGTCGACTTGAGCTCTTACCAGCCTCCTGCGGGCGTGCCCCAGCCAAGTGGACAGACATCCGTGCCTGCGATAGGGCAGCAGACAATTCCGGGGCAGCAAACGCCCGCGGCCGGACAGCAGGGAGCCGCAGGCGCGGGAACACAGCCGACCGGAGCACAGGGACCGCAGGATGCGGGAACCTCGCAGCAAACGCAGCCAGGCCAAACTCAGACCCAGCCTGCGGCGCAAGGAGGAAGCGTTTGCTCTCCCGCATTGGTGATGCTGATAATTGCGGGCTTTGCCTGCATACGCGGCGCGCGCTAGCCGCCAAAGTCATACGGCTCGATGTAGTCCTTCAGGGTTTTCGTGGTGGTCACGTAAATCCTGACCCCGGCCGGATTGATGTAGCTCCAGGAGTATTGGAGCTGGACCGGCACGCGGATGTTCTTTTTCACCGTGAAGCCGGGATAATAGGTGAGCGGGCCGTTCACCTTCCACGCAAGAAGGGTGATTTTCTCTGCAGGCCGCTTGGTCGGGTCGGGCGTGAAAGTGATGGCGAACTTCTGGGCAATGAAAAGCTGCTTGCCAGATTTTCCGAAAGGCACCTCCACATCCTCCGTGCCCAGGAACTCGATGGACCCGGATTTGCTGCAATTGAATATTTCGTCCTCGCTGGTTCGCGGCATGTCGGTCAGGAGGCACTCGGACGACTTCTGATTCACCCATTTCTTCGCGGTGAGGGTGTCGTTCATTATTATGAGCGTGTAGGTGTTGTAATGATTATAGAGCGGTTTCATGCCCGTGAAAAGCGCGGGCTGCCCGAGCTGCACCAAAACATCCTCGCTCCGGCATACCTCTGTGGAGCCCGACTTGTCGCAGATTTTGTAGGCATAGCTGAGGCCATCCACGTACTCGAAAATGTAATTGTAGGTGGGCGCGCAGTCGGCCGGGCACGAGACGAAGTCCTCGCCGGCCTCGCACGCTCCATTGCCGCAGACGGTGGCGGGCGTGGCATTGGTCGCATTGTCCTGCGGCGACTGGGCGGGCGGTTGCTGAGGCTGGGACGCGGGCACTTGCGGTTCAGGGAAGGTGGAAGGCGCGGCAGGGGCCGTGTCGCTTTCCTGGCCGCTCGCATTT
>CABMJK010000067.1 GCA_902386535.1 Candidatus Burarchaeum australiense | reverse complement strand
CGAGTGCGACGCGAAAGTCCTGCGCGTTTTCAAGGACGCGGTAGCGCTCGACTGCACGTGCTTCTATCCCGAGGGCGGCGGGCAGGACTCGGATCGTGGGGAACTTTTGGCAGGCGGCAAGCGAACCGAAGTAATCGACGTCAAGAAATTCAAGGCAGTCGTGATTCATGTGCTGGGCTCGACCGAAGGGCTCAAGCAGGGCGCGCAGGTGAAGTGCAAGGTCGATGCGAAGAGAAGGATGGCGCTCACGCGGCACCACTCGGCGACCCACCTGGTCGGGGCCGCGGCGCGCATGGTGCTGGGCAAGCATATCTGGCAGGCAGGTGCGCACAAGGGCGAGAAGTATGCGACCCTGGACATCACGCACTACGACAAGATTACGCCTGAGCAGCTGCGCGAGATAGAGCGCGTCGCGAACGAGTTCGTGATGCGGCACATCGCGCTGAAGAAGGACTTCATCGAGCGCGGCGAGGCCGAGCAGAAATACGGCTTCACGCTCTACCAGGGCGGCGGCTCGCCGGGCAGGAACGTGCGCGTCGTCGACATAATGGGCGTGGACGCACAGGCCTGCGCAGGCACCCACGTGGACAACACGAGCGAAATCGGCTTCATCAAGCTCATCGGCGAGGAAAGAATCCAGGACGGCGTGAGCAGGCTGAGGTTCGCGGCGGGCAGCGCGGCCGTAGACTACATCGCCGAGCGCGATGCGCTGCTGCGCAAGGCCAGCGACTCGCTGCGCGTCTCGCCCGACCAGCTCCCGAACGCGATCGGCAGGTTCTTCGAGGAATGGAAGGAGCGCGGCAAGAGCGTGGAAGAGTTGAGTGCCCGGCTAGCGGAGCAGGAGATTGAGCGGCTCAAGCGCGAGAAGGGCGACGTCGTGAAAGCGATTATAGAACTGGATGCGCGGGCGCTTGCGCGCACTGCCGGCGAGCTAGTCGAACACAAGAAGGCCGTAATCCTGGCCAACAGCGCGGGCGACGTGGTGTGCGCCGCGAAGCCGGGCAGCGGCTACAATGCGGCGCACATGCTGGACGAGCTCATGAAGAAGTTCGGCGGCAAGGGCGGCGGGCGCGAGACGCTCGCCATGGGCAAGGCGGAAAAGAAAATCACGTTTTGAATCAGTCGGCGTTGATGAGGTGAGAAAATGGTGAAGGTTGCAATAAGCGGTTTCGGGAGAATCGGGAAGCTCGTGCTGCGCGCTGCGCTGAGCCAAAAGGTTTTCGGCAAGGGCTTTGATGTAGTTGCAATAAATGGCACGGCGGACACGAAGACCGACGCGCACCTTCTCAAGTACGATTCTGTGCACGGCATCGCGCCTAACAAAATCGAGGCTGGTGACGGCGTCATGATAATCGACGGCAAGAAAGTCAAATACCTGAGCGAGCGCGACCCGGAGAAACTTCCGTGGGCCAGCCTCGGCGTCGAGCTCGTGCTTGAGTGCACGGGCGCCTTCACCAACCGCGAGGGCGCATCGAAGCACCTGAAGGCCGGCGCGAAAAAGGTTCTGATAAGCGCGCCCGCAAAGGGCGAGATTGACGCGACCATCGTGCTCGGGGTGAACGACTCGGCCTACGATAAGAGCAAGCACACCATAGTCTCGACCGCTTCCTGCACGACCAACTGCCTCGCGCCCATGGTCGCCGTGCTAAACTCCAACTTCAAGATAAAGCGCGGCTACATGACCACGGTCCACGCATACACCAATGATCAGATGATACTCGACCACGCGCACAAGGATTTGCGCCGCGCCCGCGCTGCTGCGCTTTCAATCATACCGACTACAACGGGTGCGGCAAGCGCGCTGGGTGCGGTCATACCTGAAATGGTGGGCAAGCTCGATGGCCTTTCAGTCCGCGTTCCAGTACCAGACGGCTCGTTGACCGACCTCGTGGTCGAACTCGAGAAAGAGGTCACGCGCGAAGAGATAAACGCGGCCTTCAAGAAGTCTTCCGAAAGCGGGCCGATGAAGGGCATACTCCAATACAACGAGGACCCCATCGTGTCCTGCGACGTGATCGGGAACACGCACTCGTGCATATTCGACGCGCCCTCGACCATGGTGCTGGGCAACCCGCTTTCCGCTTCAGGCGGAAAGGGGCCCCTTTCTGCAGAGCAGAAAGTGGGGGGCAAGAGCAACCTCGTGAAAGTGATGGGCTGGTACGACAACGAGTGGGGCTTCTCGAACCGCATGGTTGAGCTGGCTATGCGGATGATGTAGTAAGCCGAAGTAAGGCCTCGCCGTTTTCTCGGCTGCCCCCTGTCAGTTTGCCCCGGCGGCTTTCCTATTCCTTTTTATTCCCCCCTTCTGATTGTCAATCATGCACGTTTTCCTCTCGGCCTGCGGCGAAGGGTTCGGCCACTCGTCGAGGATGGCCGCCGCGCTCGCGGGCCTCAGGGCAGCCGGGCACGAGGGCGTGATTGCGACCTACGGCAAGGCGTTCGAGCGCCTGAAAAAGATGGGCTATCCTGTTTTCGAGACCAAGCCCGAAGTCTCCATGACCGGCAAGGGCGGCAAGCTCGACGTTTTGCGCTCAGTAGTTGCCTCCTCCTCGGGGCCAAAGCACGTGCTCGAGGCCATGGCCCTCGAGATGCGCAAGATGAAGGCCATGAATGCGCGCGTGGTCATCTCCGACTCGCGCCTTTCCACGGTTCTCGCGGGCAGGAGGCTCGGCCTGCCCACTTTCTTCGTGTGCAACCAGACGTCATACAACGAAAAGCTGCACGTGCCCTCGGACCTCGAGGATTTCGAGGAAAGCACGATAGGCCGCCTGATGTCTGCTCCGCTCGCAATCCCGCTCCAATTCGCCAACCTAATCCTCATACCCGACTTTGCGCCGCCCAACACCATTGCGCTGCCCCTGCTCTCGCGCCAGCGGCGGGTGGAGATGAAGACCACCTTCCTGGGCCCCCTCTCGCTCGCGACCGTGGTGAAAAGCGGCCAGGCGCATTGGCCTTCATCCAAGCCCCGCGTGCTCGTGACAATGGGCGGTCAGGCATTCCGCAAGGGCGAGTACGAGGCCCTGAGAAAAAGTCTCGTGAAAAACCAGCATTTCGATTTCCTCGTAAGCTCCTTCTTCGTGGAAAAGGACGAGAACATCGGAAGCGTGAAATTCAGGCGCTTCCTGCCGGACCTCCTGCCCTACATGCGCGCGGCGGATTTCCAGATGATGCCCGCGGGGCACAGCGGCATAATGGAGTCGATGGTGCTCGGCAAGCCCGCCCTTCTCCTGCCCGACGCGGCGCAGCCCGAGCAGCTCGCGAATGCGCGGCGCTATAAACAGCTCGGGCTGGGCGACTACATCGAAGTGAAGAACCTGCCCAAAATCGGGGATGCGCTTTCAAGGCTGTCGCGCAATCACAGGAAATATGACAAGGCCCTCAACAGAATTTCGGTGCTCGCCATGGGCGAGATGAACGGCGCGAAGAACATCGTGAAGCTGTGCGAAGAGTATGCGCGCCGCATGAGTTACTAGATTACTGGGCTCCGCAGCACCGCGCATCTATCGCTCCACGTAAGTTACTGACTATTAGTGATTCTACAGCCTCGGCAAATACGTCCTTATCTCCCAATCAGCCACCCATAACCTGTAGGCTTCCCACTGCTTCTTCTGCGCCTCGATGTGCTTGCCGAACGCGTGCTCGCCCAGCGCCGCCTTCAGCAGCCCGCTCTTTTCCTCCTCGGCAATGGCCTCGGCGAGCGAGGCAGGCAGGGTCTTCACATAGAACTTGGCGAGCTTCTCGTCGTCGAAATGATAGACGTTCTCGTCCACCGGCTTCGGGGGCTCGCGCTTCTTCTCAATGCCGTCAAGGCCAGCCGCAAGCATGGCCGCAAATGCAAGATAGGGATTGCATGAGGGGTCCGGGCAGCGGAGTTCGAGGCGCGTGGCTTTTTTGCCATGGATCTCGGGAACGCGAACCAGCGCGCTCCTGTTCGTCCTGCCCCAGCAGATATAGACCGGCGCCTCGTAGCCCGGCACCAGCCTTTTGTAGGAATTCACCGTGGGCGCGACGACGCCGCAAATCCCGCGCGCGTGCTCGAGCTGGCCGGCGACAAACTGGTGCGCCACTTCCGACAGCCCGTAGGTGCCCTCGCCCACGAACGCATTTTCGTCAGTGCCCGCTTTCCACAGGCTCTGGTGCACGTGCATTCCGCTCCCGTTCTTGCCGAAAAGCGGCTTGGGCATGAAAGTCGCGTAAAGCCCGTACTTCTTGGCCACGATCTTGATGACGTTCTTTATGAGCTGCGTGTCGTCGGCTATCTTGAGCGCGCTGCCGTACTTGAAGCCCAGCTCGTGCTGGCCGTGCGCAACCTCATGGCTCAGCCTTTCCATGGTCAGGCCCATCTCCTGCAGCATCAGCATGGCCTCGCGCTTCACCTGCACCCCTTCGTCCATGGGGCTCAGGTCGAAGTAGGAGCCCTTGTCGTGCGGGTCCGGCTGCGTGGTCGGCCCCCCGTTGTTTTGCGTGTCTCGGAAGAGGAAGAACTCCAGTTCGGGGCCGACCTTGTATTCGAAGCCCAGCGTATGCGCCTTGTCCAGCACTGCCTTCAAGACGTTGCGCGAGTCGCCCATGAACGGCGTGCCGTCGCGGTTGTAAACGCTGCACATGACTCGCGCCACCTTGTTGTCAGTCCAGGGCAGCAGCGCCAGCGTGTCCATGTCTGGCTTCAGGAACATGTCGCTCTCGTGGATGCGCACGAAGCCCTCGATGGACGAGCCGTCGAACCACAGCCCTCCCGCGCCCATCACGTCCTCGAAGTGGTTGATGGTCGTCTCGCATGCCTTTATGTTGCCCAGCAGGTCCGTGAACTGCACCGACACGAATTTAGCGCCTGCCTTAAGCACCTTTTCAAACCCATCCACGCCCACACCTCCGATAATATGACTTGCGCTCGCCCGGTCGCCTTGCCTTCAGTTCACACCAGCCTACAAAACGGCCCAGCCGCCGTTGTCCATGACCTCGCACACGTAGAGGCGGTTTCCCTTCAGATGCACCTCGAAGCTGTGCGCCCCGCAGTTCGCATGCGCGTCAAACGCCTCCATTTTTGCGTGCCGCGCATACCTCAGGCCCGTACTCCTCAGCAGCTGCTCCACCTCTTCCACATTGGGCCGTCTGCCGAGCCGCCTGTGCAGCGCCTTCAGGCTGACCTTGATGTTTTTCGAGGTACGCTGGATTTCGTCAGGGTTCTTTGCTCCCACCGGCATGCTCATAATGTCCATCCAACCACCTCCTTTTTCGCCTCCGCAGCTCCGAAAACTCAACACATACTTCGATTACTTATTAAACTCCGCGCGTATATAAGATTTTATAAGAAAATTCAAAACAAAAAGATCAAAACAATATATATTTATCATACAAATGTTCAATCAGATGAGGGGGTTTCCATGCTGGGCAAACAAATGGCGATTGACGAGACGGACAGGGAAATATTGGGTGAGCTGAGGAAAAACTGCCGCCGCTCCTTCCGCGAGCTGAGCAAGGTCCTTGACCTGAGCCCGGCCACCCTCATCGAGCGCGTGAGGCGGCTGGAGCGGGAGGGCTATATAACCGGCTATTCGGCAAACCTCGACTTCCTGAAGCTCGGCCACGAGTTCATGGGCGTGGTGAAAATCACGATTTCCCACGGCGCACTGCTGGACGTGCAGAAGAAAATAAGCAGACTGCCCGGCGTGGCGGCGGTCTACGACGTCACGGGAGACTACGACTCGATTGCCATAGTGCTGTGCAGGAGCAGGGCCGAGCTCAGCAAGCTCGCGAAGGGCATCCTTTCCATACCGCACGTGGAGAAGACGAACACCAGCATGGTGCTCAATGTGGTGAAGGACTTCCACGAGTTCAACGAGATTTAGGAAGTGCAGTGCTATTGAAGGAGCTTCAGCAGTTCCTCAACGTCGGCCAGGTTCAGCACCGGCTTCCTGGCCCTCTCGTAATCATCCCGCAGCCTCGGGCACGCGGTGTTGATGTAAGCGTCAAATGACTGGAAGTTCTCGAGCGCCTCGAAGTCCACGAAGTTGCTGACCAGAATCTCCGCCCTCTTCCCTTTCGCCTCGAGCCTTTTCTTCGCCGCCCGCGCAGCTTCGAGGCTGAACTGCCCCGTCTTGGTGCTCACCAGAATTCCAAAAGTCTTGGCGAGAATGGCGCGCGTGAGCAGGCCCTTCTTCCTTTTCTCCTCGTCCTTCGCATCCAGCCATTTCACCGAGTTGGCAAAGGGGTCGGCGACCAGCACGGGCTTCCCGCTTCCGCCCTCGCTCCCGACGCCCAGCGGGTGGAAGAGCCCGCCGCCGAAGTAGAGTATGCAGTCAACGTCTTTCGCGATTGAAGCCGCGGCTATGGTGTCGCAGCCGAGTATCTGCCCCTCATACTTGGTGCGTGTCCCCCTGCCAACCACCACCGTCTTACCTGCCTTCTCGAGCATCGAGCGAAGTGAAGGGAGCTGCTGGACGTGCTGCACGGTCGTGACGAGACCGACCTTCCCGCACTTCTTCGCGTTCAGCGCGGCAATCGCCTTCCTCATCACGGGCGCAAGGCTCACGTCAATAGGGAACTCGACGTATTCGACTGGGATTGGCATGGCAGCTTTTGCGCCCAAAAATTCTGCATGGCCGAAATGCACAATCTTATCCGCCTTCACGGCCCGCGCCTCCTCGAACGCCAGGTCGCACGCGCCGAAGCACTGCGCCGAGGAGATGAAAACCTCGTGGCCCTGCGCCTCGTACTCGCGCGCCTTCTCCAGCGCCAGCTTCTTCAGGCCCTCGGGGAATTGAAGTAGCAGTCTCATGAATCAGTAATGG
>CABMJK010000066.1 GCA_902386535.1 Candidatus Burarchaeum australiense | reverse complement strand
CGTCATGCGGCGCACTCAGGGCGTTGTCCCCTATGGCGCCCTCCCCCATCGTCTCGTTATAACTGAGCGTTTTGTCAAACACCTGCACCCTGTTGTTGCCCGTGTCCGCCACGTATATGTTTCAATTTGCATCCACGGCAACGCCTGAAGGCGTGCTGAGGCGGTATGCCTCCGACTGGGCTCCGATGCCCAGGCTGGAATCGCCGCCATAGTTGCAGGTGAATAATTTCACGCCGCCAACGCCTTCGACAGCTACGTATATTCTTCCCTGGAAGAACGTGACGCTGCGCCGCCGCATCAGGCCCGTGTCCGTGGTTGCCTGGCCCGCGCTTCCGCCAAGCAGCGTTTGATAATTCATGTCCAGGTCATAGACCTGGATGGCGTAATTGTACGCATCCGCTATGAAAATTCGGCTCGAGTTCTCGTCAATCCACACGTCGCTCGGGGCGTTGAAGGCCTTCCACGTTCCAGCCCCCGTTCCCGTAACCACTTTTTCAACCTTGTAATCCGCGGCTGATGCCACCGAGGCCAGAAGGAGCAGCACGAGTACTGGTAATACGCCCGGCAACGGTTTCGTCGTGTTCATCATAACGCTCACGATTTGCTCTCGTGAGCTTTCAGCCAGATTCTTATTAAATCTTTACCATCCACATCCCGAACATGCGCGAACCCGCGGCCAATCCGCGCCCTTTCAAGGGCTACGTGATGGACCTGGACGGAGTGATATACCGCGGAAAGCGGCTGCTGCCGGGGGCCCGCGAATTCATCGCCCTGCTCAGGGCCCGGAGCCGCAAAATAATATTCCTCAGCAACGCCTCCTTCGGCTCGCGCGCCGCAATTGCGGCCAAGCTGCGCGCCCTCGGCGTTGCGTGCTCGGACGGCGAAGTCATAAACTCGGGCTACGTGGCGGCGCAATACGTGAAAAGGCGCTTTGGCAAATGTCCCGTTTTCCTGGTTGGCGAGAAGGGCCTCAAGGACGAGCTGCGGGCAGCGGGAGTGCAAGTGAGGAAGAAAGGCGCCTGCGCAGTCGTGGCAGGCTTTGACAGCAAGATAACCTATGAAAAAATCGCGGACGCGCTCGACCTCCTGCTCGCGGGCGTGCCATTCATCGCAAGCAATTCCGACGCAACCTATCCCGTGGAAAACAGGCTGCTGCCGGGCGCAGGCATGATAGTGGGCGCGCTCGAGGGCTGTTCGGGCAGGAAGGCTCTCGTGCTGGGCAAGCCCAACCCCCTCATGGTGCGTGCATGCCTCTCCTCGATGAAGCTGAAGCCGCACGAAGTCGCGGTCGTGGGCGACAGGCTCGAGACTGACATACTGATGGCCAACGAAGTCGGTGCCTATAGTATACTTGTTCTTACAGGCGTGAGCAGCAGGAAACATGCGCAGGCAGCGCGCGGCATGATGAAGCCCAAGCTAGTCGTGAAAGATTTGCGCGCGCTTGGGCCCTGAGCCTCCTTCAGTCGGAGCTGGGCCTAGCTCTCGTCTTCGCCGCCCTGCCTTTCGGAGATGTCCCCTTCCAGCTTCTCGAGTTGCGACAGCATCCTTTCAAGCATGCGCTTCATGCTCGCTATCTCGAACCCGATGTTCTGCAGGTGCACGCGGTCGACCTGAGCCGGCGGCATGGGCTCTCCCTGCGGTATGACCATGACGGGCGCGTGGGCTGCAGGCGGAAGCATGGGCATGGGCGGGGCGTGCGCCACTTCCGCGGGCTTCGCGTGGTGGGTGGCAGGCGCCTCGTGCCTAGTTGCTGCGTGCCCCTTTGCAAAATGTTTTGTAGCGTGTTTTGTTTTTTTCATATGTTTCACCGTGTGCTTGATTGAATGTTTGATTGCTCTCTTCACCGTCGCCTTCGTTTTCTTCGGTTTAGCCTTCTTACCCTTTTTGGCCACGAGCATCACCACCCATTGGGTGCCTATTCCGCGTGCAGCTTATTAAATATTACTTCGATTTTGAGTCAGAAATGCCATGAACAAACGACAATGGCTGATTGCATTCCTATGCATCGTTCTCCTTCTCGTAGTCTATTTAGTCGCAATCAACTCGCTCGCTCAGTTTTGCGTTTCGACTGGATGTCGTGGCATTTGCCCTGCAGTGTGGACCCCGCGTGATGACTTCTGCACTTTGCTATATCGCGCAGGCGTTTGGCTTGGCTTTCTTGCACTTCTTTTTGTAGTTGCTGCGGTAGTCGCGCTCTACAAATACCTTACATCTAAGAAGTAGGCCTGTCAGGTTCTCCTTCTTTCTTCCACGGCTCGGTCAAAATCTTCCTTATCAGCCTCGCCTTGCCCTGGCCCATCCTCTTGACTTTCATTAGCTGCTTCTCGTTCGCCTTCATCACCTTCTCGACCGTGCCGAACTTCTCGAGCAGAGCGCGGGCGAACTGCGGCCCGACGTTGGGCAGCCCCTCGACGATGAGTTGCTGCTGCTGCGCCATGGTGGACGCGCGTTTGTCCCCGCGCAGCCGCAGGGGCCTTTTCTCCGCCAGCTGCTCGCGCTTGGCGAAGGCGAACAGGAGTTCGGCCGTGCGCTCGGAATCGAGCGTGAAGAAAATCTGCAGGTTGTGGTCGAGCATTAGCGAGGCAATCGCGCCCAGCAGCGCGTTCCTGTTGATTCTTCCCTCGAAGCTCTCGCCCTCGACAACCAGGATGGGCTTGGCGAACTGGGCGCCTAGGCGCGAGGCCTGCTCAAAAAGCCGGCCATCTATGATCGAATTCTCGAAATCCGTTCTTGTCTTGCGCTCCACGGCAATCCTGTCCGACAGGATGAAGTCCCCGGCGTTCAGCACGACCTGCCTGACCTCGGCGCCCCGTGCCTCGAGCTTCTGTCTTATCCCACTCCCGCGCTCCCGGTCGTCCATTATTATCCTGACTTTTCCCTCCGCGCTGCCGGCGTTGATGAACTCCAACAGGTCTGCCTGGCCTCCCGCATCCTCGCCTTCCAGCGTGCCCGCCCCCGCATCTTCGATGTCCTCGCCGGATTTTTCGGCCTCATTTTTTTCTTCCAGCCCCTCTTCCGCGTTTTCCCCTTCCATAAATTATCGCCCATTGATTTTAATTTCCAAACTTCCCAAACTCCAAGATTTTCCTAGACCCTCTTCGCCTTCAGGAACCCTTCGATCTCCTCGAAGGAAATGCCGCAGCCCGCGAACTTCAGCGCATAGAGCGAGGCCTCGAGCATCTGCCTTTCCATGCCCCGGTAATTCTTGAAGTAGCCGAGCTCATAGGCCGCGACGACAATCTCGCTGCTCCTGAAAATGCTCATGCCGCGCGTTAGCTTCGCGAACCACTCGAGCTCGTCGCCGTCCACGTTCACGCTCTTGCCGAACTCCTTCTCAAAGTGCTTGTGCAAATCGTCCGGCGATTCGGCCAGCATGCGCGTAGTCCTCTCGTCCATCAGCACGTTCTGCACGCCCATCTCGTGCGCGAGCGCCAGCATCTCGGCCTCGCCGTCCTGTATTATCTGCAATTTCTGCTTCCCGATTGAGTAGACGGAATTCGCGTGCCGCATTATCTCGATGGTGGCCGCCTTCGCCTTGCCGTTTTGCAGGAGCGTGAGCGTGCCTTCCGCGAGCGCCTGCTTCAGCCGCAGCGCCGCGAGCGAATATTCCCTTATCTCGAGCGGGTGCGTTATGGACTCGTATTCCACGCGCGGCGAGATGAGTATCTTGCCGTCCAGGTGGTCCTTTATCGTCTTGAGAGCCGGCAGCAGGCACGAGTCCGCGAGCGATATGAGCGAACTCGAGTCGCAAATGATGTCACTTGATTTCTCCATGAAAACACTCGCCCATCATCCGATCACGAAAGTATGCTGCGCAGCGACTTGAGCCGCTCCTCCATCGTCTTCGCGCTTCCCGTCCTGTCGAACATCAGCGTCTTTCCGATGTACTTCACGAGCTCGCGCTTGTCGGCGCCGGTGACAGCGACGGCGCTGTCGAGGGAGAAGCCCTGCGCATAGAGCGTCGAAGCCATCTTGAGCGCCGCCTTCTGCATGATGTCGCGCACGAACCTGCCGTCCTTCACGTCCAGCCCCTTCAGCGCCTCGGCAATCTCGTCAAGCAGCACTAGTGCGGCCGGTTCATCGGTATCTGCCAGCTTGGCCGCCTTCGAGAGCTTCGCGAGCGCGGAGTTCACGAACACAGCCTGCGAGCGGTCTTTCCAATAGTGAGCCTTCGAGATGACCTTGGCAAACGCATAGGCGAGCATGGCCGGCTTGAGGAAAGCAGCGTGCTGGTCTATGGAAACTTTCTCAAGGCACTTGTTGCTCAGCTTCCGGAGGCCGTGCACGTCCTTTTCCTCGACGTAGTCTGCCAGTTCAAGTAAAGCTTCGGAAAGGCTCTGCATAATCATTCGCCTCGGCGCCTACGGGGAGAAAAGGAAGGTTTATAAAAGTATCGTGATATTATCATGACACTAGCCTGAACATATCAGGGGATTCAATGGAACACTATGATAACGGGGCAAGCAATTTTAAAGTTAACCCCAACAACCCGGTCGCGGTAGATGTCGAAAAGATGAAGGCCGACATCGTCAACGTGCACGAAAAGCTAAAGGACCCGGTCTTCCTGGGCTCCCTCTTCCACGTCGCGGCCACCGAGCGCGAGAACACAAACCGCATACTGAAAACGCTCCTCTCCAGGCTCGATTCCATCGAGTCGCGCCTCAGGGCCCTCGAGGCCTCGGGTCCCGCGGCAGCCCCGCAGATGGCGCCCCGCGGCTCGCCCCAAGGCCCGCGCCCTCCAGCAGTCCTCCCCGACGTCGATTTCGAGATAGTCAATTTCGTGAAGCAGAAGGGGCGCGTCTACGCGAACGAGGTGCGCCGGAAGTTCAACTACAAGGGCACGAATGCGGCGTGCGCAAGGCTCAACAGGCTCTTCGAACTCGGCATGCTTGAAAAGAAGCAGATAGGCAGGCGCGTGTATTATTTCGCAAAGGAGGTTGATGTGGAAAAAGCCTAACGCTAATTGAAGCAAGGCGACCAGGCGATGGCCCCGCGCGCAAGCGCGGCGTTCATCGCCATTTTATCGTTTTGGGCATGGGGGTGGTTCGGCCATAATTCACCTCCCACACCTATTTTTGAAGGCCACCCCCGCCCACAACATCACGAACCCCTAGTCCGGGGGCTGCGAATTGCAAATCCTATTTATCCCTTCTCATCCAATAGCAGCGCATGAAAATCGACCTCTCGACGCGCAAGACCATGAACGAGAACGCGGCGCGCTACTACGAGGAATCCAAAACCCAGCGCGCCAAGGCCGACGGTGTGCGCAAGGCGATTGCCGACACGCAGCGCCGGCTCTCCGAGCTGGAGGAAAAAATCGAGAGGCGCAAGGCCGAGCTGCTCGTGCAACAGCAGCGGCCCGTGAAACTCCGGCGCGAGAAGAAGTGGCACGAAAAATTCCACCACTTCACCACGAGCGACGGCTTCCTGGTTGTCGCGGGCGGCGACGCGAAGCAGAACGAGACGCTGGTGGCGCACCACCTAGAACCCGCCGACCTTTTCATGCACGCCGAAATACACGGCGCGCCCGCCACCATAATCAAGGACGGGCAGAATGCGCCCGAGCGCTCTCTCCTGGAGGCCGCGCAATTCTCCGCCAGCTACTCGAGCGCCTGGAAGAACGAGCTTGCGGCAGTCGACGTTTATGCGGTAAAGCCCGACCAGGTCTCGAAAACCTCGCACGGCGAGTTCGTGCCAAAAGGGGGCTTCATGATTTCCGGCGAGCGCCAGTGGTTCAAGCACACAAAGCTGGGCCTGCGGCTCGGCATAGGCGAGGAAGGAGTGCCTTTTGCAGAACCCGAATCAAAAAATTCCTCGCCAACCATCCTTCTGCAGCCGGGCGGCACAAAGGAAAAGGGTGAGCTCGCGAAAGAGCTGGCGAAGAAATAGGGCTGCACCTCCGACGAGCTTCTTCAGGTCCTGCCGAGCGGGAACGGCAGAATCGTATAGCCCTTACCCGCGCAGGCCTCTAAACAATTAAAAGCCAGAAACTGCATAAATGTTAGCTAGTTCTGACGGGCAAGAGGTCGTTTTGGCATGCAAACGCAAAAGCAGCGCGACTGGAGTAATTTCGATTCGCAGCGCATAGCTGGCATGATGGAGAAAATGAGAGCTCGGAGGGCATCAGAGAATCCTCCGCGCTACGGTGCCGGCGACCTGGCCTTTTTCGCTTCCAATCCCTTCTACAGGCCCGCATCCTGGTTCAACAAGCACATGGGTGCAAGCCAGGAGCTGTGGGCGCTCAACGTGCTTGCCGAGGACGTGAGCAATCCGGAGTACAAGGGCTCGGAACTGCAGCGCCATCGCTGCGACCTTTACCGCTGCGCAGAGCAAATAGGCGGAAAACCGCTATCAGAATTAATCCAAACCGGCCTTTTCGGGGTAAATATCAGCGAGTTTGAAGACGCAAACACTCCGCCCCCGCCAGCGTTAATCCGCGTATTGGTCGACACCGCCCAGCCGAAGCTCAGAAAATTGCTCGTAGAAGGATACGCCGAAATAGGCAATCATCTCCTCTCCCTCGGCCGCTACGACGAGTCGGCCAGCGCCTTCTCCACTGCGCTCGAATTCTCCCCCGAGGACGCATCAATCCACACGCTGATAGGTTTTGTCAAGCAAGAGGAAGCCACGGCGCTATACCTGAATCGCGATTATGACAAGGCAATGCAGGTTCTCTCCGCCGCGCTGGCGCAGTCCGAAAAGGCACTTGCGCTGGACCCTGTTTGCGGCGTCGCGCATATTCTCGAGGGGCAGGCCAAGCTCGTGCTGGCCAGATGCCTCATGGACCTGGGAAAAGATTGGGGCGGCGAGATTCAGCCCGTGCTGGAAGGAACGGCAGGAAAGCGCGGTGCGCTTCAGGCGCTCGACAAGGCAATCGAACTGGGCGAGGACCCCTTCTGCGCCAGGGGCGAAGTCAAATACTGGCTCGATGATTTAGAAGGCGCGAAACGCGACCTCGACGAAGCGGTAAGGGAGGGCCTTGCTTCCCCTTACACCTATTACTGGCGCGGCCTTTCCCAAAGAGAGTTAGCCGGTGGCATGGACCAAACCGGATACCCTGCCTCAGAGCGTTCTCGCTCATTGCTGCTTGCCATCGCGGACTTCAACAGGGCAATACGCGGAGATGAGCAGGCGGCATCGTTCTGCGACCGCGCTTTTGCCAAAGTCATGCTGTCCACGGATTTGATGGCGCCCCACACTCCCCAAGCATTCAAAAATGCCCGCAGATTGCTGGAAAGCGCGGTCCTGGACTCCGAAAAGGCGCTTAATATCAAAGAAAAATTCGCCCAGGCCAAATGCGCGCTCGGGTTCTCCCAACGCTGGATGACCTACGTGCTGCAACGCTTGAACGGGGAGCCTCAGGCAATCCTGCGGTCGGCGCATGGCGCCGAAGCGACCCTCACGGATGCAATCTCGCACATGGATTCGGCATTGCCCCATGAAATATGTCCCGAAGAGTTGTTTCAGGCGCGCGGTTGGGTGAGGCTGCAGTTGGGCAGCATCTCGCTCGCATCCGGCAACGCGGCCCAAAAAAACCAGGCGCAATCGTTTTTACGGTCTGCAATTCTGGATTTCGAAGAGGCGCTTAAACTGGCTCCAGCTTTTGCAGGTGCGCATTTCGACCTTGCCCGGACCTTCGAAAAACTGGGGCAGCTGGATGCTGCCCGGAAGCATTACGCAAAAGCACCAGAATGCGATCCCAAATATGCTCCTGCGGCGTATTATTTGCTGGGCGATATGAACCTGCGCGCGGGCCGGTCTGAGGCGGCGAAAGCCGACTTCGACAAGGCCATTGCGTCTGACCCTGAAAATGTGCAGCTCTATGTGGACATTGCGGAGGCAAAAATTTCAATGAGTGAAACATTAAGCGGCACTCCCGCGGCGTCCGACGTTGACCTTAAGAAAATGGAGCTCTGGGAAAGCGCCAGAGACGATTTAAAAAAGTGCATAGCGGTTTCGCTAATGCACGAAGGGGCTTCCCTCTCTGCGCTTGAAAGCGTCTACACTTCGCTCGGGAAACTAAGCGGCAAATTGGGCGAATTCACAGATGCGATTTCCTATTACGGCGAGGCAATAAGATGCAACCCCGGAAACGCCGATCTTTATATGGCGCGCGGCGCCGCAAGCGTCGAGTTGAGCGAAAACCTGGGCAACTTCAAACTCACCTTCATCATTCACGAAAACGCCGAGCTCAGAGAAGAAATCACCCCCCTTCTTCAGGATGCCGTGAGGGATTTCAGCCAGGCGTTTAAGCTTAGGCCCAACGACCTGAACGCATTGTATGCGCAGGGTTCGGTCAAGGTGGATCTTGCCCAGGTGCTCTCCGCGGCATCAGAATACTCTGAAGAAATAGGGCTGCTCAAGGGCACCACGGGCGTCTCCGGCGCGATTGACGACCTTAACCGGGTGCTCGTTCGGCAAAGCGGCGAGGAAAGCCTCGACGCGCGCGCCAACCTTATAATTGCGAAATTACTGCTGGGGATTGCATTGAAGCGGACCGGCGAAAACTTGGACAAGGTCGAGTCCGTGCTGCAGGAAGCCGAAAAGGATGCCGAAATTCTCATTAAAATCGCCCCCATCGTGGCAAGCCCCTATTACCTGAGGGGTGTGGCCAGCTGGATAAAATATGCCAATCTCGAGGGCTCAAGCGAGTATATTTCAAATCCGGACGGCCTCCTAAATGGGGCGCTGGCTTACCTGGACAAGGCGATTGCATTCAATACGGAGTTTGCCGAGGCCTATCGCACGCGGGCAGAAGTAAAGCTCGCACGCGGCGATTCAAGCGCGAAGATGGATTTCGAAAAAGCCTACGAGTTGGAGCCTTACTTGATTCCTCCGTGGCTTAGCGGCCAGTAATCCGTAATCTCCCCGCCTTCATTCCCTCGTCCTATTTCTTCCGCGTGCTCCACCCAAGCACCGAATAGAGCGTGCAGTGGCCGACAATCCCGGTCACGAGTCCAACAAATGCGATAAGGCCGAACAGTATTTTCACCGTCTCGTTCTCCTGCCCCGGCACGAGCACCGCGAAAACGAGACCGACGGCGATGCGCACGGCGCGGTCAAGCCCTCCGAGGTTTTTTTCCAAAAGAAGTTTTTCGAAATCCATCCAACCACCCCGCAAAATTAGCTCCTGAACTCATCCAGAGTCCTCTGCTTCACGTCCTTCACGTATCTCGAGACTATTCTCTTCACCAGCGCATACGAGCCCTCAATCACGGGCTGCGCCTCGACCAGCGAGATGTTCCGGATGTCCTTGAAGGAATCGTAATAGCTCCTGAAACCCGTGTTTACCTGGCGGAGATAACTCAGGTCCTTCTCGCCCCAGGTCACGCCCTTGTCCCTGCCGCGCTCGCCGACCTTGGTGAAAACGTTGTCATCCGGGGCCCACAGCACGATTTCCAGGTCAGGAGTTTCCTTCGGAATCCACGACACGACGTTCTCGACAATCCGGAATTCCTTGGGCGAGAGCAGCACCTTACCGTACACCACGACGTCCTGCCACCACCGGTCCGTGATGCAGACCTTGTCGCGGTTCTTCGCGAGCCACTCCTCGCGCTGCATGAGCTGCCTCATGTGCCAGAGTTCTGCCAGCAGCTTCTCGCGGCTCCGCGGCCCGAAGCGCGGGGGCCTTATTACAGTATCTACCACTTCGGGGCTGAACTCCCAGCCGTTGCGCTTGGCCAGCATGCGCGCGACCAGGCTCTTGCCTATGCCGTGCACGCCGCTTATAGAGATATAGATGCCTATCACTTCTCCCGATTCCTCTATGACGGAATACTTTAAAATCCCTTGCCGCGAATTTAGCCTCATGAGGCCGCTTGCATTCGCGCTTGCTTTATTGTTCTTGCTGCCCGCCCTCAACGCGGTTTCGCTGGCAGACTTCATGAAGCCCTACCTGCTGCCCGGCGAGCGCTATGTCTCCACCTACCTGACGGTGGACAATAGCGACTACCGCCTCATCACGATTTCCAAGAAGCCCACCTTCCTGCTCGCGGTGCACGAGGACAATTTCAGCATCGTGCAGGGCAATGAAAGCATATTTGGGATCCTGCGCGCCGACGCGCTCGCGAACCTGCACATGGGCGAGACGCTTGACAACGCGGTTTTCCTGCTGGCCGAATTCAACGAGAGCCGGGCTAGCGGCGAGGCGAAGTGCGCGCAGCTCACGGGCACCGACCGGCTGCCGTGCATCGACAAGGAATCATGCATAGTCGCCTGCAGGTCGGTGCCAAACTGCGAGATGGCCCTTTCCTACAGCATTGAACCCATCTTCGGAATACGCGATTGGGTGGTGGCCAGGGGCCAGCTCGATGATGCGGTCTTGGCCGCCCAGGAAGCGGGCCTGCGGGTGGGCGAAAACAACTCTGCGGGTTCGCTCAACGAGGCCCTGGCGCAGTTCGGAGACGTGCGCGCCATCTCTGCCAACATAAGCTCCAATATAATTTTCGATTGCTCTCCCACGGGCCGCTGCTTCTGCGGAAAAAGCTCCAACGACAGCGCTCTCTCCCTGGCCTTCAGCGAGCTGAGCGCGCTCAACCAAAGCCTTGCAAGCCTCGCGTCCCTGGGCGAGACCGCGAACTCGATGGCCCAGAGAACCGCGGAGCGCGTTTCGCTTAGCAATGACGCTGACAAATACGCTCTCGTCCTGCGCAACGCCGAGGAGGGCGCGCTCACGGCGAGGGTTTCGCTCGATGCCTCGCTGCTCTACGTGCACGACGATTCTCTCATAACCGATTTCAATCTCCTGCAGGGGCAACTGGTTCAGCTTCGCCAGTCCGTGGGCGCCAAGAACTATTCGCAGGCCGCGGTCCGCGCCGACTCCTTCTTCTCCCAGCTAAACCTGGTGGTGGACGAGGCCGAGTCAAATGCGGCAACCTACCGGCTGCTCATCGACCTGCAGCTCAATGCCACGAACTCGCTGAAGCTTCTGGCAGACATGGACCTCCAGGGCAGGGACGCACAGGATTTCAATTCCCTCTCCGTGCGCTTGGATGCCGTGAACCTTGCCGCGCCCCTTGACCTTGCCTCCAATCCGAACTTTCCAACCGTGGCCCTGCTGCAAAGGGAAATGCTTTCCCTGGCCTCGTCCTCGGCATCGCTTCTCATCCGGGCAGAAACTTCCATCCTGAATGACGAGCTGGCCGACCTGGAGGCCGAGCTGAAAGGGCTTGAAGGCACCGCTAGCACCTACAAGCAGAACAAAAGCGTATTCGATTCCGGCCCGGTCACGGACTTGATGGAGCAGTCCGAGAAGAAACTCGCGCAGCAGGACATCTCCGGCGCCAGGTTGGCTCTCGAGGACGCCAAGGTGAAGCTGTCGGAGGAGAAGGTCAAGCTGGATGCGCGTGTGGGTGCCATAGGCAATGCCTCGCAGGTGCTGGCCACGGCCTCCAACGCAATACACGAATCCGAGCAAGTGCGTTTCACACTCATCAACCCCAATCTCTCGGAAGCCAAGGCCAGGCTTGCAGAGGCCAATGCGCTGCTCTATTCCGCCCCCGAAGACTCCGCCGTCCTTTCGCAGCAGGCCGCCGACCTTGCGCAGGCCGCCGTGCCCGAGGCCCAAAACCTCGACCAGCTTGCCGTCATAGGTTCCATAGCGGCGGGCCTCGTGGTGCTTGTGGCCGCGCTGTACTGGATATACAAGAAAGAGGAAGCGTAAGATGTTGGTAAGGCAAGGAAGAGCATGCCTGACCCGGCCCCGAAGGGGCAAGAATTAATAACCATCCTCGCGATTTGACCTCATGAAAGGGCAGACCGCATTCGAATACGCCATCATTGTCTGCGTAGCCATAGTCATCCTTCTTCCCCTCTGGATAAACATCAACAACACGATGGGCATCACGAAGATTGAGCTCCAGTCCTCCTACTCGGCCCACGCGGTTTCGAAGCTCCAGACTGCGGCGGACGCGGTCTACCTGCAGGGCGTGCCGGCGAAATTCACGGTCATCATAAACCTGCCTGAGGGCGTGGACAGCGTTTCCATCTCGAACCACGAAATATCCATGAGGATGTCGAGCGCGGCGGGCCAGGCGGACATGATTGCGATGACCCTGGCCGAGGTCGAGGGCAGCATCTCTCCGCGCGCCGGGGCCCATAGGGTGACCGTGGAGGCGCTGGCCACGGGCACGGTAAACATGACCGAATCGGCGTAGTAGTTATGTTGGCGGCGGATTGGTAATCATGAGGGCTCAGAGCGCAACCGAACTCGTAACCTACGTGGGCTTCAGCATATTCATCCTCATGGTCTTCCTGCTCGCCATGGGTGTCTACGAGAAGCAGGTGAACTACGAGCGCAAGGCCGTGCAGGCGCGCGGCATTCTCTGGAGCCTTTCCTCGGAGCTGAACGGCGCGGTCGCGGTGGGCGATGGCTACGAAAGATTCGTCACCTTGCCCGCGCGCCTGCCGGACAACACCAACTACTCGCTCGTGATGGTGCCGGTCTCCCAGGTCCTGCAGATATACTGGGGCGATTCGGAAGGCGGCTACGGCCTGCCTGTCACGACCCCGAACATGACCGGCTCGTTCACGCCGGGGGCAGTCAACAGGATAACCAACACAAACGGAATCATAAACGTCGAGGCGGTCACATGAGCCCCGGTCGCGTGAATCCTGTCAATCCTGCCATGCGGGCAAAGAGGGCGCAGGCCTTCAGCATCGACTACGTCCTGAGCGTCTGCATATTCCTGTTCATACTTCTCCTCCTCCTGCCCATCTGGGGCACGGTGAACCAGCAGATTGCCGATTCCGAGGGCCGCAAGGAAATGCAGATGGCCGCCATCACAGGAGTTGAACTCCTCTCCCGCAGCCAGGGCAACCCGTTTAACTGGACCAACGAGACCGTGACGAGCATAGGCCTAGCGGACGAGCCGCACGTGGTGAACGCCACGAAAATCCTCGAGCTTCAAAAAGTGAATTATCCGAAATCCAAATCCCTGCTGGGCCTGAACCAATACAACTTCACGCTCAACTTCACGAACAGCCGCGGCTACCTGATGACCAGCGGCGTGGCGCGCAGCCCCGCGGCCTACTACTCCGCCTCAACGCAAGAGCTCCTGCCCGCGATTTCCGGCACCGGCCTCGTCTGGGATTATTATTGGGGCCACGACCTGCCCGCGCCCGAGCCTGCGCACGGAGACGCGCGCTCGTTCCAGGGCGGCATCGAGGCCGACGCCTTCAACGCAATGATCCTGAACGCCACGGCCCGCAACGCGTACAGCACAATCATAATTGAGCAGCCATCCATCCTTCTGGCAGACGCGAACGTGACCGGCCTGAGGGAATTCGTCGAGAATGGCGGCCGCGTGATTTTCGAGGGCGCAGGCTACGGCGGCGAAATTCTGATACAGGACATGGGCGCGGCCGCCAGGGCAATCCCGCCGGCCACGGGCCTCATGGCGCAGAAGGGCCTCCTGCTCAACAAGCCAGACGCGGGAACGGGCATCAATTTCCAGAGCGCGACCTGGGCTTTCGCGAGCCAGGGCGACGGAACCGACGTAAAAATCTACGCCGCGGACGCGGTGAATTCCTCGCTGGGCCTGATAATGAGCTGGAACTACGGCAAGGGCAGCATATATTATATAACGGATGCCAACGGCACAGCAGCCGGCGAGCCCCTGCCCGCCATCCTCAACATCGGCGGCGGGCGGCTCTCCTACGGCCCGGACTTCACGAACTCCACCGACGTGGTCAACATCGAGCGCGTGGTGCTGGTGAACTCAGGCTACGAGGACTGGGTGCAGATGGGAAGAATGCAATTCGTTGTATGGAAGTAGCGTATGGTGATGGCGGGATGTGGATGATGGGTGAGATGCAATTCGTGGCGTGGAAGTAGATTGTCATGGAACCGAAACTCATAACAAAAAAACTCCGGGCATTTTTCTTCTCCATGGACGCGCTCTTCGCGCTGTTCGTGCTGCTCTCGCTAATCTACATGCTCTCGCTTCTCTCCTTTGACGCGGTCTCGCCCGAGCTGAGCGTGGTCACGATGTATGCGCAGGCCGGCGACGCGGTGGACGTGCTGGCCAAGGCCACGGCGACTGACATGAGGGGCGAACCCATCATGCGCTACGTTTTCTCGGCCCCCGGCCTTTTCAAGCAGAGGGACTTGAACGACACCATGCTCGACCTCATAGGCGCGCTCTGGGCCAGCAACACCACGGAAAACTTCACGCTCGCGGCCAACGTGAGCCGGCTGGTCGAGCCCCTCCTGCCCCCGAACACCGACTGGGCCTTCGTGGTCGATGACCAGGTGCTCTACAATTCCTCGCCCATCCAGGGCCGCTTCGTGACGGGAATAAGCAAACGGCTGGCGTCGGGCTACATGCTTTCCGAGCCCGTGATTGGCTTCGTCTCGCGCAGCTACGTCACCACCATAAAGGGCAAGCGCGCGGCAGCCTACAGCTTCTTCGGCGGCTTCGTGGGCCAGGGCAACCTCACGGCCTACGTGCGCGGCATACCCGAGAACGCGTCCATCCAGCAGATTTACCTGGAGTTCAACCTCGGAGATGACATCGACGTCTACATAAACAACGACTATTGCACCACGCTCTTCAAAACGCCCGGCGACTTCGCGGTCGACAGCATGAACATCACCGACCCCGCCTGCCTTTCGCTCCTGCAGCCCGGCACCGACAACAAGTTCTACCTGAACTTCACGGGCAGCAACGAGAGCTCCCAGTTCGTGGGCGGCGGATTCATAAAAGTAATCTACAACACTGACAGGCTCGACGAGCCGCAGCCCAGCATCATGCGCTACTACTTCCCGGGCATAGATGGCATCATAAACCTCTACGATTCCTTCTACGTGCCCGGCACCATCAACTCAATGAACGCGCACCTGGAATTCGTGAGCAACCACACGACCTTCCTGAACATAGGCAACAAGAACGTATTCACGAGCCTCGCGGGGAAGAACAACACGCTGCAGGCGTACGACATCAGCGACACGACAATGTCCTCTCTCCTCAACTACGGCGGGCTCAGCCTCACCACCGTGCCCCTGCGCATGGCGACTGCGGCCAACCAAACCGCGATAGGCAACATCTCCAACGCAGACGTAATCCTGATAACCGACGTTTCGGGAAGCATGGACTGGCGCATAGGCTACGACGATTCCTTCTCCGGCGAGGACCGCGCGTGCGGCAACCCGGGCCTCTACGCACCCGACACGCAGAGGCTCGCTCTCGCCAAGTGCCTTGACAAGAGCTTCATAGACGTGGTGCTCAACGCCTCCTCTCCCGGCAGCCGGGTGGGCCTGGTGTCCTTCAGCACGAGCGCGGACAGCTACGAGACGCTCACGAGCGACGCCAACTACCTGAAGAGCCGCGTGGACCTCTATCAGGCAAACGGCGGCACGTGCATATGCTGCGCCATAAACCGGGCCTACAATCTGCTCGCGACTTCGGACCCGAGCAGGCCCAAATACATAATCGTGATGACGGACGGAATAGCAGGCTACCGCTGCACGAACATCGGCGGCTGGACGATAGTGGACAATTCCCCCACCAGCAGCACGCTCTATGCGCTCGACCTTCCCTCAGCGTCGCTGGGCTTTGCCGTGGGAAACAGCGGCAGGATAATAAGATGGAACGGCGCCTCCTGGAGCACCGTCACCTCGCCCACCAGCAACACGCTCTACGGCATCGACATGCCTGCCACGAACCTGGGCTTTGCCGTCGGCTACAATGGCAGGATAATAAGATGGAACGGCGCCTCCTGGAGCACCGTCACCTCGCCCACCAGCAACACCCTCAACGCGCTCTACTTGCCTACAACCAACCAGGGCTATGCCGTGGGCATCAAAGGCAGGATAATAATATGGGTCGGCGCGTCATGGACAAACAAAACATCGCCGGACT
>CABMJK010000065.1 GCA_902386535.1 Candidatus Burarchaeum australiense | reverse complement strand
GACGGGGAATACGGGGAGGACGATGCGGCGAGGTTCAGGAGGTACAGCCGCGCGGCGAGGATTTTCAATTCCAAAATGAGGAAAGCGCTGGGAATGGGCGGAATTACGGCGCAAGCTGATGGAATGGCTTCAATTCAACGCAAGAGTGCGGCGGCAGTTCAGATTCCCGTCCCCCCGACCGTTGCACCTGCAGGCAAAAACACGCGGGTTCCGCCTCTTGGATTACCGAAACAGAAGGAAGATAAACCATTTATGCCCCTGGACAGGAAAACGCGGAAAGATGCGCCTAAGGGGCCTTCGGATGACCGGGCGCCTGTTCAAGGGGGCGGAACTGCGCGAAGAGCCAAAAAAGGAAGGAAGGATGCCGGCCGCAAAATAGCGGAGGGAACCAACCCCGAACTGGCGGCTCGGGAAAGCAGGAAGAACTTCCTGAAGGCGAAAAAGGAGGGGGAACTGAAGCTGAATGGGAATGCGGCTGCCAAAAAGGCAAGGAAAACTGATGCACCTGCTGGAAAATTCTGGAAGAAAATATCCGTTGCAGGAGCAGAGAAAGAGCGCATCAGGAAGGCGCATGAAGCGAAACCTGCAATTAAGAAAGATGCTTTTACCAGGCGCAATGGGAAGCCGGGCAAGGAAACCAGGGCAGAATCCAAAAAACAAAGGATTAGGAAGGCGGGCGCATCCGGGGAAGGGCTAAGAGCCAAAAAAGCAGAAAATACCCCTAGACTAATGAAGCCGCCCGGTTCCAGGCCTGCGGCTAAGGACGCTAAAAAAGCGGGCCTGGGGAGATTTGAACTCCCGACACGCGGATTTCCCCTGCAAAAAGCAGTAAGAGTCCGCTGCTCTGGCCAAGCTGAGCTACAGGCCCGCACGAACAGGACTAAAATTAACTTATCTCAAACAGATAAGAGCAGTAAAGGAATTATTTTAACGGAAAGGAATAAAAAGAGGAAGGAAAACGTGAATGCCGACGGGCTTCCTTCCATTGGGAGCTGGAAGAAAATCAGGCAGCCAAGCAGCCGCCCAAAGACAGCGGCTGGACAGAGGGGGGTTTCGCCTTTTGCAGCGAAACGGAAGGTCAGCAGCGTGTTCCAGCCTGCAGGAAGTGCGAAAATGCGCGCGAAATGGCTTTCGCTAAAAGAAAGGGTGGAACTGGCTATGAAATCTTCCACTTCGTCTTCCCGCCGGAATCCTCAAGGGCAACGCCAAGCTGCCTGAGCCTGTTCCGTATCTTGTCCGAGGCCTCGAAGTCCTTCCTTTTCCGCGCGTCGTCGCGGAGCTCGATGAGCAGTTCTATGAGCTCCTTGGTCTTGTCCCCCACCTCTTTCTTTTCCTGCACCAGTCCTATCACGTAAAGCGCCTTTTCCATTTCATCTTTTATCAGCTTGAGCGCGGCGTAGTCGTAGGATTCGCCCTCAAGGTGGGAATAGGTCGAAGTCATCATGGAAAACATGAACGTTATCGCAGTAGGAACGTCGAAATCCTGTGCAAGGAAGTGGTGGAAGTTCCTGAACTTGTTCTTCGCCTCGTTTTCCAGCGCCTTGTCCTTCACTGATTTCTTCTCCTTTTTCTCGAGCGCCTCCGCAACGTTGTCCATGAAGTTGAAAATCCGCTCGACTGTTGCTTCGGCCTGCCTTATCTGGTCCGGATTGTAGTCTATCGGGCTCCTGTAATGGGCCATTGCGAAGAACATGCGCACCGCGTTCGGGCTGTGCTCGGTGAGCACATCGCGGAGCGTGACGAAATTGCCCAGGCTCTTGCTCATCTTCTCCCCATTGACAGTAAGGAAGCCGGTGTGCAGCCAGTATTTCACGAACTGCTTCCCGCTTGCAGCCTCGCTCTGGGCTATCTCGTTCTCGTGGTGCGGGAAAATCAGGTCGCGGGCGCCGCCGTGTATGTCCAGGGCAGGGGCGTATTTGCCTGCCATCGCGCTGCATTCTATGTGCCAGCCCGGCCTTCCGCACCCCCACGGGCTTTCGAATTCTATTGCTTCGCCGCTGGTTTTCTTCCAGAGCGCGAAGTCCTCCGGGCTCCTCTTGGTCTCGTCGACCTCCTTCCTCGAGCCCGCAAGGATTTCGTCCATCTTCTGGCCGGAGAGCTTTCCATAGCCCTTGAACTTCCCGACTTCAAAATAGACCCCGGTCTCGGTCTCGTAGGCGTAGCCTTCCTTGGCCAGCTTCTGAACGAGCGAGATTATTTCCGGTATGTGCTCGGTCACTTTCGGATAAACGTCCGCGTCCAGGATGTGCAGCTTCCTGAATAGCTCCCTTGCCTCGGAATGGAACTTTTCAGCCATGGCAAGGGGTTTTTCACCGCTCTCCTTTGCGCGCCTGAGTATCTTGTCGTCCACGTCCGTCACGTTCTGGATATGGAACACGTTGTAGCCGTTCTGGATGAAAAAGCGCTTGAGCATGTCGAAGGCGGCGTAGGTGCGCGCGTGGCCGAGGTGCGCGTGGTCGTAGGGCGTGAGCCCGCATACGTACATCGTCACCTTGTCCTTGTGCAAGGGGGCGAAATCCTCGTTTTTCCTTGTGAGCGAATTGTAGAACTGCATGGTTAGGATAAGGAGGAAAAGGAATAAAAAATAAGGTTAGATGTGGTTCTCCACGAAGGCCCCTATGTACGGTATCCTGTAAACCACTCCGCTATAGGCCTTGTATGCTGTGTAGAGCTTGAGGACCGCATATGTGAGGAATACGATTCCCACGCAGCCGAAGCCCAGGAACGGCAGCGCCATTGCCGCGAGTGCGAGCGGGGCTGCGCCTCCGTTGTTCGTTCCTGCTGCAGCAAGGCCGCCGCCTATGGCGACTATTTGTCCCCCGAACATGAATACGGCAGCCACTATGTAAACGCAGAAGAATATGACACCGAAGCTTATGTCCAGCACTACTGCCTGGAGCGCGAAGAACCTTACGTACCTGTCCTCCTTTTTCAGGAAGTAGATTATCAGGGCGATGAGGACGCCTAGAAGGCATGAGAGCGCTGCGATGATGTTGCTGTCCTTGTCTGGCGGCTGGATTGTTTCCGGCATGTGATCACACAGCAGTAGTGCAGGGCAAGAATAAAAAAGGTTTGGAAAAAACGAACGGCGTCAGGCAGCGTGCTTGTTGATTTCTACCTGGGCGAGATACTGCATCGCAGGCAGGAACACCAGCGAAAGCACGAAAAGGAGCACCTTGTCCCGGGTGCCTCCGCTTGCCGCGTCCGCATCCTCGCAGTACTTCCAGAGCACCCATAAGTTGGCCAGCGGAACAAAGAGAAGGATGGTGTCCAGGAGCGCGCTTCCCTGCTTTTTGGTTATCTCGAAAAGCTCCTCCCTGGTCCTGTAGAACCAGTACACCGCATAGATGAAGCAGGTGATGAAGCTCGCTACTACAACGAAAATCGGATTCCTGTTCTTCACTGCCAAAGCACCACCCCAAATTGGTTTATTGAAAACTTGGAAAAATAGGAAAGGAAAAGAAAAAAGGAAGGAAATCAGGCGTACTTCTCGACCATGTCTCCTACCATGGGCATCTTGTACATCTTGCCCTGGAAGGCCATGTATGCCATGTAGAGGTCGTAGAGGCCGAACACGAGCATGAGCGGGAACGCGCAGAGGCTCAGTATGCCGCCTATGCCGCCGCTTACGATGCTCAGGACCGCGGTCACGACCATGAAGGCGACGAATATCACCATCACGACCACGAAATACGCTACTGCCTGTAGCGCATGGAACCTTACGAACTTGTCGTCCTTCTTCACGAAGAACAATACCACTGCGAGTATCCCGATTATGTAGCCGAGCGCTGCCATCAGGTTGCTGTCGCTGCTTGCCGCGGTTGCCGCAGCGGGTTTTGACTCTGGTTTCTCTTCTGCCTTCTTAGGTGGCATAAACATCACCGGATACCTTAATTCGGCTAACTTTTAAAAGATACCGGGCGGTTTCCGAGGGCGTTTTGGAGCGGATATTTAAAGATAATCGGCAAATCCTTAGCTATGTTCCACTCCAAGACCGCTGAAGAAACGCTCGGAGGGCTCGACAGCCGCGAGGCCGGCCTGGGCGAAGGCGAAGCTGAAGCACGGCTCCGGAAATACGGATACAACGAATTCGGCAAGGGAAAGCGCAGGGGGCTTCTGGAGATTTTTGCTGAGCAGTTCAGGAACTACATACTCCTCCTGCTTATTGCGGCGGCTGCGCTCGCATATCTCATAGGCAACCATCACGACGCTGCTGCAATAGGAATAGTGGTCGTGCTCAACGTGCTTTTCGGCATGGCGCTCGAATACCGCGCTGACCGGAGCATGGACGAGCTCAGGAAACTGGCGGAAACCAAGGCGGTGGTGCTGCGCAACGGGCGGAAATATTTCATCGAATCGCGCCTGCTCGTGCCCGGGGACGTGATATTCCTCCAGGAAGGCATGAAGATTCCGGCTGACGCGAGGCTGCTCGAGGAGCACGGGCTGGAAGTGAACGAGGCTGCGCTCACCGGCGAATCGATGCCGTCCAGGAAAGACGTCGTGAAGGTCGCGCTCGATGCGCCGCTGGCCGAGCGCAGCTGCATGGCTTATGCAGGCACTCTGGTCGCGCGGGGGAGCGCAATGGCGGCGGTGGTCGCGACCGGCCCGGGGACCGAGTTCGGGAAAATCGAGAAGACCTTGGGCGCGATAAGGGAGGAGAGCACCACGCTCGAGAAGACGCTCGGCGAGCTGGGCAAGACGCTCACGCTCGCATCGTTCGCGATAGTGGCTGCCCTGTTCGCAATGGGCATTCTGCTGGGCAACTGGAGCGTTCCATCGCTCCTCATATACTCCATTTCCATAGCAGTGGCCGCTGTGCCGGAGGGAATGCTGACTGTGCTCACCATCGTGCTCGCCATAGGCGTGAAGAACATGGCGAACGAGAAGGCGCTCGTGCGCAGGCTCGGGGCAGTGGAGACGCTGGGCAACATAACGTTCATAGCTACGGACAAGACCGGTACGATAACCGAAGGCCGCATGGCGCTTGTGAAGGCATATGACGGAAAGGTGAGGGATTTCTCTGAACTCAGCGGCACCGAGAAGATGCTTTCCTACGTGTACCTGTGCAACAGCGCGCACCTCACCGAGGAAGGAGTAGTCGGGGACGAGACCGACCGGGCGCTCCTCATCGCCGGCATAGTCAAGGGCGTGGACGTGCGCAGGTTCAGGCAGATAACCCCGCAGCTCGCCTACAATCCTTTTGACCCCGGCACAAAAACCATGTCCGGGATTTATGAAATCGGCGGCAAAAAAATCGCGGTGGTCAAGGGCGCGCCGGAATCCGTGCTCGAGATGTGCTCGGACATGGAAGGCGCCGGGGAGCTGAACGCCAGGCGCAGGGCTGAGGTGGGCAGGGCGCTGGATGCGCTTGCAGGAGAGGGCATGCGGATGATAGGGGTGGCGTGCGGAAAGCCGCATGGCGGAAAAGTGCCGGGCCAGGGGCTCACGTTCCTGGGAATGCTCGCGCTCCACGACCCGGTAAGAAGGGAAGTGAAGGACACGATAAAGGTGTGCAGGCAGGCAGGGATACGCGTGCTAATGATGACCGGGGACAACGTTTCCACAGCAGAGCGCATAAGCAGGGAGATAGGGCTTGCGGACGGTCGCGGGGTCGCGACCTGGGCGGAGCTCGAGCACCTGGGCGACCAAGAACTGGACGCGCGGCTCAGGGAAATAAGCGTTGTCGCGAGGGCGACGCCCGCCTCGAAACTCAGGATTGTCGAGCGGCTCGTCAAGTGGGGGGAAATAGTCGCGGTCACAGGGGACGGGGTGAACGACGCGCCCGCGCTCAAGAAGGCGCACGTGGGAGTGGTGATGGGGCGCACGGGCACTGACGTGAGCAAGGAGGTCGCGGACCTGGTGCTCATGGACGACAATTTCGCCACGCTCGAGAAGGCAATTGAGTACGGCAGGGGGATAACCACCAACATAATCAACTTCCTCAGGTTCCAGATAACCACGAACGTGGCGCTGGTGATGCTCTCGATTCCGTTCGTGCTGGGCCTGCGGGTGCTCGAGCCGGTGCACATCCTCTGGATAAACCTGATAATAGACGGGCCGCCTGCGCTCACGCTCGGGCTGGAGAAGCCGGGCAAGGAACTGATGAAGGAGAGGGCGGTGAAAAGGACGACGTTCATAGATTTCGATTTCATAGTGCGCGTGCTCAATATGGGATTCTACATGGCTGCAACGAGCATGGTCGTTTTCTTCTATTATTCCAAGGCTGCGCCGGAAAAGGCGGTGACCATGGTGTTCTGCACGTTCGCTCTCATGCAGGCTTTCAACGCGCTCAACTCGCGCTCGAAAACCGCGCATTTCTATTCCAATCTGAGCTCGAACAGGCTGCTGGTGCTCGCAGTGCTCGGAGTGATTGCGATGCAGTTCGCGATAGTGCTGCTCGAGCCGCTAAGGGCGCTTTTCAGCACTGTGCCGGTTTCAGGCACGGATTTCATGGTGATGCTGGCTGTTTCGGGCTCTGTGCTGCTCGTGGGCGAGGCGGGAAAGATGTTCGCGAAAAGATGAGCTGGGCAGATGGAATTCCAAGGGCTTAAGCTGGATGTGTTCCCGGATGTCTACGAGCCTGCGGAGGACAGCTTCCTGCTCGCGAAATATGCGAAGGAGCTTGCGGAAAGCCTGCGGGGCAGGAAACACGCAACCGGGAACGGTCCGCGTATCCTCGATATGGGCTGCGGATGCGGGATACAGTCATTGGTGTGCGCCAAAGCCGGGGAAAACGCCGTGCTCGGCGTGGATTTGAACCCCAGGGCGGTTGAGAATTCAAGGCTGAATGCTGAGAAGAACGGGATAGGAAATGCAAGATTCATGGAGAGCGACCTTTTTTCCAATGTACGGGGAATCCTGAAAACCGGTAGGTTTTCTGGAGGCGGTCGTCGAATCGTCGACGACCGGAAATATGATGCAATCGTGTTCAACCCGCCCTATCTTCCCACTACCGAGGAGGAGCGGGTGCAGGGCAAGCT
>CABMJK010000064.1 GCA_902386535.1 Candidatus Burarchaeum australiense | reverse complement strand
GCTGCATGCGCATCACGCGCACGTAGGGCGGTATGTAACTGCTGGCCTCGGCTATGACTTCGGCGGCCTTCTCGCTGTCATAGGGCTCGAACCTTCCACGCTTCCACTCGTCATGGAGCTCGGTGCCCTCGAGCACCAGGCACGGGTAGATTTTGAGCATGTCGGGCCGGAAATTCTCGTCGGAGAAAAGCCTTTTGAACTGGCCCACGTCCTTTTCCTTGTCTGCGTAAAGGCCGGGCATCATGTGGTAGCAAACTTTCAGTGCCGAGTCCTTGAGCACGCGCGTCGCGTTCACCACATCTACGACCTTGTGCCCTCTCTTCACGCGCGCATAAATCTCATCATCAAGTGTCTGCACCCCAAGTTCGACTCGTGTAGCACCCATCTCCAGCAGCCAGTCCACATCCTTCTCGCGCGCCCAGTCCGGCCTCGTCTCGAAGGTGATGCCAACGGCCCGCACACGCGCCTTCTCGTTGCGCTTCAGCGCAGCCGCAAGGCTCGCGCTCCTTTTCTGCCCTCCGTTCATCGCATCCAGGCATCCCTTCATGAATTTCGTCTGATAGCTGTGCGGCTGCGAGTTGAACGTGCCGCCCATCACGATGAGCTCGCACTTGTCCACGTCATGCCCAATCTGCCGCAGGGACTCGAGCCTCGTCTTCACCTGCGCGTAGCCGTCGAATTTGTTCTGCCTGGCGCGCAGGGACGCAGGCTCGAAGCCTGTGTAGCTCTGCGCAGCCTCGCCGCCCCGCGGGCAGTAGGTGCACCTGCCGTGCGGGCATCCGCTCATCGTCATGACTGCGATTGGCGCAATGCCCGAAAGCGTGCGCGTCTTCCTGAGCCTGAGCAGAGACATCACGCGCTCGCCCCTCTTTGCCTTCGGAATTTCCCCGAGTATTTCGGAATTCTTAAGCACTGCGGCGAGACCGTATTTTGCGCCTATTTTTTTCTTGACCTGCTCCAGGCCGAGCCTGCCTCCGAGGATTAGCTGCGCTGCCTCGCTGGCCGCCTTTTCCCTTGCCATGGCTGCATTCCCAGAATATTTTTCCATCAAAGCTACGCCTCCGTCAATCAGAAATCAGAACAGGTTGGCCAGGAGCCCCATCACGGAGTAGGCTGCCTGCTCGAGAATCGGGAAGAGCAGAAGGCCATTGTTGGTGGCCTTGTAATCGCTCGCGAGCGAGGTGCTGACGCCCAGCCGCACATTCTGCTCGCCGCTGAGCAGGTCGCTCGACAGGGACCTCACCTTTATGATTGGCGAAAATTCGCCTTCCTCGCCCGATACCACGTCGTAGGGAACTTCCTTGGAGGAGCCGGCAGGCACGAACACAGTCTTCCTGAAATTCCAGGCCGGCAGCCCGCTGGCGCTTATCTCAAATGCGTCGCTCGCAATGCCGTCGTTGCGTATGGTCACGATGAAGGATGCGGGCTGGCCCGCTCCCGTCTCCTTCCGTGCAGGAGAGACCGACATGCCAAAAACGTCGCGCGAAACGTTGACTATAAGCTTCATGTTTACTTCCCCGAGTTCCTCCTTGTTCCCCTCGTCGACGGCGCGCACGAGCACCATGTATTCCTGGTCCGCGGCATCACTTGCGACCTTCAGGCGCAGCTTGAGCGGCTGCTCGTAGAGCAGGCTGTTCTCGCTCGTCCATCCATCGGGTGCGCTCACGACCTCGAGCATGTCCCACCTGCCGCCCTGCCCGAACTTTCCGCCCGTGGTGACCAGCGCGTTGGCCTCAATGTAAAGCGTCTGGCCCGGGCCCACCGCACCTAGGTAAACCTCTCCGCCGTCCTGCACCACGCCAGTCACCGGGCTCATTATCTGCAGCTCGGCCGCGGCGCACAAATTAAGCGCAAACAGGGCGAGAATGAGGGAATACGCAGCTTTCATGCCTGCCCAATCTCATCCATCGAATATAAATTTATGGGTTGAAAAAGAGCCAGATTAGGTAAGATAGCCCCGTCGTCTAGTGCTCTGCCGGCAAGCCGTCAGAACTTGCCAGCAAGGCTGACAATGGTCAAGGATACCGGGCTCTGGACCCGGTGGCGTCGGTTCGAACGCAGGGGGCACGACGAGTCGCCCCCTCACGATAACCCCACGCGTTGGTGTTATGCCGAGAATCCGGCCGGGGCTATCTATTTTTCCTTTTGCCCAGCCTTAGGCACAATCTGCATTCCAACACCCCCAAACTAACCTTCTTTCTTCCCTTCGGCCAGCCCGTTCAGCGCCCCGCACATCTGGTCCAGCGTCGACGGGCCCATGGCAAATGCCGCGTGCACGCCCAGCTCGCGTGCAGCGGGAACGTCCTTTTCCTCCTCCACTATCGCAATCACCGGAATCCGCGGGGTGTATCTCTTCAGCTTGTCCATCAGCGCCTTCAGATTTTCGGTTCCGTTATAGTCTTTAGGCGGTTCGAGCATCGCTATGATGACATCGGACGCCCCCGCCCATTTTTCCGCTTTTTTCCCGACAACATCCTCAAAATTCGTCATATCCCTGTGACACAGCTGGACTCCCGACACCTCGCTTACATTCGCCCGCGAGGTGATCTGCCTGTATAACGCCGGCTCCCAATCCTCGAAGTCGAGCGTGCCGCAGCCGCACCATCCGTTAAAGCTGGTCACGAGAAGCGCGGAAAGAGGCTTGCCTTTTTTCGGCTTCTGCGCCGCGCCCTCATCCACTCCGCGCGCCTCCAAAATCTCCGCGAGACTTCTCAGCACGTCGTCCATATAGGTCGCGCGGTCAGTCACCTGGACCACCTTGTCGGCGCCAAAGACGCTGCTGGCAAAACTCGCCTTCCCGCGTTCAGCGATGGCTATTACGGGAATATCTGGCCTCATATCGTCGGCCTTAAAATGTTCTATCATCTGGGCCGCCCTGTCCGAATAAACATTCACCATGACTACTGCATCCGTCACTTCCGGGTCTTTGAGATACTTCCATCTTGCCTCATAAATATCCGCTGCCTTCACGATTTCCATGACCATCCCGGATTTCCCCAAAACGTTGTGCGGCTCTGTCGCCTCCAACTCTTGTTTGCTGACTCCGACTATGTCGGAAAGGGTTGTCCACCTGCTCGGCAGGTCTCCTGCGACCACCAGAAGTCCGAATTTACGGCTGAGCGGCAGCATGCCCATCTCTTCCCTCGTGTCTAACCTGGAATCCTCTAATCTTGTTTTCGATCCCAGAGATTCCATTCTCCAGTGCAGCGGTATATTGCCCGCGCCGCCGTGCGGCCCTTCGTGTAAAAATAGCGTAGATGGCAGTCCGGGTGCAGCTCGCCGTAACAGCATAAGCTCACATTACTTTCTTTCCCTACCTCTTCCTTCGCCTGCCAGCCGGCCTGCCGCGCCTCTTCGGCTTCTGCGGGGCCACCTCACCTCTCTGCTTCGGGCTGAGCATGACCGCGGACTCGAGCAGCCTGAGCTTCTCCATCTCGCTCAATTGCTTCTTGTCGGCCTGCGCGCTGTCCTCGCCCTTGGGCTTCCTGTATTGCTCGAGCTCTGGCGGAATCTCATGGCCGTTGGCCAGTTTGTTCCAATCGCCATTGGTCAGTTTTATGACTGCCCAGCTGCCGGCCACCAGCACCAGCAGGGTCAATGCAATGCCCAGCGGGCCTGCACCAACGATGAGCGAACCAACTTTATTTACTGCAGATCCTGCCTTCGAACCTATGCTGCCTGCCACCAGGGCCGCGGTTGCGGGAAGGCCAGTGTCAGGACTCCCGAGCTGCACGGTGTTGTTGACAACGGGCGTTTCGAGCAGCGACTGAAGATAAACGTTGCCCGTGATTTTCCTGTGCGGAACGTCGAAGATGTAAGTTCCGATTTCCTGGGGCACGAACCCCGCCTTGCCGCTCTCGTCGGTCTTGAGGTCGAACTTGAAGCCCGAAGGGCTGGTTATCCCTATCACCTCGCCCACGACCGGCTTTGAGCCCAGTCTGAGCCAAAGTTCGGTTTCCTGGTTCACGGTGGAATTGAGATTCGAAGCCTTGAGCATCACGGTCGGAAGAGAATAATCCATGGTTGGGTCGTCAAAGGCCGTCTGCGCCTGTGGGAACGAGAAGGACACCGTATTGCTCTTTCCTGCGGCCAGGTCGCCCACGGTCATTGAGTGGGTTTCGCCTTCCCCAAGCGGCTGCACAACGATGAAGTCACTGATGGCCTCCTCACCCCTGTTGGTTGCCTTGAATGAAACAATGGTCTCGGTGTACATCTGCGCCGTGCCGGGCACGAGGTAGCTCACGGCCCCGGTCCTGACGACTGAAACAGTGCGCTCGACCAGCACATTCGCATCCCCGAAATTCTGCTTATCCATCGAAAGCGTTTCCTTGCCCGCTCCAATCAGCGGCTCGCCGCCGGGTATGTCGTACAGACAGTCGTATGCGGGCTTTGCCTTGACGCCGTTCGTGGTGACGCAATCAACAGCATAAGAGAGCGTCACTAGGAGCAGCAGACCCAATACCACTAAAGAGAGATTGCGCAGGTTAATCACCTGCACATATTCATGCATTTACGCCTATTTAAACCTTTACTATTGCTGAAATATCAGGTAAACTTACGGGGTCAGGCGCGAAGCGGAAAGCGGGGCGGAAAATGAGGGTTTATAGGGACAGGGACGCGAACCTGGACTGGCTCAAAAACAAGACCATCGCGGTCATAGGCTACGGCAGCCAGGGGGCGGCCCAGGCCCTCTGCTTCCGGGACTCGGGCCTCGACGTGGTGGTGGCCGCGCGTAAGAACGGCCCCTCCTGGCGCCGCGCCAGGACCGACGGCTTCGAGCCCGCGGAACTCGGCGAGGCGGCGAGGCGCGGGGACGTCGTTTGCATGCTCATAAGCGACACGAGCCAGCCTGAAGTTTACTATCGCTTCGTGCACCCGCACATGACTCCAGGCAAGACCCTGTATTTCTCGCACGGCTTCAACATAACCTACGAGTTCATCAAGCCGCCGCGCTCGGTCGATGTTGTGATGGTTGCCCCGCATGGGCCCGGCAGGCAGTTGCGCGAGCTCTATCTTGCAGGCAAGGGTCTGCCGGCGCTCCTGGCAGTCCATCGGGACGCGAGCGGGCATGCCAAGCGCACTGCCCTCGCGCTCGCGAAGGCCTGCGGTTTCACGCGCTCGGGCGTCTTCGAGGCGCCCTTCAATCACGAGACATTTGCCGACCTTTTCAGCGAGCAGGCCGTGCTCTGCGGAGGGGTGAGCGAGCTTGTCAAGTCTGCCTACGAGACCCTGGTCGAGGCGGGCATCGAGCCCGAGCTGGCGTGGTTCTGCTGCCTCTACGAGCTCAAGCTTACGGTGGACCTCATCCACCATGAGGGCATCGAGGGCATGTGGTCGGCCGTGAGCGAAACCGCGCGCTACGGCGGCAGGACGCGCGGCCCCCGGGCAATAGACACGGCATCAAAGGCAGAGCTCCGGCGCATCCTGAAGGAGATAATGAGCGGCGAGTTCGGCCGGGAGCTGGCACAGGAATACCGGCGGCGCATGCCCCTGCTACGGCGCGCCAAGCGCGAGGGCGTGAGGCACGGTATAGAGAGAACTGGCAGACAAATACGGCGCTATTTCGACATCTGAGCGCGCTCGGCGGACCTCTGAACTGACCCGGAATTGGCTGGTGGGTTTAAATAGGAAAAAAGTCATAATTACTACTCGCCCTTAGTGGGAAAAGGGGAGGCTTGCAATTGGCGTTTAGTTTCTTTAATCCGGGAAGGCCCGACAGCATGGTGCTTAGTCCGAGTGCTAACTCCGCCTCCTCTGTCAATTCGCTGCGCCCGCAGCTCAGCGAGCAGTTCCGCGCTTCCCGTGCTACCGATGACATTGCCTACAATCTCAACGTCTGCGCGCGCGTCATCGAGCTACTCGTCCCCTCCCTGAAGCCTGACCGGCGCGTGACCATCATTCCAGTCAATGCGAGGGACTTCGAGCGTGCAAGAAGCATCTTGAAAAGCCAGGAGGCGCACGGTGCAAGACACGCTGACAAGCGCCGGAAAGCCGGTCACGAAATCGACTCCGAAAAGGGTCATGAAAAAGACACCGACAAATCCGCTGCCGACATAAGTTCCGTGCTGACTCCTGCGGCGCCGCGGGACTGGGACGTTGGTAGCGCAAGGGTAGGCAATAGCATTCGCTATAGGCTGAAATCCTCCTTGAGCAACGTGCTGTGGTGCACGCGCGGTTATGAGACGAGAGACGCCCCCAAGCTTTCGCAGCAGGACTGGGAGGCGCGGGTCAAAGCGGAAAAAGCTGCCATCGAGGAAATCTCCGACTCCCAGCTCCGGCAGGCACTAGCTGCGCGCGAGCAGGTGGGCAACGCGGTGTGGAACGTCATTTGCAACTCCGTAGGCGTGACGAGAGAGGCGCTGGATGCCCAGCTCGCGGAAATCGCCAGGCTGTGGGCCCTGACGCGCTACTTCCGGTCCAGCCGGAGACGTTTCATCCCAGTCGGTCTCCCCGACCCGAAAAAGCTGGTGCGCTATAAACCCGAGGAGGTTGAAAAATGGCTGGAAATAACCCAGCAGTCCTCGAACACCATGGCGCAAGAGAATCGAACGAAACAAACCATAATCATGGAACGTTTTTCCGAGCAGACCTGGCCTGAGAGCATAAGTGAAGACGTGCTGGCGAGGCTTGTAGCTGATTTCGGCTTGAGAAAGCAGCTGCAGCAATACATGCTTTTCGAGGCCAACAACCTTTTCGAGCCCTCCCTCTCTTTCACCCGACCCCAGTTGCTTGCCATGCTGGAAGAGTCCTTGAGGCTCATCGAGCATAAGCGCGGAAACAACGGTCCTTTGGAAGGCGCCAAGACCCAATCAGCGGCGCTAATCGGCTTGATGGATGATTTCGAAAAAGCTGTTCGTGAACTTCACGTAATGGCGTCAGACCGCATATCCCTGAAAGATGGACAAAAGGCCGCAGAGTTGCTTTACTCCGTGATGCAGCAGCGCTCTAAACTTCTGAAAAATTCGTATGAGCTTTACAGCACGATTGACAAGCTGGGCAAGGAGCCGGAAGTGGAAGGCGCCTTGCGCATCATCGAGGGCTTGTTCGAGAACCTTTGCCAAGGAAATTTTGCCGACCGCATCACTGCCCTCAACAAACTTTTTTCCATGCCCTCCAAAATTCTGAAAAAACACCAGACTGACGAACGGTATGCCCGCGCGAAGAAAAAAACGCCCCCGCCCCTTCCGCCCGGCCTGGCCAATTTCATGGGCATAAACGATGTTCTAGTTGAGTATCTCAAGCACCTGGAAGAACTCGGAAATATGAAGATGCGACCGGAGAGGAGGATGCACCGCGCAGTGAAAGAATACTCCAGGCAACTCCAAAAGCAGCTTGAAGAAAAGATCGATGCATTGCCACCGATCCTGAAACACTGCTGCCGCGCCATAGTTTTGTACGACGCATGGAGGCACAGCGTATACAAGCAGGATTTGCCGCAAAAATGGGACCTCAGGACCCACCTCACGCCCGAACGGTTGCTTTTCACGATGCTGGAACTGGCCTCGGTTCCGGGAATAACTGGCAAGCGTTCGGACATACTGATAGACAAGAGCCTCCTGTGGCCCGTGCTGCCCGGCGCGGTAGAGCGCAAGGAGACTTCGCTCTTGTCAGGCGGGGACGAAACCGTCTTGGGGAAAGACGGAGTTGCGGAAAAATGGCCCGAAACGCGCGTGCCTATTGACGATGCGCTAGGTCACGTCGTCAGTTTGCTGGACTCCCTGATAACCCACAATTCATACGTTTACGAGTCGCTAAGAAACACCCCGTACGAAGGCAAGAGCCTTTTGGACCACGTGCTGGCGGAAGTCCAGGCAAGGGCCGGCCGCAAGGACAACAGCCTGATGGACCTGTATTTCGGGCCCCTTTTCGCCTTCGCGCACGAAGACCGGCTGTACATGTGGTACAAGGAAGAGACGATATTCCGGGAAGACCCCAAGAATCACGAACGCCGGCCCTGGCTGAAGACCACCGTATACCGCGTCGCGCTCGAAGATCCGACCGACAAGAAAAATCTTCTCCCCGAGCCCCTCTTCTTCTGGCGGCCGCTTGACGAGCCGCCCGCAGAGTGGCCTTCCCCTCCGCGGCTTCCCCTAGAAGAGGAACTCTACGGGCAACGGGCATCAGTTTCGCAAGTCTTAGGAAATGAGTTGAAATACGACGGTGCCAACGGCTATCGCTCCCTCGGCAGCAGGCTTTTGGAGGGTATGAATGAATTCGTGCGCTTCAAGTGGCTGCTCGAGAATGAGCCCGGTTTCCGGGACCGGTATTACATGGCCGATGCCTTGTTTGCATCAGAGTCGAGTCCTCTAAGCGGAGTCATAACCCTCATGCAGGACGGAAAACCAAACCATAAGCTGCCTTTCCTCCTGACAGGAGACGAATCCGAGACGCTCTCCCTGAGGGCTTCCAGGGGCGCAGAGAAGCAGATCCGCAACCATCTCGACCTTGCCGCCGACCTCGATATTTTCATGCGCTACAACGTGGAAGTGGCTGGCCATCTGCAGGAACTTATCGGATTGATGGATAAAAAAGATGCTGATGGGCGGGTCTAATCGATGCATAAATGAGAAACCTAAACTGCACTGCCTTCTTCCAGTATCATGTCGCGGAAGACGCCGTAACTCCTTAGAGGTAGAAATGCTGCTGTAGCTCGTGGTAGAGCAGAAGGCACTCCTTCACCGCGTCCTTCAGCGTGGCGGCCGGAGCCTCGTTCACCAGTAGCGCGCGAGGATTCTCCTCCAAGATTGCAGCAAGGATGCGGTCTACACCCGGAACTTCCCCATGTCTGTAGGGTATGCCTCCACTGCTGTAAACACGTAATCTTTCAATGGGGCTAAAGTGCTTCAAATCACATTGCGTTTTGTCCGTCGATACGATATGTGCGACCTTTACGGCCGGCCCTATTATAGGCCGATTTACATGTGCCCTCACCGTTTTAAGCCCGTGTAGGAATACCGGAAAGCCTTTTTCTCTTCCTTCTTCTTTGAATGACACTGTCAGAAGCTTCTCAACATCTCCCACCAGCTGTTCCAGATTCAATTTTATCATGCATCGTCCTCTCTCGTCCTCAAATCCCTGCTCGTTCTTCAGATAGTTTGCAACGAGTTCGATATGCTCGGCTAGTTTTTGTTGTCTGTCTGGCGTCAGCCAATCCATAAGCTGCTTGGCGTAACCTGGAAGCTTCCCAAGCTCCTCTTCGGTAAGGTTCCTTAGCGAATTGTTGAGGCGCCACTGTTCAAGATCCGGCGCCACCAGGCCTCCTTCCATCAACGTCACTAACGCTGCAAAAGAATCGCACATCGTAATGGATAGTTTGCTAGGTCCATGGTTGATTTCCCAAGAATATGTGTAATTCGGATATTCGTTGCTTGGATTTAACGCCACCAATACCTCTCCGACTTCTCTAAAAAGTGCGTTAAGCGTTAGCTGATTCCAAACCGCCTCCTGCCACGCCATCCTTTCGTTTACTATGTTTACACCAATCATCTCGCCATGTTCATCCTTCTCTTTGTAACCCCAGCGGATGTATCCAAAGTGCCCTGTTATGTCGAGAACTTCCTCGGGCACCCCTACCTCAGCATGGCTCGCTATCGCATAAATTCGCCGTACAAGCAATTCTATGTGGTCTTTGCGGTTGCAAGGATTAATGCGCCTGGGTCCATCTGCCCCCTGCTCGTGCAATGGCTCATGGTATTCTTTTCCATAGTCTAGGCCTTCAATGGGCTTCCCCTGCGCGGTCAGGCGTTCTATGCGTTCGTGCAACCTGTTTATGATGCCCATATCGAGTTTTAGGCTCTCATCAAACCCCGAGAGGCGTTCGAAACTATATCCCGTATAACGTCTTCCTTGCCAAATGTACTCATGTTCATTGAGCCTATAAAATTTGGCCTCCTTGGTGTCGAAATGGTCCGCTCTGCTGAGTATTTTTGGGATCGGCGCATTCCGAGGAAGAAGTCCGGCCGCAACTAGCTCTTTACGGCATTCCCTTACGAGTTTCCAAATGCACGTCGGATTCGCGTCTTTGAGTTCGGACTGGTCGACTACCCGAACCGCAATGTTGGGTATCCATAGTCGTTTATGTGCATTTACCGGTCCCTCTCCGCGCTCAGGCATGCGCCTTCCTCCAAATTCCCCGTTTCCGTCCGATAGTCGACCGGGCCTGGCGTCCTTCCTGCTGGTTTGAATATTGGTGATTACCTCCGGTGGCACCGTGCCGTCTAACTTTCGAATGGACTTGTGTGTCATCTGACCAACCAGAAGTCAGCCGCTCAAGAGTAGGGCTGTATAGTCCATTATCTCGAAACCCCTATTTAAATCTATAATTGATTCTCGGTATACTTTAATTTTAAAAACCCCGGACAAGGCGGGTTTAAAAGGCGGGGATACGTCAGGCGACGAAGCCTTTTTTACGTCGTAGGGCTCGGCAGCAAAATTCGGAACGTATATATACCACGCAGCGGATCTTCTCCCATGAGGGCCTCTGCGTTCGCGCCAGGCCATGTCACCGGTTTCTTTGCCATAGCAGAGGGCGGTCAGGGCTCAACAGGCGCGGGTTTTTGCGTTGAAAAAGGTCTTAGGACTATCGCGGATGTTAGGTCGGCCAAAGCCAACAAGGTGAGCCTGAGGCTCAACGGCAAGGCCGAGAGCCTCCCGACCTCGCAGGCAGTCGTTAAGCGCTTCCTTGAGCTTGCTGCGGGCAAGCACTACGAGATTTCGGTCGAGCACAAGGCCCAGCTCCCGGTAGGCTACGGCTTTGGCATGAGCGGCGCCGGCGCCCTCTCGCTCTCGCTCGCCCTCAGCAAGGCACTGAAGACGCGGCTCTCGGCGCTCGAGTGCGCGCGCATTGCGCACGAGGCCGAGGTCGAGTGCGGTACGGGGCTCGGCACTGTTGTGGCGGAGCGCTTCGGCGGCTTTGGCATCAGGACGGAGCCTGCCGACTTCGAGCGCTTCGAGAAGGTGAAATTCGGCAGGAACCTGAAAGTAGTGCTCGCACCAATGAAGCCGATTGAAACGTCGAAGATAATACGCGACGAGGGCTGGAAGGTCCGCATAAACGGCATCGGTGCAGCCTGCGTGCGCGACCTGCTCGCGAAGCCCGATGCCGGGCATTTCATCTCCCTCTCCCGGCTCTTCGCAACTGAGAGCGGGCTTGCGCACGGAGCGATTCTGGAGGCCATGAGGGCAAGCGGCGGCTCGATGGCAATGCTCGGGGAAAGCGTTTTCGTGCTCACCGAGACTCCGAAAAAGGCCGCGGCAGCGCTCAGGAAATTCTCCAAGAACGTGATGATAACTAAAATAAGCATGAAGGGCGCAAGAGTTTCCTGATGATTCCTCATTCCCACCCGCGCTATTATTCGCTGAGCGAGCGGCATGCGCTCGAGACCGGGATGCGCAAGGGCATAACGCATGTGCAGGGCCTGCTAGCCCATGGCAGGGGTGAGGCGTTCGACTACCTGATTGGAGAGCGGACTACGAACGAGGCACGCAAGGCGATTAGGGCTGCGGCTGCCGAGTTGCTGCTCGCGGAAAGACCTGTAATTTCGGTCAACGGGAACGTCGCGGCACTCTGCCCTGGCGCGGTGGCGGATTTGGCAAAAGCGATTGGCGCGAAGACCAGGGTGGAAGTCAATCTTTTTTACAGGAGCGAGAGGCGCGTGCGCGCAATTGCGGCCGAGCTTAAGAAATTCGGCATCATCGCGTTGACTGCGGGCGGCAAAAATATGGCGCGTATTCCCGGCCTCCAATCCAAGCGTGCAATAGTCGAGAAAGGCGGAATTTTTTCCTCTGATGTCGTGCTCGTGCCCCTTGAGGATGGCGACAGGACCGAGGCGCTGCGGAGGATGGGCAAGCGCATGATCGCCATTGACCTGAATCCGCTTTCGCGCACGGCGCAGAGGGCGAATATTAGCATCGTCGACAACATAACGCGGGCGATGCCGTTATTGGTGATGGAAGTGAAAAGAATGCGCGCGTGGAAAAAAGCGAGGCTCTCGCGGCTTGCTCGCTCATTCGACAATAAAAGGAATTTAAAAGCGAGCCTCCTGATAATTAGGCGCGGGGTGCGGTGAATGCCTATTTTACAACTGGCTCTGGATTTGGCTGACCTGGAACGCGCGCTCAAGATTGCGGAGGAGGCTGCGCCCTACGTGGACTGGCTCGAGGCGGGCACGCCCCTCATAAAGAGCGAAGGCCTGAACTCGGTTCGCGAGTTGCGGAAGAGATTTCCCAGCAAGAAAATAGTCGCAGACATGAAGATTGCGGACACGGGCGCGTTCGAGGTCGAACTGGCCGCCAAGGCGGGCGCCGACATAGTCACGGTGATGGCCGTGGTCGATGACAGCACGATACGCGAGGCGGTGAAGGCGGGCGAGCGCTTCAATGCCAAGGTGATGGCGGACATGCTCGGTGTGTCCGACATCCCGAAGCGCGTGTGCGAGCTGAAGAAGCTCGGCGTGCACTACGCATGCCTGCACATCGGCATAGACCAGCAGATGCGCGGTGTGAGCATCGTCGAGGCAGTGCGCAAGTTCAGGTGCGAAATCCCGTTCGCGGTTGCCGGCGGCGTGAGCGAAAAAACGGTCGCAGAGATGGCCGCAAGCGGCGCCGAAATCATAATCGTGGGCGGCGCGATAACCAAGGCCGCGAAGCCCGGCGAGGCCGCGAAGGCAATCCGCGCAGCGTTGCTTTCTAAAAAAAAATTTAAAGTGAGTGAAGGGACGGCGGAAGATGCCGATAGTCTCATCCGGAAGATTTTCCTGCAAGTTTCAACACCCAACATAGCGGATGCGATGCAGCGCAGCGGCGCCATGGTCGGCATTTCCCCTGTCGTACAGGGCGCGAAGATGGCCGGCCGCGCAGTCACGGTCCGCACCTATCCCGGCGACTGGGCCAAGGCCGTCGAAGCAATAGACGTCGCAAAAGCCGGCGAGGTCCTGGTCATAGAGGCGGGCGGCGCGGCCTCGGGCGACCGGGCCGTATGGGGCGAGCTCGCCACCCACAGCGCAGCGCAGAAAAAATTAGCGGGCATCGTGATAGATGGCGGCATAAGGGATGTGGATGAGGTCCGGAGGCTGAAATTCCCGGCCTTCTCGCGCTACATTTCCCCGAATGCCGGGGACCCGAAGGGGCTGGGCGAGATAGGGTGCGAGGTGAGGTGCTGCAGGCAGGCTGTCCGGCCCGGCGACTGGATAGTTGGCGATGACAACGGCGTGGTGGTCGTGCCCCAGGAGCGCGCGGCCGAGATTGCAAACAGGGCCAAGTACACGCTCGAGACCGAGAACCGCGTGCGCGAGGAAATCCGAAGGGGAAGCACGCTCGGCAAAGTCCTCCAGCTCGGCAAGTGGGAACAGTTTTTCACGAAGAAATCAAGATGACCTCTAAGAAACCCAAACAGCCCAAACCGCAGTCCATAAGAATCACGCGGGACGCATTCGACTTCATAGCCCACGCGGCGCGGAACACCGACCCGGACGAGTTCGTGGGCATGCTGCGGCAGAACAGGCGCGGCATAATCGACACAATCCTGATCATACCCCTCAGCGAGTACGGCTCCGGCTTCTCGAGCATAAACCTGAACATGGTGCCCGCGCTCTCGGACTCGTGCGGCAGCATACACTCGCACCCGGGCGCGCCCCCTCTTCCTTCCCAGGCCGACAGGCTCTTCTTCTCGCGCATGGGCGGCGTGCACCTGATAATCGCGAGCCCCTATGACGACCGAAGCATCCGCGGCTATGATGACGCGGGCGCGCCGCTGGGCGTGGAAATAGTCTGACTGGCTAGCGGAGTGAAATTCAGAACGAAGCACAGCCCTTCAGTTCAGCCAAAAGCGCAACCTACCGGGACACGTCCTCTGCCTTCTGGTACGTCCTGATCGTGTTGGCCTTTATGGTGACGGGTATGGGAACCGCGACTTCAGTAAGCTCGACGGTCAGCTCGTCCTTGTTCTCGTCAATCTTTATGACGCGCGCCTTCTCGCCCTTGAACGGGCCGCTTATGAGTTCCACGATGTCGCCCTTCTTTATGCTGAGCGCGGGCGAAGCCGCCTCGATGAGCGTGTCCAGTTCCTTGGGGTCCATGCTCTTGCTCAGCACGCCCTTTATGTGAGGTATGCGCATGGCCGCCTGCCTCGCCACCACTTCGTCCTGGGCTTCAATCACGAGGTAGCCGCGCAGCTCCTCTATCATGGCAATCGCGTATACCGGCAGGTGGTCCTTCTCGACCTTGTGCCTGAGCACGTCCGCGACCACCTTTTCCTGTCCCGCCGTAACGCGATAAACGAACATCATGCAATCACCAACCAATATTTCCTAAGCCTAGAATCCCCCGCGGTCTACGAACGAGAACACGATGGTTATGACGAAACCCGCCAAGCCGATGAGCACCATGCCTACCGAAACCGTCTTGGCCATCATCCAGTATTCCTGCGTCCGCGGCCTGTGCGAAACGTTCAGAACGCGTCGCGAGCGGCTTATGAATGACTTCAGTTTGTCGAGCACCATTTTACCACTCGTCTGTCTTTCTCCTTCCGCACCTATTCACTAACATAGGGGGAGTAACAGCTGGTTTACGCAGGGCAAGCTTTTAAACATTCGTCATGCCTAATTTTTCAAACAGTGATATTCCTAAGGGGGTGCTCATATGGACGTTGCAGGCATCGGAACCATGCGCCAAACTAATTACAGGAACAAGGCCGACCTTCGCACGGAGCCCGGCCTGCCTTCTCGCAGGAAATTCATGAACCGGGCCCTGCCTGAGGCCGAGGTGCGCGGCGGCGCAGGAGCTTCAAAAGACCTGACGATTGCAGCTAAATTTGGCAAAACAGAGACTGAAAATCTCACATTCGTGCGTTCAACTGCATTAGGCGATGAATATGAATATGTGGGCTCCGTAAATGTGGAAGGCAAGCTAACTATTGCGGTGGACGGTCAAGTCACCATATGTGGAGATGTGAAGGCTGGAGAAATAGTGGCCAGCGCTGGTTCTGGCAACCACGAGGATGGTCTTATAACGATCACCGGAGCCCTTGATGCGAAGAAGGTTTGGCTCCCAAGGAGCCTCACAGTGCTCGGGCCAGTGAATGTTGAGTCTTTGATTGAGGCCTTTGCCTGGGTGCGCGCACCCACCATAACTGCTGGAGAGATCCGAACTGATCGCCTCTACATCGGCAGCAAGGCAACTGTAAAAACTCGTTTAACTGCAGGCTACATTGGCTTTTTAAACCCGGACTCGGCTACGCCAGTGTCTATTTCATGCGAGGGAGAAATAGACTCGTGGATACGCATTGACCTTACAAGGGTCGCAGGAAACGAAATCAAAGCCCAAGCGATAATAACGCCGGAGCTGAATGTGGTCGAAACCGTCAAAGCCGAAAAGCTCATAGATGCAAAGAAAATCTATGTGAACGGGCACATTGAGGCCGGTGAGGAGATACGCGCCAAGGAGTTTAATGTTGATGGGACTTACAAGGCGCCTAAAGTAAACATAGGTTGACCGTGCCGAGCTCCTAATTTGCCCGGCACCTAACTAATCTCGTCCAGGTCTATGTCGAGTTCTTCCGCGGGCAGTTCCTCGAGTTCGTAGTGCGGGAACTTCGCGCCCGCCATCACGACGAGCACGCGCAGCGAGGTCCGGGAAAGGTTGTCCTCTACCCGCGCTCCCCAGATGATGTGCGATTGGGGCGACATGCGCTTGTTCATCTCGCCGACCATGAGCTCGGCCTCGCGCAGCGTCATGTCCGCTCCGCCAGTCACGTTGATGAGTGCCTTTGTAGCTGTCGAAATGTCAACATCTATCAGCGGGGAGTTGAGCGCGGTCTCGATGGCGACCATCGCGCGCTCCTCGGGCTTGGTGTCCAGCGTGGCCTCGCCCATGCCCACGACCGCGCAGCCCGCGCCCTTCAATATCGTGCGCAGGTCGGCGAAGTCCAGGTTCACCAGGCCCGCCCTGGTTATCAGTTCGGCAATGCCTTTCACCGCACCCGAAAGCACCTCGTCGCTCACCTTGAACGCAGTGTTCAGCGGCAGGTCGGGCACGATTGCAAGCAGTTTGTCATTGGGAACGACTATCACGGTATCTGACTTTTCCTTGAGCTTGGCAAGCCCGCCGAGCGCGTTCGCGCGTCTCTGCCTGCCCTCGGAAGTGAATGGCAGGGTGACCACGGATACCACGAGCGCGCCAGCAGCCTTTGCCTGCTCTGCTATCACGGGCGCGCTGCCGGTTCCCGTGCCGCCGCCAAGGCCGCAGGTCACGAAAAGCAGGGAGGCATCGCCAACGGCGGCCTTGATCTCCTCCGCGCTCTCCTTGGCCGCCTCCTCGCCCACCTTGGGGTCGCTGCCCGCGCCCATGCCCTTGGTGGTCTTCTTCCCGAGCAGCACCTTCTTGTCGCTCCTCATCTTCACGAGGTGCTGCACATCTGTGTTCATGGCGATGAATTTCGCGCCCTGGACGCCCAGCTCGCTCATGCGCGTAATCGTGTTGCAGCCGCTGCCGCCCGTGCCCACTACGACTATCTTGGGTTTGGTCTCCTCCAGGAACTTGAAAAGCTCTTCGTCTTCCTTTGATGTCAAGTGTGCCTGCGGGATTATGGCGTTAATATCCGCTTCCATTTCCGTGCCGCCTCGAAAATGCTTTTTAACGCTTCGCTTATAAAGCTTTATACCCGCGGCGATGCCTTTGGAACGAGAAGTAAAACAAACTATTTCGGACATAAAATCACTAAAGATCCAGGGTGCGCGCAACGTGGCCCAGGCCGCGATGCAGGCCCTGGGCTCAGAAGCCCGCTTATCCAAGGCCAAAAATCCGGCCGCGTTTTTGCGGGAGCTCACGGCAGTCGCCGACGCGCTGGCCGCCAGCAGGCCCACCGAGCCCATGATGCGCAACGCGCTCGAGGAGGCGCTCCGGCGCTTCTTCTCCGAGGTCGGCGGCCGCAGGCCCCGCACGGTCGCGGAGGCCAGGCGCGCCGTGCTCGTCGAGGTCAATTCCTTCAGGCGCAAGGCGGAATTCTCGCATGCACTCATAGCCGAATTCGGCGCAAAGGAGATTCCGCG
>CABMJK010000063.1 GCA_902386535.1 Candidatus Burarchaeum australiense | reverse complement strand
GGTCGGCCTTGGCTGCTCGGAGGCGGTGCTGGGCACGAAAGGCGTGGGCAAGACCTCGTTCACGGCGGCCAAGCTCATTAGCATAGGCACGAAGAAGCGCATACTCCCGATTCAGGACATAGAGGAGATACCGACAAAGGCCTACCGCAAGAGGGGCTTCCACATAGGCACCATGCGCGTGCAGAGTTCGGATATAGAGACGGGGACGCAGAAAGAACTCTCGTTGATAGCAATGGCCGGCGCAGCGCTGCGCATGGGTGAGGCGTGCCTGGTCATCAACGAAATACGGTCGCGCGTTGCCGTGCAGGGAATCATCAACCTCCTAAACACGCAGCCCGGCATCTTCGTGCTCTACAACTTCCACGCCCAGAGCCTGCGCGACGTGCAGGACCGGCTCGAGCTGGTCTTCGGCGTGCCCGCGGCCTCCATGTTTGCCACCGACCGCTACTCCTTCCTGCGCAAGATAAGATTTGGCAGGAAGGGCAAGCTCTACCGCATAATGGCGAAGAACTACGAGACCGACATAGAAGAGCACAAGTTCTACGAGGTGTTTTCGCTCAAGCGCGGCCCCTCGATAGAAAAGTCCTCCATAATGTGCAACTTCCTGGACGTACCCGAGGCGAGTGCCTGGAGCCTTGCGGGAGTCAGCATAGGCGCCATAGCGAAAAAGCTCAAGCTTGCCAGCGTGCCGCCCGCGCTTGCGCGCCGGAGCGACGAGACGGGCATTTCGCCAGAGCAATACATTTTGCAGGCCTTCTTCAAGGGCCGCGTCTACTCCGACATCGTGAATGCCGCGCGGGACACGAAAGTCGAGGGCCTGCTCGAGATGGACTTCGTGCTAAAGTGCAGTGCTGCGGCCAACAAGATTCTGCGCGACGTCGAGGACTCCGAGGGCAATGTCGACTACTCGAAAGTGGATGAGCTGTGGCCCTCCGCGTTCAAGAAGCTGGTGGCGGAAGAGACTGCGTAAATTTTAAGCTTTTAATTCCTGCCTGCGAGGTTCTTTTCATGGGTGCCGAGGACAAGATAAAACAGATAGAGGAGGAGATGGCCCGCACGCAGGTGAACAAGGCCACGGAGTTCCACCTCGGCCTGCTGAAGGCCAAGATTGCGAAGCTGAAGCGCGAGGCCTCCAAGCCCAAGAGCGGGATGCGGACCGGCGGCTTTGCGGTGAAAAAGACCGGCGATGCCACGGTCGTGATGGTCGGCCTGCCGTCGGTCGGCAAGTCCACCATACTCAATCACATTACTAACGCCGACTCGCGCGTGGCTGCCTACGAATTCACCACCCTGACCACGGTGCCCGGAATTTTGGATTACAAGGGCGCCAGAATCCAGGTTCTGGACCTGCCCGGCATTCTGGAGGGCGCGGGCTCGGGCCGCGGCCGCGGCAAGGAGGTCATCGCGGTTGCTCGCAGCTCGGACCTCATCCTAATCATCCTCGACGTTTTCAACACCAAGGTGCTGCCGGTAGTCGTGAAGGAGCTCGGCGAAATGGGCATAAGGCTCGACCAGAAGCCGCCCAACATAGTGCTGAAGAAGAAAAACACGGGGGGCGTCAAAATCACGTCAACGGTGAAGCTTACGAAGCTGGACGAGCGCACCATCCGCGAAATACTCAACATCTACGAAGTGCACAATGGCGACATCCTGTTCCACGAGAATGCGGATGCCGACAGGCTCATCGACTTCCTGGTGGGCAACCGCGTCTACATCCCCTCGCTCGTGGTCGTGAACAAGACCGACCTTGTTGACCAAAGCTATCTCAGGCAGCTCGGCTTCGCGCACCTTCCGATTTCCGCGGAGAAGGAGACCAACATCGCCCAGCTCAAGGAAGAAATATATTCCAAGCTAGAGCTGATACGCCTGTACATGCGGCACCGCGACGGCGAGGTGGACTACAAGGAGCCGATGATAGTGAGGAAGGGCTCGACCATAGAGGACGTGTGCAGGAAGATACACACCGACATGGTCAAGACTTTCAAGTACGCGCAGGTGTGGGGCAAGAGCGCGCACTTCGGCGGCGAGAAGGTCGGCCTTACGCACGTTCTCGTGGACGGCGACGTTGTGATGATGGTCAACAAGTAGGCGGTCGGGCGATGATGGTCCGCAGAAGCAAAATGCGAGGGATTGAATGAGCAAGCTGAAGGAAGAACAAATCAAAATCGTCGTCGAATGGTGCGAGGAGATAAAGCGCCAGAAGAAGCGCTCTCCCATAATCGAGCGCAACATCTTCGAGGAATTCGACTGGATGCGCAGCAAGACGCTAATAGAGATAGACATGCCTCTTGAAAGCGCGGAGATGGATGCGGTGGTCTACGATTCCGTTCTTCGGTGCCTGTGGGAATGGCGTAACGGGCAGTGGGCGAAAGTCGAGAAGGATTAGAAAGATTAATATAGGAGGAAAGGAATTTAGAAAGGCTTTTCAGAAAGACCGGAGAGTGATTTGATGGCGACCATATTCAACTTCATGAAATGCGAAGTTTGCGGAACCGAGTTCTCTTCAGTGCTCGAGCGCAAGAGCGTGGTGGACAAGGAGGGCTTTACGCACACATACTGCCATGGCTGCTATTCCACCTCCCGCCCCGGCAACGGCGGCAGCGTCGGTCCCGCAGGGCCTTCTGGCATAAAGACGCTCTAGCCCGCCAAATGCCGGCGACCGAAACCCGGCGGCCTACGTCGATACGCATAAATACTACTTCAGGCACATCTTAGTGCGTGGGAGGGCAAAATCCAGTAAAAGTAATGTTTGCCAGGCACGGCGTGAGCACACTCAACAGCCCTAGCCCCGAGAAGCGCGATAAATTTCAAGACCCGTGGACGTCCCGTCTCATTTTGAGAGGCCAAGAACAAGCGTGCAGATTGGGCAATTTCTTGCTGGAACATGAGAAAGCACGAGAACCTCAACTGCTGCAAGATAATGGGCGTGCTGGAGGCGTGTTCATAGTGACTACCGAAAGCCGTCGTGCTCTGGAAACCGGTTCCTTCCTCTGGAACGTGGTCTATGAAGGAAGCCCCCAGCTTGTATTGGGCATGACTGTGGAGCCAAGGTTGCGCGAAAGGGAGATTAGCGGAAAGCTTGTCGGAAGGTCAATACCAAAAGGTCTCAGCGAAGATGGACTGGACAGATGGATTACGGATAACAATTTTGGCGAGCCCATGGAAAATCTATGGGAAAGAGGTGAATGGTTTTTGAAGGACCTGAGCCTCAATCCGCGCATGTATAATCTCCATGCCGATACGTTGCTCTTCGTCATCCATGAGAACCCTCTCAGGGTCATAGTCTCGCTGTCTTTTGGCTGGGGCCCGAACGACCCCCGCACCCAAAAACTGAGATTCGACCATTGCGGCGTGACCGTGGGTGAAATCTCGGCTGAACGGGGGCTCGTGATCTTTGAGGACCAGATAAACCTGACTGCTCACCTTCTGCCCGACCTTGTAGGCCCGATTCAAGCCTCGAGCAACACGGGCAACGGGAACGGGAAAAATGGAAAAAGCAATGGAAAGTAGGTTATTCCAGAACTCTGTTAGAATCTCCATCACTCTATTAGAATATCGATTCCCAGCCCCCTTTGCTAATTATAATTGGCCTGCCCAGGCTATTGCATGGACCCTGCGCAGCTCGTGCAGCTTGCCTTTGGCCTGAGCAAGTTCCTGCTGAGCTTCCTCATGTGCGTAATCCTGGTCAGCCGGGGCACTGCCAACTTCCAGAAAAACCTTGAGCTTCGCGTGCGCGATTCGCGTATCCGAGCAGTCAAATATCTTGTCTGCGCCCTGGCCGGCCTTGTGCTAACCGACTGGCTTGATGCGCCCATAAGGGAAGTCATCGATCAACTTGCCCAGGGCAACCTGCTTTATGGCACCGCGGGGCTGTTCGCGTTAAGCGGCATACTTTACTTCGTTGCGAAAAAGGAACGGCTGATATAGTATTGGAATTACCAAGATAGTTTTAGACTATTTGGGACAAACTTAAATGCCCGCCCACCCTAAATATTGACATGCACGAAGTCATTGATTGCAAAATAACGCGTGCAGCAGAATCAACTCCAGTACGTAAAATGCGCATTTCCGAGCCCCTGCTCGGGCGTTTCATGGCAACTGACGCCAGCTATGACTTTCTAAACCGAACCAATGCCTTGCGCTGGTTCAATGTGGCCATGGAATGCGTTGAAGATGGAAAACATGACCGCATGCGGGAGGCCGTACGCAAGCTGCAGTTTATAGTTCTCAAAAGAGGGCGAAATTCTGAGGAGGCGCTCTATCATCTTTTGATGATGACTACCTTTGAAAAAAACGGAAGCGAGGCTGCCGGAATGTTGCGGGAGGAGTCTGAAGCTGCCCTTATTCGCTCCTTGGAGCTTTTGACGTTCATCAATGGCCGCAAAAATACCTCAAAGCTTTTGGTAAATGCCTCGGTTCACGGTTTTTCGCTCAACGAGGCGAAGCTTGAAGCGCTGATTGACGGCCTGTCTGAGCTATTCATGTGCACTGAAGCAGCTCATGCGGATGAGGAGAAATTAGGCAATCTATCGCTCATCGAAGCAACGCGCGATAAGCTCATGTCGCTGTGCGCCAAGCTCCCAAAATCAAAATTTCCAGAACTCAGGCAAAAGGCGCTCGAAACGATTGAAACCGCGGATTCGAAGATTGCCGGACTCGCTACTGAGCTTGCAAACGCCTCGGGCTAGGCCGTGCGACCTTATTTTGGCTAAAATGGGCTATGGCACCGTGATGAGCCAAATAGCCACCATGAGGGACGGGTAAACATCACTTCAGTATCGCTCTTCCGTCCTTCCCGCCCATTTTCCGTTTTTTCACCTACCTTTGCGCGCGTAGGCTATATTCCACCATCTCGATTGGCGAATAAACAGTGTAGCGGTAAACCGTGGTGCCGGGGTGCTGCTGGTGCGGCGGCCAGGAGTAGACTGAAGCGGTATGAAATCAACATTTAAGAAGTTCGGGAGCCCTATTTAGGGCGGGTGAATCGATGGTAGCTAAGGTATCGTACGTTCTGCGTCCAAGGATACAGGAAGACATAAACAAGGCCGGTGCCGAACCGCATTGGTTGTCAAGGGATCCTTTTACTAATAGTACTACTTTCAGCAAGTTCGAAATGCGGGCCAGCATTGCCCGTGACAGCATTTCCGCTCGCATCAGAGAACTGGCGCAGACCGGAAGGCAGGAAGATACATATGAGGCTCAGCTCCGGGAGATCGCGATGCATTACCGCGGCGCCTGCCTTGGCGCCATAAATGCGCTTTTAAAACCCGGAATAATGCGCGATTCTTCCGAGCTCCACGTTGTTCTGGACCTGCTCGCAATGATTCATGCCCCGCGGGCGTGGCAGCTTGCAAAAAAGGCGGTTAAGCACGAACTTACGCATGGAAACAAGGAATTGCGGGAAAAGGCCGAAAAGGTTGTTCAAATATGGGAATTCTGGGAAATCCCAGGCGGACTGCATTCGGAATTTGATTCTGTGGGCGCGGTAGTTGTTCAAAAGTAAGCGAAACGGCAACTGCAAGCGTTAAATAGCTGAAATGAGCAATAAATTCGGTGAATCAATGGATGCTTCTGGAGTACAGCTGAAATTCGGAAGTCGGCCGGTAGGCCAGCGCATAAATGAGGATATGCGGAATGACAGGCGAATTAGGCGCGAGCAGACTCTTGGCGTATTTCCGAAAACACCAGTTGGTGAAACTCTTGGTTCCTGTGTTTTTCTGGTCAAAGAAGCCTGCTCTCCGTTTGCGTTGATCAAGAACAGGGCCGAGATAAGGGATTTCCAGGTTCGCCAGGTGTTGAACGCGCTTGACCCGGCCGGCCCGGATTACAAAGCCCGGTTGATGGACGTCGTTTTCTATGATTCGAGCTGCCTGAAGGAAATCGAAGCAATCCTGTACTCAAAAGACTTGACCATGACCAAGGTTCGCGTAATTATCGATGCGCTAGAACTGCTCACCGGCTATGAGGCGCTCAGGCTCTCCAAGGTGCTGGCAGAGCAGGTTGGTGCGCTCGCAAAGAAGGATCCCGACTTCGGTTACTCTCACACCTGTGCCCTTACGCTCGTAGACGCCCAGGAACATGCTGCCAGCGTGTTTGCCGACCAGATGTCGCGCCTGCACGATAACTCGGGCTCGCGATGAGTATTCTAAAAGATTGTTGGAATATCTAGAATACTTGTGGAATTAGGTTAGCCATAGGAGAAGCGGCTCTCGTGGCAGTCCTTTGGAAAGGCTAATACTAGTATACTTATAGTTTTTCTAATAGGTTATTGGAATATGTTGAACAGGTTTAAATTCCGCGGAAGCTCTAAACTAGCTTATGGCCGGAGCATTCAAACGCCAACCCGCAGCAGCGGCATTCGATACCAACGTCCAGCTGGCATTGGGGAGAAAACTGCCTTTTGAAACGCAGCAGATTGGTGGAAGCCTCGTCTTACCTGCAAACGCTAAAGACATATTGTGGAGACCGGAAAGCGATTTTTTCAATAAGTTGAGAAGGGATGACCGGTCAACATGGGAAACTATTTTGAATAAAGACGCGGCGGAACCAACGACTTCTGAAAAACAGGCGCTGAAAATGTATGGATTGTATGCTTCAGGAGCCATATCATGCAGGAATTATGACACCACGGAGCTTTCAGTAAGAACGGCGCAGAGCCGTACTCCGGGCGACGCGAAAAGCGGAGCGGCTTCAGAGTATAATGTCGAACTGGAGATAGCCGGCTATTTCCGTTATCAATGCGGAAGAGACCAAAACCCCGAAAAGATGTCCCCCGAAGCAAGAAAAGTTTGGGAGGCATTTGGCGGGCCTTTGGAAAAAGTTCCTTTGCTCGCCGACTGCGCCTGGATTGTCTCTGACGATAATTATGTCCTCCTGCAAAAAAGAAGCCAGAGAGTTGCAGTAGCGCCTGGTTGGATGAGCGCCAGCGCTGAAGGCAATTCCACCCTGGACGAGCTCAGGACGGCTGACGGCAGAATTAATCTGGAACTCGCAGTGTCGAAGGAAATATCCGAAGAGATAAGCAAAAAACTGAAGGACGTACCTTCGAAAATCACATTCATGGGTGCCACTGACGACATTGCGCTGTCCAAAAATCTTCTCATTCAATATGAAGTGCGCCTTGGATGCAGCATGGAAGACGTAAAAAAGATGGGAGAAACGTCTTGGGAAGTAGACAAAGTATATTTCTGGAAGATGGACGACCTGCACGAGCGCGTTGCAAATGTAGGCGAAAAAATAACTCCATCCGGAATATTCGGGCTGATGTTGCTGGGCCTGGAGCAGTTTGGGCCTCGATGGCTGGATGATGTGGGCAGGCTGACCGGCGGGCCCAGGCAGGCTTAAATACCAGCCCGCAGATTTTCATCCATGGGCGACGCGAGCGAGGAAGAAAAACAAGATGGCGAGCGAAGCGAAGACGCACAGGCCAGCAAGGCTGAAAGCGCGAAGCAGGAGAAGGCCGTTGAAAAACCCTCCGTGGCCTCGCGCGGCATCCCTTCGAGCGAATCGCTCTACCTGCCTGCCCACTACTCGGGCGAGTTGCGCGCCTTCCAGGACAAGGAGGAGCGGCCCATGAAGTTCATGTGGAAGCTCGAGGAAGTCATGAACTTCGTCTTTCCTAAGCGGTACCAGTCAAAATACCATGAGGTGGCGCTCGCGTTCATGCAGGAAATGGCGGCCAAGCTCGAGATGAGCGGAAAGGACATTGGCGCGTTCATTGCCTCGCGCGGCATCTCAAAGGCCACTTTTTACAACCGCGTGCTGCCAAGGCTGAAAAGAGTGGGCATGGTGAAGGTCGAGCGCGAGACCCTGGTGGCGCTCGACGGCAAGCGCAAGTTCAGGCCAATGAAAATCTCACTGAGCATGACTTTTGGGAACTATTTGACAAAGATCGGCGAGAGCTGGCAGGCCATCGTGGACGATGCCAGGAGCGCGAAAAAGCAATAGGTTCGGGGAAAAAATTTGGAGATAGCGGAGCCTGGCAAGCGGGAAAGGAATGAAAAAAGGAAAGAAGAAAGAAAAAATTAAAAGAAAAAACAGCCTGAAAGCGCCCGTCAGTATGGCCTCATCATGCTGCTGCCCGCCAGGCCAAAGCCCAGGGCCATGAGCATTGCGGCTATCATGACCGCAAGCACCATGACGACCACGAGGATTATCACGGCCGGTATCAGCACCGAGGCGGCTGCCTTCAGCATGTCGAAGCCATGCGCTTCCTTCATCGCGACTATCTCGACGTATAGCACGTATAGGCCAAAGACGAATCCGAGCAGCCCGCCTATGAGCGGAATATTCTGCAGCACCATCGAAATCGCGATGCCCGCGGCACTCGCGAGGGCCACCATATAGTACTGCTGCGAATAGCCTGCCTTTCCTCCCAACAGCTTGGCCACGATGTAGGTCAGGATATTGAACAGCAGTGCGCCGAGGGGCGCTGCGATCGCACCTACAATGGCGCCTACTATCAAGCCGAAAATCGCGCCGACAAAATTCATCAGGAAGAGCATTCCCAGGAAGCTGCCCACGCCCGCGCCTACTGCGCCACCGACTGCAAGCAACATCACGCCGTCACTCAGACTCCCCTTGGCCTTCTTCTTGGCCAGGGATGAGGGATTTTTCAGTATCTCAAAACTTTCCATCAAGCCTTCGAAAACCATCGACTACCACCCCGACGGCTATCGCGCGCCTAGTTTAAAAGATTTTCTACGCTGGTAGACGAGGAAAGGGGGCCTCGGACGCCGCCTCGGACCCTGCCTAAGGGGCATCAAAGAGAAGCGCGCCGCCAATGGCGATGAGCGCTAGGAAACCGGCTATGGCGGCAAGGGCCACGAGCGCGCAGGTGGCCCGGAGGGCGTCAAACGTCGCGGAACGCTCCAGGTGCGATACTGCCAGTTCCTGCCTGTATTCGCCCATCCGCACGCCCGTTTCTTCCAGATTTGTGGCAGTCGAGTTGAAAGAGCCTTTCATTGAAGCAAATTCCAGCGACGCCGAACGGAGGCTCGCTGCAGATGCGCGGAGCTTGACGCCTATTTCGTCCATCTGGCCCAGGGGAAGGATGCTGCCCATGCTTTCGAAAGAGGAGGCAAGGCCGTCTGAGCTCTCGGCATAGGCTAGCAGCGCGTCATTTATGTCTCCAAGCGCGGCATTTGGAGCGTCTTGGAAGCCCGAGCTGGCATTCAGGACTGCCTTCTGCCCGGACTCCAGTATGGCATCTAGGTTTGTGAACTGGGCGTCTACAATCGCCTGCGTAGAGCCTATAGACGATAAAGCTGACAGGTAGGCTATTATGACCAGCAATATCCCGAGAAGGCCGAGGCCGATGCCTGCGAGCGCGAGAATTCGGCGCAAGTCGGTGTAATAGCCCATGTACTGGCTGTGGTCAGAAAGAAATAAAAAATAAGGGAAGGGGCGCCGTCTTATGCGGCAGCCCCACGTTGCTTCTGATTCCTAGCCTAGCATCAGCTTGGCCTACCTTTTCTTCATCCTGCCAAGGAACTGTGCTATGTCGCCGTTCTTCTCCTTCGCGACCGTGGCCACTGAATCCTTCATGCCGAGACCAAAGGCAAGGCCGAAGGCCAGGCCAATGGCAAGGGCCAAGCCGAATACGAAGGCCCTCATGACGTCAGTCAATAGGGAGACTGTTGCGGTCATGTTCGGGAGCGATGAGAAGGCGGCTATCAGCGCCAGGTACACTATGAAGCCCTCGACGGCCATGCCGACCACGCCTGCGAACAGGACGCCTTTTGCCGCCTTTATCCTGTCGCTCACATAGTCACCGATTATCAGGCCTGTCGACAGCACTATCACGGCCCAAATGACGTTGGCCATGAAGTACACGAAGTCGCTGGCAAACATGCTGATTACCGGGATGTTAGCTATGCTAGCACCCTGGGCCAGAAAGACCATGAAGGTCGCGATGCCCACCAATGTCACGACAACCGATACCGGAGAAATTCCGACTATGGAGTCGTGGAGGTCGTGCTCCCTGAGCCACCTCTCCACCTTGGACATCTTAAAGCCATACCTCACGAGCCCGCTCACTATCTGAGCGAAGAATGGGCCCAGAAGCACCAGCAACAGACCTACTACGACGTTGCTGTTGGTGTTGTACCAACTTTGCAAGCCCATTACATAATCCACTGCCATCGCATACCACCTCAATGCTTTAAGCTTTGCAAGCTTACGCTTTGCACTTTTCTTTCTTCTCGTAGGGGATTCGGGGATGCCCTATTTAAACCGATGCTCGACATTTGACGAACTAGCTGGTTTTACGTCGAAGCAACTGCCGGGGTTCAATCAGGGATTGGTAAATATGAATTGCAGCCGGGCCTTGTCGTCGAGCTTGCAGAAGCCGTAGCGCTCGAACTGCACGATGGTGCCCGTGGTCAACGATGCTGCTTCTGCCTCTACGAACCCCCGGTCCACCAACAAGCTGTTCTCGTCGTACTCGCCGTCGCGCAGAAGGTCGCGGGGCACGAGCACGTTCGCCTCAAGCGCGGACTCGGCCGCCACCCACTGCACCTTCTTCTCCGGCAGGGGCTGCTCGCCGGCATAGGAAGCCGAAACGACGGCATTGGTGCTCCCCCCCGTGCCGGCGGCGCTCTTTGACTCTATTTTAACATTATAGAGGTCCTTGAGCCTGAAGGTTTCGCCTTCGCGCAAGGCCTTGGCATCCGAGCCGCTTATGTAGAAATTGCCCCTGGTGTTCACCGAGCGCACGCCCTTGCTCTTGTCGGACGGGTGCCTGCGCAGCTTCGCCTCCTTCTCAGGCGCACCCGTGACCGTGAGCTTGACGGGCGAAGGCACGAAGAAAAGCCGCAGCGAGACCGGGTCTAGCAGCTTGCGGTTTTCCACCAGCAGAGCCTCCCATGTGGGCTCGCTCTCCGCCTTTCCGAGGCCGAACGAGAGAACGAACTGCTTTATGGCCGCAGGCAGGATGCCTCGCCTCCTGAGGGCAGTGAGCGTCGGCAGCCTTGGGTCATCCCAGCCCCGCACCTTGCCCTCGGCAATCAATGGCAGGAGGAGGCGCTTGCTTATGGGCGCGTTCCGTATCTGGAGCCGCGAGAACTCCACGAGTTCGGGCTCGCGCAGCTTCAGCGAATCCAGGATTGCGAAATAGAGCTGGTCGCGCAGCTCGTACTCCTTCGTGCGCATGGCGTGCGTCACGCCCTCGAGCGAATCTATTATCGGGGCCTCGAAATCATAGAGCGGCCAGAGGCGGTACTTGAAGCCCTGCCTGAAGTGCTTCTTCTCTATTATGCGGAAGAGCACGGGGTCGCGCATGACGGTGTTGAGGTCGTCCATGTTGCCCTTGAACCGCAGCACTCCCGACTCCTCCTTTCCTTCTCCCTCGCGCAGGCCTTTCCAGAGCTTCAGGTTCTCGGCCATTGCCCTCTCCCGGCAGTCACAGCCCTGGCCAAGGGACCGGCCTTCGCGTATCTTCTCCTGGCTGCAGGTGCACACGTAAGCATCCCTGCTCTCGATCATCTGCTCGGCATAGCCATAGAGCTCGGGCATGCGGTCGCTCACGTAGGTCTCGTCATCCCAGCTTATGCCGAGCCAGGTGAGGCCATCCTTCAGCGCGTCCACGTATTCCTGCTTCTCCTTCTCCGGGTTGGTATCATCAAAGCGCAGGAGGAATTTGCCGTCATATTGGCGCGCGCACTCGTAGTCGAGCAGGGCCGCCTTGGCGTGGCCTATGTGGGGGTAGCCGCTGGGCTCGGGCGGGAAGCGCGTGACGACGTTCCCTTTCTCGGCCTTCGGCAGCTTCAGCCCGCCTCTTTCCTCCTTCTTCTCGGCAAAAGAGTAGTGCGCGAGCTTCTCCTCCAGCTCCTCCTTCTTCATCGTGTTGACTACTGCCACGATTTTCTGGGCCAGGGCCATGGTCTCGCGCATGTTATTCCGGGCCTCGGGCAGCTCGGCCAGCGCCTTGCCAACGACCGCGTTCGCCTGCGCCGTCCCGTAGTCGTGCGCGTTCTTGAGTGCGAACTTCCACAAAACATCCTCGATGGAGTCCATGAATACCACTTAGACTTTTCTTTGAAGGCTTATAAATGAAAAAAGCTATAATGCTGTGCATGGGAAAGGCCATGAACTCCACAGACCGGCTATTTTACGAAATGGCTGAAGAGGCCTCTTTTCGTGACTTCACCGACTTCCTGTACGATTATCGGGAAGTTTTGAAAGACCGGAAGGCCGTGAAGGACCTTGCCTCCGAGCTGCGCCAGTTCATCAAGGACGCGGAGATTGTTTTTTGCAAGAACGTGGTGCCGAAAGGGATGCGGAGGGTGGACTTCGAGCGAAAACAAGACGAGGCGAAAAAGCGACTTGCCGAAGTAAATGACCTGCTTGCATGGAAGCACGACTCCATAACCCTTCTTACCATCCTTACCATCGCCTTCAAAGAGCGCCTTGGTCGAATCCATGGCAAGTTTCTCGTGCAGGATGAATTCATGATGAGGGTGACAAAGTGCGCCATCATACTGCTGGACAGCGGATTTCGAGAAGAAGCGCACGGGTTTCTTAAAGAGCATATGAAAGCCATAGTAAACAGCCAGGGCGACCTGACGCCCCGAGACGTGATATACGCTCTTTTCGGGCCGTTCATGCACCCGAAGAATGAAAAAATATATTCCGATGCCCGCGATCTTATTGAGGAGGCCTGCTCGAAGAGCATTGAAGCCACCAAATCAGCTTCCGAGTGTCTTACGAGGGCGGTGGTGGGAAAGGCAGGGACGCACCAGGCAGGAAGGATTCTCGAGCCTTCAAGAAGCATGCTTCTCGGCCTTGCAAAAACGTTCGGGAAAGAGAAAGACGAAGAGAGGATGGCGGTCTTGGGCGATATGTTGTTCGCCAGATTTTACCGGAGAGGCGAGAGGCCATCAAAGGACTTCTTTGAATTCACGCTGGAGGTCGCGGACCAGACGCCTCTTGCCACAAGATGCGTTTCTGACCAGTATGCGCTGGGGCTTTTGAATGCATACCCGGATAAACTGGAGCTTATGAGGCGCGGGTGCAAGCGGCTTGGAACCGGCGGGCATGCAGAGGAAATGGTTCCCGTCCTGCTAACCGTGCTCGACCAAGAGGATTCGCGCGGGCGCGTAATGGAAGTTCTCAAACATATTGCGCGTGAGGCGCCCGACACGCTTCTCGGCTGCATGGAGGGCTGGAGCGGGAAGGACGGTTTCGACAGGGAACCGCACTTTGGAATATTGCGTGCCGAGGCACGGGAGCACATGGCGGGCCGGATTGTAATCCCAATCCCGTCCAATCTCCGCCAGCCCCAGCGGCTCGTGCGAGACTTCCAGCAAGGGCCGCCGCGCAAGCAAATCCCGGTCGGAATCGGATTCAATAGATGAAATGGGTGACGTGCATGGATTCGTATGCAGAGCAACAGTCGCTAGAACACGAATTCCGGCAGCGGGTCAATGACTCGACTCTCGAAGAGATGCAGGCGTTCCTGAAAGGGGACGGAAGCGGATGGAGAGATGCGGGCGTAGTGAAAAAGCTCGCGTATAACCAGGCACGGCTCATCAGGTATACTGAAAGGATTGGAGCTCCTGAGAGGAGCAAGGTTGCCCATGGCCGACTTCTCATCCTTTGCCTCTTCTCTCCGGCCGTTGCAGAGCGGTGGAGCCCGTTTCTTCTTGATGACGTGCATATTTTGAAGACAATGAGAAGCGCCGTATGGCTGCTTACGGGACAGTTTTCGCAAGAAGCCCAGAATTTCCTGAAAACCAACCTGGAAAAACTGCTGGAAGAGTCCTCTCCCGTGGGCGCCGAAGAGCTTGTGACTGCCCTGATGAACGCGGTTTTGAGCGGCAGCGAAAAGGCCGCAGACCTGCTGGTCGAAGTCAGCAACTCTTCCGTGCTGGGCACGGGAACTGTTTCCTGGCACATTGAAACTAAAATAAGCAAAAAACCGGCAAGAGACCTGCTGCAGAGGCTTGTGAAACTGCACAGCGAGGAATTGGCCTCGTTGCCTCCGGAAACTGCGAGAAGTCCCGAGGAGAGCGAGAAAGCGAAGGAACTTGCGGAACGCATTGATATTCTCGTGCGGGACCTGCTCAAGAAATTTTCGAATAGTTACGTGAACGCCGCAGAGGACATTCACGAACTCACATTGGAGCTTGCGAGAATCGGCTATGCGGCGAATAAGTCTGTCTCAAGGCAGCAGGTAAAAAGCATGCGCAAGGCAACGGGGCGCCACCGGCAACTTTTGGAGCAGGGCTGCCTGACGCTGGGCAGGGAAACCCCTTCGCGACCGGTCATATATGCGCTTTTGGCCGTGCTTGATACCGTTGAACTTGAAACGCCCAAGGTTGATGCTGCCCGGGAGCAGGCCGAGCGTTTGCTTAAACAGCTGGTCCTGGAAATACCGGGCGAGGTTGCTGGCTGCATAGCCAACAACCGTAATTATCGGCAGCCAGGTTCCCGCGTGCTGGAATTGGAAAGATTTGCGCAGGAGGAACTGGCAAGGCTCGCGATTACTCCGGCATCTCTTCGCCAGGCCGGCGCTGTTCGCGTCCCGGCCCAGCCGAACTTGCGGCAACCGGGGCGAGGAACCGTTCCAGCTGGCCAGTGAGTTTATAAATCAAAAAAACCATAAATCATGGCATGGTTGAAGAGGGTAGGGAACTTCCTCGAGGGCAGGTGGAAACGTTCTGCCGCCATGTGAGAGAAGACTCCCTGCCAAAATTTCAAGAATTCCTACTGGCGAGCAGGGAAAACTACGGCGGAACGCGAGTTGTCAGGGATGTTGCCGAGGAGCTTGCATTCCATAGCACGTATATGAATGATAAGCTTCTGCTTTGCATCTGCGTTGCCCATCCGGATCTGAAGGGTTTTGACGACCATTTGTTCGGTCAGTATATTCACTCGACTCTCAAATCGGCCGTACGGATGCTTGATGAACCCCTTTCAGCGCAGGTCGTGGAATTCCTGAAAAGGAAGGAAACCCTCGAGCGAGTAGAAGAATGGGTAACGGATTATGGTTCGTCCGGTATGAAAAACCTTACATGGATGCTCATGGGCGCTTTTTTGAGCGAGAATCCGGCCGCATCCTCGGGGGCATGGGAAATTTGCAAGGCGGCCGCGGAGTTTTCTCCCACCGGGCTGCACTGGATGGCGCGCAACCTGCTCAGGGCGTCGCTGCCCAGAAACGCGCAAGACGAAGGCAACCCGGAACTGCAGCGTGCAATGGCGGCTTTCTCTGAACTCGTGCGTGGGCATTCGCATGATGAAACTAGCGCGTGCGCGATTGCGAGCGCCGTGTGCATCGACTTTGACGTGCAGAGGCTGAAAGGAGACGGCCATGTTAAAATCGCGATGCTTTATGACGTGCTTCGAGCTTATTCGCATCATGATTCTGGACTTGTCAGGGGTGTGGTTGCCTCGAAACTCGCGAAGTATATAGGCGACCCAAGACCCGGGGACGAGAGTTGTTTGCTTTCCGGGTGCCTGGAAATGGGCCTGAGCGACAGGCCGAGAGAGCTCATAGATGCCCTTCTCGATACGGTTGGAAGCGCGAGAAACGAGTACTCGTATTTTTCGGCCATATGGCTGCTCAGAAAAATTTCCCATGAAAATCCGGGCGATGTTCTCGGTTGCCTTCAAGTCAGGAACTGGGACCGTGATTACTATGATGCAAAGAACGATTTCGGAGAGCTGCTGAAAATAATGGCGGCATACCTGCCCCACGAGGTTCACACATTCATAAACGGTGCAAGCGAAGAGTGGAACGGTTTCAACTTCGGGGAAGTCCGCATGGCGGCCAACAATGCCCTTCAACAGCTACGGCATCCGGGCGACAGTATGCCCGTGCCGGCGCCCGGAAGTAGGTCTACTGCCACTAGCGTAAACGGAAGGCGGCCTCCTGCCAATGGCGGAAAATTACCTGGTTAGATGATTGCATGGCCGGACCAACTAATCTGATGGAGGTAATTTCCAGGAGCTATGCATTCGGCCCAAACTTCAGCGGCCATGACATGGAATTCGTAGACGCGCTTCTGATGCCGCAGCCATTTTCCTCGGTCCAGAACTTTCTGCTGCAGCGGGGCGGGGAATGGAAAGATTCCCGGATAGTCGAGAAAACGGCCTTGCGGATTGGAAGCATCATACACGACGCCGAGATGGACTACCGCCTGCGGCCTTTCAGAGGCGATGCGCAGGGCCGCCTGCTTGCGCTCTGCCTTTTCTATGGGGCGTGCATGACTGAGTGGAAGGACTTTCTTCTCGATGAGAAATTCATAATCCGCACAATCAGGAGCGCGACAAAGATGCTCGGGGAACCTTTCGGGGACCGCGCATGCGAATTCATGAAGGAGAATTCCAAAACAATGCTGGAGAAGGACCGGACCGAGGAGGCCAGCCACGACCTAATAGCTTCCATCACCGGATGGGTGTGGGCGCCCGAAAGAAGCAAGGATGATCTGGAACTAAAGCGCGCGCATGACCTGCTGACAGAAATCTGCGGCCAGAGCGTCGACGCCACGAACTCGGTTTCATTCTACGCCGCAAGAGCGCTTCCGAGTCTGCCGAACGGCAACGAAGAAAGATGCATAATGGCGCTGCCGCGCGACTTTTTGCTGGAGCGCCTGGGCGCCTATCAGACGGATGATGAGCGCGTACGCGTAATAATAGGGAAAATATTCAACAAATATTTGTTGAAGGATGCGGAAGAGGACAGGGCATCGGCGCTGCTGCTCCGCGATTTCATGGTTGATGAGGTGGCGACCATCAGCAGGCCCGCGCAAGTGGACGTGGCGAGACGGCTCGCAGCAAATTTCACGCGCAAAACCAACTACCCGGACCTGGTTGACGAGGCCTGCGTGCAGCTCGGGACAGGCGCGCGTCCGAAGACCATGATTTGGCATCTGTTTATGATCCTCAAGCATAGCCGCGCTCAGGAGCGCGCAATGCCCGTCCTTAGACAAATAACCGGGCAAGCGCCGGAAAAAATCCTTAAGTATATAGAGAAGTCCAGCTTCACTGACACTTTCGATAGGGAGCCGTATTTTGCCGAGCTGAGGATTCTGGCCGCGAATAGCTCGAAGGCGTTGGAATCGACGTTCGCGGGTGGTGTGGGCGGCGGTCAAAGGGACCGTGAGATGTCCTTCCGCAGGCAGCCCGGCGGCCTTGGCGAAGTGCGGTCCCGATTTCCCGAGATGCCCGTGTCTAAGGGTACGCAAATGTTCAACCCAAAGGGGGGCGTGCGGACCGGGCCCCTAAGAATTGCCTGAACCTTGTCAAAGCAGCCTAAGCCTTTCAGCAGTCTGGCCCGTAACCAGAAGCTTTGCCTTCGCCAGCTTTTCGAGGTTGTGCGCGCGCGTGAGAAGCATGGCCATCTTCAGCGAGTCAATCCAGGATTGCAGTTCGCAGGCTGCTGCTTTTGCACCGCCCTTACTTACGGCCGCGAGGAAAGGCTGTGCCGCCGCGCCGTAGCTTGCGCCGAGTGCAATGCCCTTTGCGACATCGAGGCCGCACCTCATGCCGCCCGAGGCTATGACGGGCAGCCGGGTGCTCCTGGCCACGTCGACAACCGCCACCGCGGTCGGAATGCCCCAGTCCCAGTATTCGTAATGGCAGCCGCTCCTCTCAATCTCAACGCCGCTCCAGCTCGTGCCGCCCGCGCCGCTGACGTCTATGAACTTAACGCCCGCGCGCTCGAGTTGCTTTGCAACCTCGCCCGAGATGCCGGAGCCGACCTCCTTTGCAATCACCGGCACGTTGAGTTTCGAGCACAGGCGCTCGAGCGCGGGGAGGCAGCCGGTGAAATCCCTGTCGCCCTCGGGCTGGATTATTTCCTGCAGGGGGTTGAGGTGGACCGCAAGCGCGTCGGCGCCGATGGCGCTTACCGCCGCCTCGATCTGAGCAGGCGAATATTTCTTGAGCTGGCAGATGCCGATGTTGCCAAAAAGCGGGATGTCTGGCGCGACTTTTCTTATATTGTAGGTCGAGGCAAGAGACTTCTGCTCAATCATGGCCCTCTGCGAGCCCACGCCCATGGCAAGGCCGAGTTCCTGCGCCGCCTTGGCCAGCTCGGCGTTTATCTTCTCCGCCCCGGCATAGCCGCCGGTCATGCTTGAGATTATGATGGGCGCGGACATCGGCTTGCCGAAAAGCTTTGAGCGCGTGTCTATCTTGTCGAAATCCAGCTCAGGCAGCGCGCAGTGGACGAAGTCGATGTCGTCGAAGCCCGCGGATTTCGCGCGGCACTGCACGTTCTTTCCGAGCGTGACTTCCACGTGCTCCGCCTTCCGCCTCACCGTCTTTGCCTGGTGCTGAGCCATGTTTTTCCTAATGAGGAAAAGGCTTAATAAAGGCGAGCCCCTGAAATCGAAATATGAGGTTGCAACGGGGCCAGGTGGGGATAGAAACGATGGCCATAGTCGGCTTCATGCTTCTCATGATGCTGCCGCTGATATACCTGCTGCTTGCCCGCGGGGGCATGTTCAACGAGCAGACGGCGGTGGCCAAGGCGGACGAGACTGCGGCCAGCCTGACGGCCATGGCAGACCAGGTCGGGAAGATGGGGCCGGGATCGAAGGTCGTGGTGCAATTGGAAGTCCCCGGAGGCATCATGCGGTCCTATGCGGTAGACAAGGAGTTCGGCTTCTCGTTGCAGACCAGCGCGGGCCGCACCGATGTGGTGCACATGTCCCGGTTCATATTGTCCATGGACGCGAATACGGCCAATGGCCTGACGACGCCCGGCACGCACTACGTGCTCGTGGAATCGATGGGAACGCTTCCAGAAGAAACTGTAAGTATAAGCTCAACACTAAGCTAAGCTGAGTTCATGCGCATTTTCAACACGCTTTCCGGGGAGAAGGAGGAATTCACGAGCCCGGACGGCAAGGTCGGCATGTACGTGTGCGGGCCTACGGTCTATGACATGCCCCATCTGGGCCACGCGCGCGTCGAAATCGTGTTTGACGTCGTGCGGCGATGGCTCGAGCACCGCGGCTACGAGGTAAATTACGTCCAGAACATTACGGACGTGGATGACAAGATAATCAGGAGGGCGGGCGAGCAGGGCGTGAGCGAAAAGGAGCTCGCGGAAAAATACACGAAAGTTTTCTTCAACAACTGCAGGAAGCTGGGCGTGAAGCCCTCGAACGCCTACCCCAAGGCCACTGAGCACATTCCGCAGATGATTGCGCTGGTGCAGAAGCTGCTTGAGAACGGGCACGCCTACGTGATTGAGGGCGTGGGCGTTTACTATGACATATCGAAGTTTGCGGAATACGGGAAGCTGTCCCACCAATCTACCGAGCAGCTGAAGGCCGGCGCGCGCGTCGAGGTCGAGGAGCGCAAGCGCAACCCGCTCGATTTCGCGCTCTGGAAGGTGTCGAAGCCCGACGAGCTGTCCTGGGACTCGCCCTGGGGTAAGGGAAGGCCGGGCTGGCACATCGAGTGCTCGGTCATGAGCTCCAAATACGTGGGCCGGCTCGACATCCACGGCGGCGGGCGCGACCTCATCTT
>CABMJK010000062.1 GCA_902386535.1 Candidatus Burarchaeum australiense | reverse complement strand
GCCGAACTTCCAGAGCTGGAAAATCACGTCCTTGCCAGTGTAAGTTGCGGTCCCGTCTGACCTCACGAGCACCTTGTCAGGGCTTTCCATGGAGGCAAACTCCTGCGACTCCATCTTCGCCACCAGGCAGCCCGCGTTCTTGCCCTCCTTTTCCTGCACTATTGCCCTGCTTTCCCTTATGTGCCTCATGCCTTCGGCAAAAATCGACCTGACGATGTCCGACTCGAAAACCAGCACGTCGTGGAATATGCCGAACTTGAAGGCAGTCTCGTACTGCGCGGCAACGCAATCCTCAACCAGCTTCCTGCATTCGCGCGCCTCTGGGCTTTCGCCCTCCTCCATTTTCTTGAGGAGCTCCCTGACCTGCGCCTGCACGGCAGGGTCTGACTCGAATTTTTTCGATACCTCTACGTACTCCTGCCCCAGCCACATGTCCAGCTTTCCTGCAGGCTTTTTTCCGCTGTTCATGCAGCCCCAGAAGCTCTGCGCAACCTGCAGGCCCAAATCGTCAATGTAGTCCATCCTCTCGACTTTCTCTCCCGAGAACTCAAGCACCCTGGCTACGGAGTCCCCAAGAAGCGCGTTGCGCAGATGCCCTATGTGCCATGGCTTGTTGGGGTTCACCGAGGGGAATTCCACGAGCGTGCGGGATTTTTTCCCGCTTCCCCTGCCAAAGCGCGCGCCCTCTGCGCCCACCTTTTCGGCAAGCTGCCGGTAAAACGCGCCGGAGAGCACGAAATTGAGGTAAGGCCCCTCTGTCTTCACGTGGTCGAGCCAGTCTGGAAGCATCAGCTTTCCCGCAACCTCCCGCGCAAGCTCAGCAGGGTTTTTTTTCCTCTTTTTGGCAAGAGAGAAGCAGATCGAGCTTGCCACGTCGCCGAACTGCCCCTTTGGGAGCCCCACTGAGCGCTCGCACTCGTCCTGGGGTTCGCCAGTGGCATCGGCTATGCATTTTCCCAGCTTTTCTTTGAGCATGACGAACATGAGGCTTTCTTGCGTGCGCTATTAATATAATTATTTGACAGGCCCGGGCTGGCAGATTCGGCAATTGCTTACTTTATTGCCTTCATTGCCGCAAAGAGGTCGCCTGTCTTTATCGCCACTTCCATGACGCCTTTTTGCTTCGAAAGCAGGTACATGGACTCGATGTCCACTTCGGCGCGCGCGAGCTTCCTCGCTATCTTGCCAAGCTCGCCCGGCTCGTCGTTCAGCTTCACGGTGAGTATGTCTCCTGTGCTGATGCTGACTCCCTTCCTTGCCCGGAGGGCGCTTGCGGCAGTGGCCGCGTCGCCTGTCACCACCCTTATCACGCCGGAATCGCCCACGCCCTGCGCGCAGATGGACTCGATGTTGACTCCCCTGCTCCCAAGAAGCTCGCATATTTCCGCAAGCGCTCCGACCTTGTTCTGGGTTATTATTGTGATCTCTTGCATGGCGGCACCCCCAGGGAATCTGCGGCGTTTCAGGTCAAGAGCGGGAAAGCTTCCTTCATTCCAGTTATCATGAACTGCACGCCCACAGCGCATACCATCAGGCCCATTATCTTTATCATGGCTTCTACTCCGGTAGGGCCGAGCCTCCTATCCACCCAGCTCGCGTGCCGCAGCACGACGAAGGTTATCGCGCACGCGACGAATATCGCCCCCCAAAGCGAGATTTCCAGCCAGGGGTTGGTGACCTGCGTGGAAAGCACCACGGCAGTCGTTATTGCCCCTGGCCCGGAGGTCATGGGGATTGCGAGTGGCACCAGCCACACCTCGGTGCCCACGCGGATTTCCTTGGGCTCGTGAGCCGGCGGGAAGAGCATGCGCAGCCCTATGATGAGCAGTATTATCCCTCCGGCAATCCTGAATGCCTCGAGCGTTATTGAGTACAGCTGGAAGGTCAGAAAGCCGGTGAGCGCGAAGAAAACCAGCACGAGGAAGGAGGCAAGGCTGCACATGAAGGCGATTTTCCGCCTCTCCTGCTCCCTGTCGTTCTTGGTAAGCGACAGGAACAGGCCTATGGTGGAGAGCGGGTTGATGATTATGAACACGGCGATGAAAGACGTTAGGGCAAACTCCAGCATCTTCGGGTCCGGCGAAAGCATGCACAGGGTTCGAATGCAAAGTATAAAAGGCATTGTCCTCTCCGCACGCCATCCGGCAACGCACATAAGCGCCAATGTGCACGTATGCAGCGGGAGTGATGGCAACAGCACTCAAAAATGCCGGAGCGCGCCTTGGGCCTGTGCCCCAGCCTTCTGCTTGGGGGCAAAGTTCCAGCTCACTGGATGCCAATCCTCAGCCTCGCCGCGGCATCATCTCCGATATTGATGGATTCGTTGTATGGACGTGCCGAGCCTCCGCCATCACCATAACCATTGCCCTTGCCCGGGCCTTTTCCGCCATCAGGCATCATGGCACGTATCTTTCCGTCATCGCCTATGGTGAGGTTTGCGTCCGGGCGTATCACAATTCCCTCGCCCACGGCTCCGTTCTCGTTCATTCCCACTTCGATGTCGGTTTCCAGCCTCCCGCCGCGCACTTTCACGTCAGCTTCGTTGCTGGCGTCGACATCTGCGCTGTCCTTTTCCTGCAAGCGGACTACTGGCGCCAGGATGTACCTGCCATTGCCTGTCAAGTGGAGGGACCGGTCAGCAGCGAAGTCCAGGTTGAGGGAAGTGGTGGAATTCGCTGCCACGCTGAAGCCCCCCTTGATTGTCAGGTCCCCGGACGGGAGTTTCGCATTGTGGGTCCCGTTCGAGTCAGTGACTGCCACATTGGATATTTCCAGCCGTATCTGGTCGTATGTGCCTGGCGAAAGGTTCGCATCAGCCAGCAGGGACTGGGCGCCAGAAGCCCGGAGTTGCAGCAGGTCATAGGTTTTCTGGGTGGACGAAACTGTTGCCCAGCCGCCCTGCGCGCTGTGCACCGAAATGCTGCCCACGGTGATGTTTATTCCGCTCACACTGCCCATGTCCGCAGCGGCATCAGTTATGGTGATGACTGCCCTTCCCTCCCCGGAAGCAGGGCTGGCCTGTGCAGTTTGCTGGCCGGTTCCAACCTGGCCGGGCTGGCTTCCAGGGGAAGGCGGGCTGCCTGATGGAGGCTGGTAGTAGCCATTGTTGCCCTGCTGCGTGCAGCCTGAAAAAAGCAGGATGCCTGCCAGCGCAGCCAATAGCCCATATGACAGGAATCTTTCCATTGCAAACACCTCGGAAGACCGTTGAGTCCAGGGCTCTTAATAGTTAGCTACTAAAAAACAGGTAATCAGGAGGAATCCGCCCTGCGCCCATTTTTTGCAAAGCTTCTTTAACCTTCTTCAGGACTAAAATAGGAAATCACGGGGCCGTTCCACAGCCCCGCGCAGGCGCTCATAATATTAACATTCTCACCAGCTAACCTCATCCGTTAGCGCGGGGCCGTGGGCTGACGAATTGCCGACTTGTAGGGGTTGTTCGACATAGGCATATAAAGAAGGTGCCGAATTTTTAGCCCAACCACGTAGTAGTTTTATTGTCTTATTAGAGACGTCGTCGAGTGGTCTTCTAGCCCCTATTTCCGATTCCCAGATAGGTATATACCAGCCATACACATAACACCTATATAGATTTGCGGTTTACTGGGTAAAATAAAGATATACGAAATATAATTCATTTTACGCAGTATAATGCCGATTTAATCCTTGGCCAAAAGGTTAAATTCGAAGAAAAATTCCAGACGAAAGAGGGTGTTGTGGCGTAACTCTGTACTCTGATGCGGGGGTTCGACCCTAACGTCTTAAATAGGAGAATATATTGTATAACTGCATGTATTTTGACAGGAAAAAGTATGTCCCTATTTTCAGATTTGGTCCAAACGTTAAAAACATCAATCCCATACCTTATTTTCTAACTTATATTTTCGTCTTCATATTTATTGTATATAAATTTCCGAATGACTTTATTGCAATAATTCTAAGTGGGATTGTATATCTCTTGGTTCACGAATCTATTCATTGGTTAGTGCATTGGTTCTTAACTGGTGAGAAAGCCAAGGTTGGTGTTTGTCCAATCGGTCCGTATGTCTATACGGAAGGATACGATACACGTAATATAGCATTCATTAGGGCGCTAGCGCCCTGTTCATTCTTCTTCATTACCATTCTGTTGAGTGCTTTTGTATTACCTGCAACTATATACGTCGGACTCTTTGGTTTATTTGTGTGCAATCTAGCTGGGTCATTTAATGACATTCAATTTGGTTATTTTCTATTAAAGTATCCTAAAGAAGCAATAGTTGGAGATGACGGTGAGATGAATTATGTTCAACTCCCGAGAAGTCTTTTAAAAAAATATAAACAATTTCGACCCATTTAAATCTATATAAATTTTTATAAAAAGATTTAATTTAACCTCAACTTACAAAGGTTAAATTCAATCAAAGATGTCTACTCAACATTGGTTATAATGTATGTGATTTTGAAGCCTTGATTTAACCTTTCTTAAACAAAGGTTAACCCATATTTTTAATCTGTTTGTGTAGTAAATCAATCCATGAGCGATTTTGGAGATTTTATAGAGTTTATATTCAAGGTCAAGCAGATTGAACTGCAACAGAAAGAAATTGTGGCTAAAGAAGAACAAGCACGACAAGCAGCGTGGCAAGCGCAAAGCATAACACATCATCAAATTACGACTCAGCAGCTTTTGGAGGCACAAGTAGCTAACAATAAACAGTTGTTAGAATCCCAAATAACCACTTCTAAGCAGACTTTGGAGGTAATTAAACTAACTCGTCTTATGACCTTTCTGACAGTGGCTTTGGTAGTTATTGGTCTGATTCAGATAGCTCTATTAATAGCACAAATTGCTATTATGAGAAATGTCGTCTGACTTATGGGTAAACGG
>CABMJK010000061.1 GCA_902386535.1 Candidatus Burarchaeum australiense | reverse complement strand
GTCTATCGGGGCGAGAAGTGCATAGGTGGCGGGTTCATCGAATAACGAGCGGTTTGGCAGAAAGGTAAGTATTTATTCGGAGCGGACGATGAGGAAGTTGGTGCATGCATTGGCATCCGTTGAAAGCAGCTCGCAGGCGGACAGGAACTCGGGGATGAGCAAGGCGAGGACGGAGGCGCTAACCGACGGCATATACGCTTTCGCAATGACGCTTCTGGTGCTCACAATAAGCGTGCCGACTGTGGCGCCGCCCGGAACGACGGACGACAACCTGCACATGGCCCTGATTGAGCACATATCTGATTTTGTGCATTACGCAGTTGCATTTCTTGTTCTTGCGATATTCTGGGTGAGTCACCATCAGCTGTGGGGAAAACTCAAGTACATTGACGACACGCTGCTCTGGCTGAACATATTGAGCCTCATGTTCGTAGCGCTTCTTCCCTTCTCAACCGCATTTGCCCAGACCTACGTGGACTTCCCGATGTCGGCGATAGTTTTCGAGGTGAACATCCTGCTGGTATGGCTGCCCATGTACCTGCAGTGGAAGCATCTGCGCAGGAACGCCGTGCTGAGGGCCGAGGGGCTGGATGCGCGGGAGCTGGACAGGACCGAGAGGAGGATTATGGTCACCCCAGCAATAACAGTGGTGGCGATTGCAGTTGCGATTGCGGGCAGCGCCTGGAGCACCGCGCTTTACCTGCTGACGCCGCTCGTGATGAAGTTTGTTGACAGGAAGTAGGCGCGGAGAATCTAACCGCCAGGATAGGCTATTTTTGTGCCATCCACTTTTGCAAAAGGCGTGAGCTCGTGCACCCTTCTGGCCGCCGGCCCCATTATGTGCTCCGCACGAACGCCCCGCACGAGCAGCGCGTCGGAGACGAGCGAGCGGTGGCAGCGCCAGGGCACGGCTTCGGCGCACATGATTGCGACCTGCGCAGTCCCGGCCAGCTCAATCAGCTTTGCGATGCCGGCCTCAAACTCGGGCGTCTGCATGTAATCCGCAAAGCCCCGGAAGGACGCGTTCCGCCAGCCGCCATTGGGCGAATCCTTGGCCGCGCGCCTGAGGCCGCCGAGCTCTTTCAAATGAAGGTAGCCGATGCCTGCGGCTTTCAGAGATTTCGCAAGCGCGTCCTCGTCGAACTGCGGGTTGTGCCGCGAGCGCGGAATCGTGCGTATGTCGACCAGCAGCTCGACGCCATTGGCCCGCAGCAGGCCGAGGAATTCCGCTATGGAGCGCGTGGAATGACCGATGGTAAGGATGAGAAGCTTCGAAGCCTTTGCATTTTTGCGCGGAGCCATGATGAAATTTTTAACGCAGTGAAAATATCACTGCAGGCGCGATTGGCCCTGACGCCAATACACCGCATTCGCAGTTTTCCGTTACACGCATTCCGAAGCTTCGGAATGGTGCCCCTTTCTCGTTCGACGAGAAAGAGGGACGCTTTTAGGATATGCTAGGAGCGAGCCCGTCTGGGTGCGAGCGACGAAGCAACCTAAAAGGGTTAAATGCAGGGGGCCGGATTCGAACCGGCGAACTCCTAAGAGACCAGATCGCGCACCATTCGCCCGAAGGCGAGAGATTTCCCAGGCCTTTCTTTTCCGCAGGCGCTTTTCTTTGGGAAAGAAAAGGGCCTCTTGAGTCTGGCGCGTTTGACCAAGCTCCGCAACCCCTGCGAAAGAAACCTACGGCAATCATTCCATCCCGAGGACGGAATGGTGCGCCATTCCTGAAAGGAATGGCCGTTTCTTTCAGACTTCCCTTACGGCAGAGTACGGCGCAGAGGAACTATATTAATATGACTTTCCGACAAACGGAAAACGGGTGGTTTCGTGCTGGTGCTGACTTCAAAAACTTTTGACGACGAGGTGGCAAAGGCGGGCATGATGCTGGTGGACTTCTGGGCCCCGTGGTGCGGGCCGTGCCGCATGCTTTCCCCGATAGTAGACAAGCTCAGCGAGGCGCCGGAATACAAGGGCAAGGTCGTTTTCGGCAAAGTGAACGTGGATGAGGAGCAGGCTCTGGCGGGCAAGCACAACATCATGAGCATACCGACGCTCATGCTTTACAAGAAGGGCAAGCTGGCTGAAGTGCGCATGGGCGCGCTGCCCGAGAGCGACCTGCGCGAGTGGATTGCGGGGCATCTCAAGAAGTGAGCGCTGCTTGCACGGCCTAGGTTGCATTTTTATTCTTCTCCCTTCCAACCCCTAGTCAGATTGCCATGACCTATTCGACCCCGCGGGGCACGCGAGACCTGATGCCCGAGCAGGCCATCCTGCTAGAGGAGGTTCTGGAGAAGGTGCGGCTGGTCTTCAGGAAATACGGGTTCGAGCCCGTCGAGACGCCGGCCTTCGAGGAACTCGAGGTGCTCGAGAAGAAGAGCGGCGAGGAGGTAAGGAAGCAGATTTTCCGGGTGGGTGAAAGCGAGAAGCTCGGGCTGCGGTTCGACCTGACCGTGCCGCTCGCAAGGCTGATGGCAGGCAACTCGTCATTGCCAAAGCCGTTCAAGCGCTATCACATCGGGCGCGTGTGGAGGCATGAGGAGCCGCAGAAGGGCCGCTTCCGCGAATTCTACCAGGCCGACGTTGACGTCGTGGGCAGCGCGGGCGCCGAGAGCGATGCCGAAGTGCTGGCGTGCGCCAAGGAGGCGCTCGAGGCCATTGGCCTGAAGCCGCGCAGGATCAGGGTCAACAACAGGAAGATTCTCGACGCCATGTTCGCAAAGCTCGGGCTGAAGGCTGGCGCCACGCAGATTTTCCGCGCGCTGGACAAGCTCGACAAGCAGGGCCGCGGAGCGGTTGAGTCCGAGTTGAAGGGGCTGGGGCTGAGTGCGGGCGACGTCGAAGCTGTGATGAAGGTTGCGGGCATGAAGGGCTCGAACGAGGAGAAGCTTGCATTTGTCAAGAAGGAGTTCCCGAACGAGGGCGCGGACGAGTTGCGCGCGCTTTTCAAGAGCCTGGAGGATTACGGCGTGGAGGCCGAGTTCGACCTCTCGCTCGTGCGAGGGTTGGACTATTATACCGGTCCTGTTTTCGAGATAAGCGGGGCTGAAGGGCTGGGCTCGATAGCAGCGGGCGGCAGGTATGACAATTTAATCGAGCTCTACGGTTCGAAGCCCGTGCCCGCGACGGGCATTTCGCTCGGCATCGAGAGGCTGATGGAGCTGCTCAAGCCGCAGAGGAAAACTTTCACGCGCGTTTACGTGGCTGCCGCGAAAGACGAGTACAGGTCCGAGGCGCGGAGAATGGTTGCGAAGCTGAGGAAGGCAGGCATTTCTGCGCAGACGGATTTGATGGGCCGGAAGCTGGGCAAGCAGTTCGAGTACGTGAACTCGAAGGGAATACCTTATGCGATTGTAATCGGCGAGCGCGAGATGAAGGAGAAGAAGGTCACGCTCAGGGACATGAAGGGCGGGGCCGAGAAGTCGCTTACTTTCGAGGAAGCGGTGAAGGCGCTCGCCTGAGCTGGTCGCTCACGCCCGACGAGGCTGTGAAAGAACTCGCTTGACGGCCGACCTCACGTCTCCTATTTTTCCATCCGTGCGCACGCAGTTGGTCTGGAAATGAGTTTTCGAAGCGCGGAAGCCCGACTTGCGCAGGGCATCCATGACGCGGTCGGGCGAGACTGCGGAAACTCCGAGCCTCTTGCTTATCTTGTGCAGGTCGAAGTAGGTGGGCGGGAGAGCGAGTTCTTCGGAGATAAGCGTGAGCAACGAGTCGATTTGCAGCTTGCCCTTGTAATTGCGCGCGTGGTTGAGCGTTTGCATTTCGTGCACGGTTTGCTTGCTCCAAAGCTGGCCGAGCCAGAGCGGGCCTGCGTGCTCGTACTGGCTTTTGCAGGCAGGGCAGGCGAGATGGGCAGGCATGGGGGCGCGCCACTCGCGGTTGAGGCATTTGGCGCAGTGCGAGACGTAGCCCAGCGAGCGCATTGAATCGACCGCTTTCTCGGCGCCCACGTCGAGCTGCACGAAAACCTTGATGTAGTGGAGCTTTGAGATTGCGAAGAGGGGAGTGATGCCGAAGTTGAAGGCGCTCGCAGTCCGGGCCAGCTTCCCAAGCAGGATGCGCGCGGCAAGCTCGTGGCAGAATTCGTTGTCTATCGGGTGCGCCTGGTAGTTCTTGAGGCACGCCGCCGAGTGCGCGCCGCACAGGACCGCAGTATCGGTTGCCGTGATGGAAAGATAGGCGCGGGGCTTGTTGCGCAAAGAGTAGCAGGCTGCGTGGAGGAAAGGGGCCGGGGAGCCGAAGGGGTCGAGCTCGATGAGGTCGAAGTTCGGCTTCGGGGTGCAGAAAAGGAAGTGGTTGACTTCATCCTCCACCACCTTGGCCTTTTTGATTTTGTTGGCCTTCACGTTCTTTTTCGCGAGGCTGCAGGCGTCGGGGCTGCTGTCAAGCAGCAGGAGGGATGCCACGTTGCTGTTTTCCGCGGCATAGCGGATGCCCCTTATGCCGCTCGCGCACATGGCATCCAAAACGTTGAGCTTGCCGCCTTCCGCTCCGATGGACACGACAGCCAGGCTCGAGACGTCGCGGCAGAACTCCATCTCAGGATTGTAGAACAAGGGCTTGCGAACGGTGATGGCCGCATTGCCCTCTTTCACGACGACCATTCAATCGCCCTTCTTCCCGTATTTCAACGAGTCGAGCAGGCCGTGCGCGTAATTGATGCAGCCGAAGGCCGTGATTAGGTCGCCCTTCTTCAGATGATATTCGGTGTCCGTGCAGTAGCGCTCGGCCATGTCGAAGAGCGAGGGGTGGGCCTTCTTCTGCTTCTGACCCTCAGCAGACGCAACGAACTCGCGCAGCTGGCGGATGTCGCTCTCTATCCGCGCCTTGTCGGATTCTTTCTTTTCGGCCATGAAGGAAGATAGGGAAAGGAATAATTAAAACCACGTGCAAATGCCGGCCATGGCAAGGTTTGAGCGCGTCGTGGTGGCTGGCACATTCAATTGCATCCACCAGGGGCACCTGAAGCTTTTGCGCACCGCGCTCGAGGCGGGCGAGAAGGTGGTGCTGGGCCTCACGAGCGACGGGTTCGCGCGAAGAATAAAGGGCACGGCAAAGCCGTATGCAGAGAGGAAACGGGAGCTTGAAGTGGTTATCGGGGACGAAATGAAACGGTGCGAGATTGTCGAGATTCATGATGAGATTGGGATAGCGGGCGAGGAGAAGGAGCTTCAGGCCATAGTTGTGAGCACCGAGACCGAGCCGAACGCGAGGAAGGTGAATGGGGCGCGGAAGAGAAAGGGATTGACGGCGCTCGAAGTCATAGTAATACCGCTCGTGAATGACGTGGAAGGGAGGAAGTTGTCATGCAGGAGGCTGGCGAAGAAAAGCGGCGGGGCGTGAAGAGGGGTTGCGAGGGAGTTTTCATGTCGAAGATTGGCAAGGGAGAAAAAGTGACATTGGCAGTAGGTTCTGCGAATCCTAACAAGGTGCGCGGCATAAGGAAAGCCGCAGCCAGGCTGTTTGGCGCCACGGGCGCGAAAGTAATCGGCATGGACGTTGATTCGGGCGTGAGCGACCAGCCGTTCAACGAGGAGACCATCAAGGGTGCGACAAACAGGGCCAGAAAAATTGCAGCCAAGGTAAAGGCAGACTACGCGATTGGGCTCGAAAGCGGAATCTTCGAGTTGGGCGGGCGCTATTTTGACGTGCAGTGGTGCGCGGTTCTGCACGAGGGCAAAGTTCATCTCGGGTGCAGCATGGGCTTCGAGATTCCGCGCGCCCAGGCAGAGAGGCTGAAGAGGCACAAGATTACGCTGAGCGAACTGTATGACGAGCTGACTGGCGACAGGGACATCGGGAAGAAGGAGGGCGTGATTAATTACCTATCGCGGGGAGTGCTCAAGAGGAGCGAGATGACCGAGCAGGCTTTCCTGTGCGCGATGATACCGGTGATGAAGAAATTTAGAAAGTGATTAAATGATGGATGCCAAAGCAGTTGCAATCTTGCTCCTGAAGGGCGTAGGCCAGGTAATGTTCCAGGGAAACGCCATCACGGGCGCATTCTTCCTTCTCGGAATCTTTTACAACTCGTGGCTCATGGGGCTGGCCGCAGTACTGGGCGTTTGCGCCAGCACGGCCGCCGCGCATCTGCTGCATTTCAGGGAAAAGGATATTGCAAACGGGCTCTACGGATTCAACGGAACGCTTGTTGGAATAGCGATTGCATATTTCTTCGGACTTGGCCTGATTGCGGTGGCCGCGATAGTTCTGGGCGCGATGCTCTCATCACTTGTGATGAATTTCATGCTTGCGAGAAAATGGCCGCCCTTCACATTTCCGTTTGTCATCTCGGCATGGATTCTTTTTGTTGCTCTTGGGATCGCAGGACAGGCGAAGCTTGCCGCAAACCCGCCGGCACAGGCAAGCGCCATTGACCCGGCCAGTGTGCTCGGCGCAGGAATTGGGCAGGTCATGTTCCAGCAAAATGTGGTGACTGGGACGCTGTTCCTCATCGGCATCTTTGTGGCCTCGCGAATTTCCGCGGGCTATGCGCTGCTCGGCGCCGCAGTTGGTGCGCTCGTGGGAATTGGCCTGGGCGCGCAAATGGCATTCATCAATGCCGGCCTTTTCAGCTACAATGCCGTGCTCTGCGGCATAGCGCTCGGCGGAAGCAAGCTGAAGTCCCTGTCTTTCGCAATTGCGGCCGGCGCGCTCTCGTCACTCATACTCTATGCGATGATGGTGCAGTCAGCATTGCCTGCGCTCACCGCTCCGTTCGTGTTTGCAACCTGGATCGTGCTGGTCGTCAAGGCAGGGATCAGGCAGTAAGCGAATATTTCTCCAGCACATCCCTCGCCTTCTCCCTCTTGCGCTGGTGCTCCTCAAGGAAGGCCACGACCTTGTCCGCGAGATATTTCTTGTTCTCGCCATCGAGAATCTTGCCCGCGCGGTAGTCCTTCAGGCGCTGCGCCATCTTCCCGTCGTCTTCCTCGAAAAGCAGGTTGAGCCACTGGCACACGGTGCAGATGTCGGGATTGCCGCCCTTCTTCCTCTGCTCCTCGATTGTGGCCTGCCCGCCCGTGAACGCGCGCATCACCTTTTTCCTTGCCTCTTCCGGTTTGTCAGTCGTGTAGATCGCATTCTGTGAATCAGTAGCGCTCATTTTGCCAGCAGGCCCGCTCAGCCCAGGCAGGAACTTGCTCAGAATCGTGGCCGGCTTCTG
>CABMJK010000060.1 GCA_902386535.1 Candidatus Burarchaeum australiense | reverse complement strand
CTGATATCGTATGACCAGCGCGAAGGAATACCGGAATTGAAGCTTGTGGAAAAGCTGGCCAAAATTCCCGAGGTCTACGAAGTTCACATAATTTTGGGTGAATACGACCTGCTCGTAAAAGTCAGGGGGAAGTCGATAGAGGACATTGGAGAGACGGCGGTTCAGAAGATAGGGCTGATGAAGGGCGTCTCAAAGACGCTTACGATGGCCTGCCATCATTCTTATTCTGAGAAAATCTGACGCGGCATTTCCGCCTTAGCCAAGTATTTTGACCCGGTTTTAACCGTGCGCAAGGCTCAGTGCATAGTCGAGTATCTTTCCCGCCACATCCATGCCCGTGGCCGCCACGGCGCCCTTGAACTCGACCGCGTGGTTTATCTCGTTCACCAGCAGGCCGCGATTGCTTTCGAAAATGTCGATACCCAGTGTCCCTCCACCCACTGCAGCCGCCGAGCGCAGGCAGAGCTCCGAAAGCTCGGGCGTGATTTCGCACGGCTCGCCGCTTGCTCCCCGCGCCACGTTCGTGCGCCAGTTCCCGTTGCTCTTGCGGTACATGGCGCAAACCACCTCGTCACCAACCACTATGGCGCGGATGTCCCGGCCTGGCTTTTCCACGTATTCCTGCACGTAATAGACCTTGTGCATGTAGGAGCCCAGCTCGTCCTTGTGCTCGAGCACCGCGAGCGCCGCCTCCTCGTCATTCACTTTCGCGAGCAGGCGGCCACAGCTTCCAATCACCGGCTTGAGGACCGCGGGATAGCCGACCTGCGCGATTGCCTCGAGAGCCTCTTCGGTGGAGAACGCGAGCAGGGTCTTTGGCACGGGCAGATGGGCCTTGGCCAGCGCAAGGGTCGTGAGCGCCTTGTCTCCGCACACGCTCTGCACCGCATGACTGTTGACTACTGGCACGCCGGTTTCCTCGAAGCATTTCGTGATGTAGAGGCTGCGGGAGAAGGAGGAGCGCAGGAGTACGAGGTCCAGCGCGGGCAGGCCCTTGCCCTCCAAATCCGGCGCCAGGGTTGTGTCGATTATTTTTTCCAGCCCGAGCCCCCTCGCTTCCGCTGCCTCGAGCAGCATCCGGTTTTCCGGTGTCAGGAGAGAAAAGACCAGGCCGAGTTTCATGTAACATCATTCTCCCCAGTCTTCTTCCACGCTGGGCGCGGCCGCTAGCTTCAGCGGCTCCAACCCCAGGACTTCCAGCCTCGAACCGCAGTCCGGGCAGCCGAATATCTCGCCAAGCTCAAGCTTGTGCTTTGGCTCCAATTTTCCCGCGCATTCCGGGCATGTTGCGTCCATTGCTGGCACCTCCGTTTGGCTCTGTTTCCAACTTTTCCTTTTTCGCTTTCTCGATTACCGCTTGTTCCATTTCCGCATTCGAGCGCGCAATCTGGTTCGCAAGTTTTGACTGCAGACCCCAGAGCTCGATGAACCCCTTAGCCGCAGACTGGTCGAACAGGCTTCCCTTCCCGTAGGTCGCGAGATTCAAATCGTAGAGCGCATGGGGCGAGGAGAGCGCGGCCACGTGGCAGCTCCCTTTGTAAAGCTTAAGCTTCACCTTGCCGCTCACATTCTTGTTTGATTCTTCCATGAACGCATTGAGCGAGGCCATGAGCGGGTCGTACCAGAGGCCGGCGTAGGCCATGTAGGCCCATTTGTCCTCGAGCACCTGCTTGAAGGTGTTCTCGTGTATCGTGTGCACGTATTTCTCGAGCGCCTTGTGCGCCTTGATTATGCACTCGGCTGCCGAGCACTCGTAGAACTCGCGCGTCTTGAGCCCCACTATCCGGTCCTCCATGTGCTCGCACACGCCAACCCCGTGCTTTGCGGCCAGCACGTTGAGCGCAAGGATGAGTTCGTGCAGCGGAAGCTTCTCGCCATTGAGGGCAGTGGGCACGCCTTTCTCGAACTCGAGCAGGATGAACTCGGGCTGGGGAGGCGCCTTCTCCGGCAGCGAGACCAGCGAGTAGGCGTCCTCGGGCGCAATCTCTTCGGGGTGCTCCATTATGCCGCCCTCGGTGCTCTTGCCCCACAGGTTCTCGTCCGTGGAATAGGTCTTGTTCTCGGCAGGTATCGGGATGCCGTGCTTTTTCGCGTAGGCGATTTCCTCTTCCCGCGAAAGGCCCCACTCCCGCACGGGCGCCAGCACCTTGAGCTCGGGATTCAGGCACGCGATTCCGACCTCGAGCCGCACCTGGTCGTTGCCCTTGCCCGTGCAGCCGTGCGCTATCGCGTCCGCGCCCTCCTTTTCCGCGAGCTCGACCGCGAGCTTTGCAATCAGGGGCCGGCCGAGGGCCGTACTCAGGGGGTAGGTGTCCTGGTAGAGCGCGTTAGCCTTTATGGCCTTGGCCACGTAATCGCATGCGAATTCCTTCTTCACGTCCGCGACATGCGCCTTCTCTGCGCCGAGCGCGAGCGCCTTTTTCCGTATCTGCTCGAGCTCGAGGCCCGGCTGGCCGAGGTCTGCCGTAAGCGTGATGAGTTTTGCACCGTAATTCTCCTGAATCCATTTGAGAAGCACGCTGGTGTCGAGGCCGCCGGAGTAGAGCAGCACGACCTTCTTGAATTTCTGCGCGCCGCCGTTTGCAGCGATGTTGGGGTTCATGACGAGTTCACCTCCCCTGTCTGGCCGGCGAGCATAAGAAGCACGGCTTTCTGCGCGTGCAGCCGGTTGGCCGCCTGCTCAAAGACTACTGATTGCGGGCCTTCGATGACCTCCTTGGAAACTTCCACGCCCTTTTGCGCAGGCAGGCAGTGCATGAAGATTGCGTTGGCTTTTGCAAGCGCCATGAGTTCAGAAGTGATGGAGAAGCCCTCAAAAGCAGCTGCCTTCACTGCAGTATTTTCCTTCTCACCCATGCTCACCCAGACGTCGGTGTAAACCACGTCCGCATCTTTGATGGCGAGCTTCGGGCTCGTGGTGTAGCTTATGGAGGCGCCGCTGGCCTGCGCGCAGGCAGCTGCCTTGGAAATCATCGCGCCTTTTGGCCCGAAGCCCGGCGGCGAGGCCAGCGTGATGTCGAGGCCCAGCAGGCCGGCTCCGATGAGCAGGGAGTTGCACACGTTGTTGCCATCGCCCACGAAAGCCACCTTGGTGCCGTTGATTCCATCCGAAGTTCCCTTCAGCTCGCTGATTGTGAGCAGGTCGGCCAGCGCCTGGCACGGGTGCTCGGCATCGCTGAGGCCGTTGATTATCGGTATCGGGCTGTGGGCCGCGAGTTCGGCCAATTGCTCGTGGCTGTTCACGCGCGCGAGCAGGAAGTCCGCGTATTGCGCGATTGCGTTTGCCGTATCATGCGCATCCTCGTGGCCGTTGAGTATGTGCGCGCCCGCGAGGTCGGCGAAATGGCCGCCGAGCTGGTTTATCGCAACATGGAAGGAGAGCTTGGTGCGCGTGCTGGGCTTCTCGAAAATCGCCGCAAGGGTTTTGCCGTCGAGGGTGTGCGAAAAGGCCTGCGGCTTTGCCTTTGCTTTCGCGGCCAACGCTAGTGCTTTCGGCACGTCGATGTCGCTGATGGAGAGAAGGTGCATGTCAGTTGCCTCCGTTTCCGGCCAGGATTTCCTTTGCTTTCTTCTCGACCTCTTTCGGGTTCGGCCCGCTCGCGCTTGCGTGCGCCAGGATCCAAACAGGACTCTGCCAGAGCGCGAGGTCAGCAGTGGAAATTGGCAGGCCTTTGAAGCTGCCTTTCGCAATCGCCTTCTCGACTTCCGCCTTCGCCTTCTTGAAAGGCACGCCGTATTTTTGCGAAAAATTCTCGGCGACCGGGAGCGAGGTTGTGAGGGGCGAGAGCGAGGCGAGCATTTTCTTCTCGTCGAGTTTGAGCGAGTCGATTACCTGCGCCATCATCTTGATTGACGGTTGCGTGTGGGCAATGGCCTCGAGCATCTCGTGCTTGCCCCACTGGCCCTCCTTGTTGTAGCCCGCGAGGTTTGACTTTGATAGGGAGAGGATGGCGAGGAGAGAGGAGTGCACTTCCGCGGTCTTTCCCTTGATGGCCTCGAGGACATCCGGATTCTTCTTCTGCGGCATGGCCGAGCTGCCGGTGCTGTGCGCATCTCCGAGCGAGACGTAGCCGAACTCGCTGGTGGAGAAAAGTATGAGTGTCTGCGCGAGGATGCTCAAGTGAGTCATTGCCGAGGCAAGACAGTAGGTGAAATCTGCCTCGAGTTCCCATCTGCTGCTGATGGCGTCGAGCGAGTTTGGACTAGCGTGCGAAAAGCCGAGCAGCTTCGCAGTCTTTTGCGCGTCGATTGGCAGGGTTGTACCAAAGCTCGTGCCTGCGCCGAGCTCGCAGGAATCGTGCAGGTCAGGCCATGCCTCAAACTTCTTGGCATCGCGCTGGAAGGCATAGGCAAAAGCAAGCATGAGATGTCCAAAGGTGGTGGGCAGGGCCTGCTGGTGGTGCGTGTAGCCCGCCATCACCGCGCCACTTGTCTTCAGCGACTTTTTTGCAAGAACTTTCGCAAGCAGCTGCAGCTGTGACGAAAATGCTTTTGCCTTCGCCTGCAGGAAAACGTGCTCGGAGGTCACGACCTGGTCGTTGCGGCTCAGCGCAAGGCGGAAATTGCCCGCCTGGGCGTGCTTGTTCAGGAAAATGTCGAAGGAGGTGTGGATGTCCTCTGCGGGCTCGAGCGCTTTCGCGCCGGCTTTTTCGAGTTTTGCGAGTGCGATCAGCATTCCTTTGGCGTCTTTGCCGCTGATGAGTTTCTGACTGTGCAGCATTTTCACATGGGCCTTGCTGGCGGCCAACTCGGCCTCAAACAGGGCAAGGTCGGCTTCCCAGTCCCCGCTGGCGCAGAAGTCGATTGCCTGCTGGCCTATGTTTTTGTAGCCCGAGCCCCACAGGAGCTGCGGCTTTCCTTTCTTTTTGTTCATGCCTTCTGCTGCTGCGGCCGCGGAATATAAAGCTTGCGCGATAAATGTTACAGAAAGAACAAATAGTGTTACAAATAGGACATTGCCTTATTTCGGCATAATTTCCGAATCATCTCGGCCTCATCGCGCCCCACTTCTCGAGCGCCTGCGCGAGTTGGGGATGCGTGCGGGCATAGTCGCCGAGGCTTATCCCGTCCATCGCGGCCTCCACGGCCTGCATGGTGGCTATGGCGCCGGCGCGCGTGCCCTTCGGGTGGCCGTGGATGCCGCCGCTCACGAGTATCACGCACTCGGTGCCGAGGATATGCATCACCTGAGGTATGAGACCGGGATGAAGGCCGCCCGAGGAAACCGGGAAGGCGGGCTTTATGCTGCCCCAGTCCTGTGCAAGCAGCTGGTTTGCCACTGGCTTGACCTGGCGCCCGCGGAGGACCGCCGCGTTGAGCTGGACTTCGCTCACGCCGCCCACCAGCTTGCCCACCGCGGTGCCTGCATGCATCTCGTCAACGCCGACGAGGCGCATGAGCTTGGCGAGGAAGTGCATTGTCATGCCGTGCTTCGGGTTGCGGTCGAACGCGGCGTGCATGGCACGGTGTGCGTGAATGGCCATGCCGTAGTCGCCCAGAACTTCGCGCAGGGTCTGGGTGGCCGCGGTTCCAGCCACGACAACGTCAATCATGGCAAAGCGCCAGCCATTGTCGTGCAGCAGCTTCGCGCGCTTCATCATCTCGCATGTTTCGGAAGTGATGTTGATGAGCGCATCTTTCTTCTCACCAGTCTCGCGTTCTGCTTTGTCGCGCAGCTTGGTCATCAACTTGACGCGCTCTTCGAACCGGTTGAAGTTCTGCGAAGTGAGATTCTCGTCATCCTTAACCAAGTCAAATCCGCCCATCCAGGTTTCAAAGCCCATTTGCGCGTGCTCGGCCGCCGTGAAGCCGACCTTGGGCTTGGGCACCGCGCCGAAAAGGGGCCGCCTTGGAACTTTCATAATGGAGCGTATGCCGGCCATGCCGTGGCGCGGGCCGGGAAAAGAGGAAAGGTATTTGCGGGGGAAGGAAACGTCGAGCAGGCGCAGGTTCCTGAGCGCCTTCATGCCGAAGATGTTGCCGGCAATGCCGCTCAGCAGCTGCGGGGCGTTGCCCTCTTCCCAGAGGTCGAGCGGATAGGCGACTTTCACGTAATTGCCGCGTATTTCGTAGGCCTTTGCCATCAGCTTTTTCATGCGCGGCGGCAGCTTGAAGAGAGTGGTCCACGTGCCCGTCGAGCTTTCGGATGCGATGCGGCCGGCGGCTTCTTCCCCGCTGATGCCTGCCGCGGGCTCGAAATAGAAGAGCGCGACGAGGTCCGAGGCCGAGGGCCCGTAGCCCGGGTCCACGAAGTCCGTATACCACTCTGTGCCTGCCATGAAATAGCATATACCGATAGTAATAAATAAGTCGAACCCAATTTTAAGCCGATGAAAATACCGAAGTCCAACTTCTCCGAGTGGTATAACGAGGTCATCGACGCCTGCGACATCGTGGATATCCGCTACCAGGTAAAGGGCATGCCGGTCTACAAGCCCTGGGGCTTCAAGATAATGCGCCTGTGCTTCAGCCAGCTCGAGGGCATGCTGAACTCGACGGGCCATGACCAGACCTATTTCCCGCTGCTGGTCCCCGAGGACCAGTTCGGAAAGGAGGCGGAGCACATCAAGGGGTTCGGGGGCGACGTGCTCTGGGTCACCCACGGCGGCGAGGAAAAGCTCGAGAGGAAGCTCGCCCTGAGGCCGACCTCCGAGACAATCATGTACCCGATGTTCTCGCTCTGGGTGCGCTCGCACGCCGACCTGCCCCTCCGCGTCCACCAGACCGTTTGCGTTTACAGGCACGAGACCAAGGCGACGAAGCCGCTGATACGGGGAAGGGAAGTGTATTGGAACGAGGCCCACACCGTGCACGCGACCGAAGAGGACTGCGAGCAGCAGGTTTGCCAGGGGGCCCACATCTACAAGCAGTTCTTTGACATGCTCGCCATCCCGGTCATGATTCTGAAAAGGCCGCCCCACGACACGTTCCCGGGCGCAGTGTATTCCATGGCCTTTGACGTGCTGATGCCCGACGGGAAAACGCTGCAGGCAGGCACGGTCCACAATCTTGGAAGCAAGTTCTCGAAGGTGTACGACATAACCTACTCCGACGTTCATGGCCAGATGAAGGAAGTGTTCCAGACGTGCTACGGCATAAGCATGCGGTGCCTCTCCTCGTTGATAGCGGTGCACGGGGATGACAAGGGCATCGTGCTGCCCTCGACGGTAGCTCCCATCCAGGCAGTGGTCGTGCCCGTATTCTTCGGCGAGGGCAAGGAGGCGATTCTCACGAAGTGCAAGGCCGTGGCCGACATTCTGGCCGCAAAAGGAGTGAGGACGCGCGTGGACGACAGGGACATCCGGCCGGGCGAGAAGTATTACCATTGGGAGTCCCGCGGCGTGCCGATGCACGTCGAGATAGGGCCCCGGGATTTGGCGGCGAAAAAACTGGTGCTGGTCACGCGGGACGGCGAGAAGAAGGTGGTGGAGGAGGAGAAGGCGGTAGAGGAAGTCCATGCCATGCTGAAGGCGCAGGACGCGCGGCTGTTCGAGAAGGCGACAAAGCACCTGCAGGACAACCTGCGGAGCGCGAAAACCCTGAAGGAGCTGAAGGAACTGATGGCGGAGAAGGGCGGGTTCGTCAAGATTGGCTGGTGCGACGAGGAGAAGTGCGCCGAGAAGGTCGAGGTTGAGGGCGGAGCCGCGATAATGGGAACGGAGCACGGCAAGATGGAGAAGGGCAAGTGCATTGCCTGCGGAAAGGCCGGCACCGCGGTCTGGGCCGCGAAGGCCTATTGAGGTGAGTTTTGTGCTGCACGAATGGATAACCAGCTTGGTGCCTTACGACAGCGTCACGGCTTCTATTCTGGAAGGAATCGTCTATTTCATCGTACTTGCGCTGGGCCTCAGGATTATCGCCGAACTGCTTCTGCGCATAGGCACTAGAATAACGGGCAAGACCGCAAACACGCTTGATGATCATCTCATAATGGCAGTAAAGTCGGTGATGACGCCGCTCATCCTGTTCATCTCTTTCGTGCTAATGAGTGTCAACTTCTTCCCGAATGCGGTGGTGATGGATTATCCGCTGCACGAGCTGCTGGTCTACATCGGCATAGCGCTCGGCGCCTGGGCGCTGAACCGCCTGAGCGGAAGCGTGATAGGGTGGTATGACGAGGAGCTCCAGTCTTCGACGAAGGGAAAGAAGAAGGAGCTGTTCTCTTTTGTAAAGAAGACGGTAGGTCTTATCATTTACGCCGTAGCGGCCATGATAATGCTGGACAGGATGGGCATCCAGATCGCCCCCCTGCTGGCGGGGCTGGGTGTTGCGGGCCTGGCGGTCGCCCTTGCACTACAGGGAACCCTGAGCAACCTTTTTGCGGGCATGCACATCCTCGCCGACAAGCCCTTCAGGGTCGGGCAGTTCATAATGATAGACAACGACCCGGAGAAGGGCGGCGTGGTGGAGGAAATAGGATGGCGCTCGACGCGCATCCGCCTGCCGAACAACAACGTGCTGATTGTGCCGAATGCCAGGCTGGCCGAAAGCGAGATTACGAACACCACGCAGCCTTCGAGCCCCATGGTCGTGTCGCTGAAGCTGAGTGCATCCTATGATGACCCCGTTGAGAAGGTGGAGAAGGCGCTGACCGAGGCGGTAAGGGAGGCCATCAAGAATGAGGGTGTTTTCGACAAGAACTTTTCTCCCGTAGTGCGCGCGAATGCATTCCTTGACTCGGGCATTGAGTACGCGGTAATCGTGCAGGTCAATGACTACATGGCGCAGTATCCCGCGCGCGGCGCGATTGTGAAGGAAGTTGAGAAGGCGTTCAGGAAGTACAAGATTACGATTCCGTACCCGACCAGGCTGGTGCATCTGGAGAAATGACGGTTTCGTCAGCGCCGACGGCCCATTAAATCACCGAAAACCCGCCACAGCCCTGTTGGAGCTTTTACGCGCCCGCATGCAGGCGGTTTAGAAGGCTGGTTTTCAGGTCATTGAGCTGTGCCTCGCCAGACGGGTTTGCCCAAGTCAAGGCAGTATCTGGATCATCATTGACTATTCCGTTAACAAGAGCTGGATGATTGGTTACCATGTAGCGACGTACTTCGAGAGCCTTGTCCACGGCTATCAGGCCTTTTTCCAGTATTTTGACTACGCTCCGTTCATCTCCAAAATGATCGGCGGCACAATTCCAGGTTTCAGCGGCAGCGTCCCAACGTTTCATTTTTTCCAAAAGAACTGCTTTGGAAATTGCGATGTTTCTGGCCCGCACATTATGCGTATCATTGGCAAAAAGACTATACTGAAGGTTGAAAACTTCCAATAAATCATATAATGTCTGATCAGGTTGATAATGAGACCCAGGACCGCCAACATATCTAAAATCAGGGTCGTTGATTAGGGCGGAAGCATACGCGTCTGCTTTTTCCAATCTTAATGAATCGGCTGGATGCTCTCTGGCATCGGCCACCATAAGCTTAAGGGCCGTCAACTTGGCGCCTAGCTCTATTGCAACGTCCACCGCCCCGTCTACGCCGTAGGCCTCTTTGGTTCTTCGTATTGCAGTACTTACACCCTCAACGTCATTACAGGGCCCGCCCCAGGCATGGGACAGCGACCTTGCGTATTCAACCGCAGCATCAGCCTCTAATTTCTTCGTGGCCAGAATCTTTTCCGGGCTCAGTACGCCTATTGAACCGAGGATCAAATCCGCATGCGCTTCATTGTTGCCCACTGCGTCCGTCACTATCGATTCCAGCTTGGGTTCGCAAAAAAAGCCTAACAGAGAAGTTCCGGCACGCGTCTGTTGGGCAAGGTCATCGGTGCTTTTCAGTACTTCAATCAGTGCCAGTACCTTTGCGCCCCGAATGGTCTCTGGTTGCGCCAGCATCTCTGCGTCCCGGATGGCCGCTTGTTTTTTATCACTTAGGAAATTGTAGAAGAAATTATTGAACCAGGTTATGACAGGTCGTTTGTCGGGCTTATAGCCATCCAGGAATTTTAAGAAGTTCTCCGGACAACCATACTTGACAGATGCCTTGGAAAACCAGTCTCTAGTGCTTTTGCTTATGCGCGTATCGGCCGTTTTCTTGGACTCGCAGCCGGGACAGACTGTTGTGCACCCCACAAAACCACCCCTCAGAATTAGTTAATCTTTATGCCATCCGCGCTATTTATATATGTGTGGCGATATAGTAACCACAGCAAGGATAACGGGTGGGCGCATGAACGAGGAAGGTTTGCAGCTGATTGGCCTGACGAGGAATGACGCCAGGATATACCTTGCTCTGGCGCGCTTTGGGCCGCTGAAAGCCGGCGAGGTCGAAAGAAGGACGGGCATCCACAGGCGCAATGTGTATGATTCGCTGAACAGGCTGGAAAAAAGGGGATTTGTCAGCCAGTATATGCTTAACAAAGTGCAGGTGTTCCAAGCTGCGGAAATAGACGCTATTATTGGCGAGCTTGGCAAGAAGCAGGAGCTTCTCGGGGAGACCATCCAGGAATTTAAAGGTATGGAAAGGGAGGCGAAGGTGCCCGAGGTTCAGCTGCTGGTCGGGGAAAACGGCGTTAAATTTTTGATGGACGACGAGGCGAAGACGGCAAAAACGGTTTATGCCATATCGACGTCTGGCTTTGAATGCCAGATATGGGATTTTTTGGAAAAGACGCCGCATAAAATAACGCAGGGCATGGCGCCGACTAAGATAATATTCGTGGAATCTGACAGAAAGATAGCAGAAAGAGCAAAGAGATTCAAATTCACGGATGTCCGCTTTGTGCCCGACGTTTACCGCTCTTCGGTGGGGTTTGATATTTACGGAGATAACGTGGCGATATTGATGAAGACCGCCATCATCAAGATAAAAAACGAAGAAATAGCTGCGAGCTTCAGGCGCTTTTTCGACTACCTGTGGAAGATTGGGAAAAAGAAAATCAAGTAATCCTGCGCCTAGCCCCGCCGATTTGCGTTTTTCTGGAGCTCCTGGTTCATGGCATCATAGTCCATGTATGAAGAGTTCAGCGCGTGCGCCTTGTCGAGGTCTTCCTTGGCGCCGGCGTTGTCGCCGAGCATGCCCTCAAGCAAGCCGCGGTCGTAGTAGGCATCCACGTTTTCCGGATCCAGCTCGAGGGCCTTGTTGAAGTCCTCCATGGCGCCGGTGTAGTTTTCAAGCATCGCGTTTGCTCCGCCCCGGTTGGTGTATGCATCCGAGAAGTTTGACTTCAGCTCGATGGCCCGGTCAAGGTCGAGTATCGCGCCCGCATAGTCGCCCTTCTGCACTTTTTCAAACGCCCGGGCATGATACTCCTCGGCGGAAAGAGGCGGCATGTGCCAGTCCTCCAGGATTTCCGGATAGGCCTGCGCGGCCCTGGCGAGCTGTTCCGGGTTAAGGATGTAGACGTGCATGTTGTAGTTGGAATAATACCCGTGGTTTATGGCGGTAATGTTGAGCGCGTTTTTGAGACGCAGGACCACTATCAGGTCCGATGCCCTGACCTGCCCCAGGGAGCTTTGGTTCAGCTGGAGCACCTGCTTATTATCGATGACTTTGACGTATTCGGCAAAAGGGGAGGGATCCGTGTTGACGAATAGCCGCTCATAAGACATGTTGCCGGTCATCCGTATGGAGTCCCTTACAAAGAGGTAGCCGTTGCCAGCAGCAACGTTGAGGTCCCAGGATAACGCCACGGGGCCCGGATGAACGCTGGTCAGCATCGGATTGAGATAGCCCATTATCAGCTGGTCCGGCCCCAGGCCCCGGTGAACCAGGAAGAAAGAGGAGAAGAGCAGTAGTAGCATGAGAAGGATGGAAACTATGACTTTGAGGGGCTTGGATTTCAGGAATCTTGTTCTCAGGAGATTGTCGACAAAATATGCCAGGAATATGGCCAGCAGCGGGAAAAGGCGGGTCACGTATCGTTGCTCGCCGTGGTAAAAGAGCGTCAGGAGGCTGTTCTCGAGCAGCAGGCCCACGAATAAAATCGCGCTCGGATAAAGGACCTTTTCCCTGTTCTTTATGAGCAGGCCCAGGCCGGCCAATGAGACGATGAAGGGCAGGATGGTGAAGGAGAGGATGGTTTCGGAAAGGGGATAGAGGAGCTGGCCCTTGTTCGCGCCTATGGCCAGCGTTTCATCGCGCACCCGCGAGACTTGCTTGAACAGTATGCCGGGATAATCCAGGAAGTTGGTGGTCTTTTCTATCAGGTAGAGGTAGATGAAATAGAAAAGGACAATGGCGAGGAAGAAAATGAGGATGAAGCGCTGCACTTCTTTGTCGCGCGCCATTTCTCTGAGGACGTTCATGCAGGGCGTTCCCTTCCTGCGGTATTTTATGTAGCCGTAGTAGAGCAGCGGCACGAGGAATACCGGGAGGACTTCGATTCTGAAAAGGGCCGCGATGGCGCAGAGAAGGGCCGTCAGATGCCAATGGTTCCTGGAGAACCCGCCTTCCGGCCTGACGCTTTTGTCCAGGAAATAAAGCATGGCCAGCAGCGAGGTCGCAAGCGGGATGTCGGGCAAAAGGTGCATGCCGAAGTACATCCATATGCCGTTGAAAAGAAGGATGAGCACCGTTCCGAGCAGCACGATTTTGCTTTTGATTTTGTCCTCAAGGAAGAGGAAGAGGAAGACGCCGCCGAGGATGTAGAAGATGAAGGGAAGGACGAACCAGTAGGAGGAAAGGCCGGACCAGTGGAGGAGTGCGGTCAACGAGATTATCATCGGCTTGTGGATGTGAAAGTAGAAATAGTTCCATTTTTCTTCGGCGCTGAAGTCATGGAAGTGGGCAAGGTAATAGGAGCCAGTCAGGTAAGGCTTGTCATCTCCGACGTTCGAGACTATCGTGGAACCGCGGGCAAGTGGATAGGTGAAAAGGATCAGGGCGCAGAAGAACAGGACTGCAAGTAGCCAAGGAGGGATGTTTTTTGCACCCTGTTTTACGTCCATCATTTCTCTTGCATCTCTTGCAACCGCACCACGCCAAAGACAGATAGCCCCGGGAGGATTCGAACCTCCGCCAACAGGTCCAAAGCCTGCCGTGCTTGGCCACTACACTACGGGGCTCCGAAAAACATGGTTACTTTTGCACGGACTCCCTTTTGAATTTATGTATTATTAGCATACGCCGCGCCCCAATCCTGTTCGAAGGCCCGCCCGAACTCGCTTACGGTCGCCGCATCCTCCACGAGGACGCTCGCCTCGCGGTTGGTGTTCATGGCGTGCCAGCTCCAGTTGTGAGAACCGACCAGCACGCGCTTGCCGTCGATTATCAGGAATTTGGCGTGGTTCGTGCGCGAGGGGTCGGCCCACCTCACATCTACGCCGCCGTCGCGGAGTGTTTCGGCCATCTTGAGGTTCGCATTGTCGCCCGAGAGCGCGGGCTCGAGCAGCACGCGCACACTTACGCCCCGCGCCTGCGCGCTGATGAGCTCGTCGGCCAGGAGCTGGTAGCTGAACACGTACATCTCGACGTCGAGCGAGGAGGAGGCCGAGCCTATGAGCGGGACGATTTCGTCCTGGCCTCCGGGCGAGAATATGGCGGTGATTGCGGGGCAGGTGGAAGCGGAAGGGGAGAGGGACGGCGCGGCAGAGGGGGGCAGGTTGGTGGAGGCAAAGATGATGAAGCCCGCGCCCAGCAGGATTCCGAGGGCAAAGAAGATGAAGAGCCAGAAGAGGCCGACGCGGAATGCCATGCAGGGGAATCGGCGACATAATTATTTAAACAGTCGTGCAGATAGGCATTCATGGAGATCAAGCCCGGCGACTTCAACAGGCTCCGCGAGGTGTTTGCCGGAAAGGGAGTCCTGCTTTCGGGCAAGCTTTCGAGCGCCGTTGAAAGATTGTGCTTCTATTTTGCCTTCGACGCGCTAAGGAACAACAAGAAGGAGTGCGTAGTGTGGGTGTCGACGGACTATTCGTATGAAAAGGCAGTGGGGATGTTCAAGGAGTATGACATTGATATAAGACCCTATCTCGACCGGTTCCTCTTCGTAGACCTCATAACGCTCAAGTCGGGCGCCAGGGCGGGCGACAGCAAGAACGTGAAGTACGTGCAGGACCCGGGAAACCTCACCGAACTTTCTCTGGCCATAAGCGAGCACGTGGACAGCAGGAAGTGCGGCCTGGTGGTCATCCACCTGCTGAACAGCATGCTGGTCTACAATGACCTGGAAAGGTCGATGGAGTTCATAAGGATTCTCAACGCCAGGGCCTATGACAGGAAGTTCGCGTTCCTCGGGGCCTTCATCGAGGGAGAGCAGGACGTGAAGGCCGAGGTTTCGATGCAGATAGCCGTGGATGTGATTGCGAAGGTAAGCGGCAAGGACATCCACATCATAACGCCCACCGAGGTGCACTCGTTCTCATTCGAGTTCAAGAAAGGGAAGCTGCTGATGACCAAGAAGCAGGGCATATTCAGCCGCGAGGAGTTCGGCCTCTAGCTCAGGGACTCGAAAATCTCGTAGGCCCGCACCGCATCGCGCTTCGAGAGCACGAAAATCGTGTCGGTGTAGCAGGAATAATACTCGCGCATGTTTATCCCGTAGCGCGCGAGCAGGTCGGAGACAAAGGCCACGAAGCCCGGCGTGGTCTCGATTTTCGAGGGCGATTTCAGGAGCACGACGCTGTTGTCGCGCTCGATGCTCATCACGTTCGCCTTTCCTATGAGCTTGAGCACGTCATCCGCCAGCTCGTCGTCCACCATCACCGTGATGGCGTTTTCCGAGTTTATGACCGCGAACTCGCTCGCCTCCTCGTAAATGGGGCCAAGCTTGAGCAGGTGCCTGAAGCGCGGGCTGATGTGTATTACTGACACTCCGCTGGTTATGCTGGTCTTCGTCTTCGAGAGCACGTTGCGCAGGTCGGGCGAGGCCTCGTAGTCCTCCTGCGCCTCGACGTACCTGTTGACCGCCGCCTTGATGGCCACGAAGCTCGCGCGGGGCATGTGCTCGCGCCTCAGCATCTGCGCCACCGCGCTCGCGTTGGCTATGCCCATTAGCAGGGCCCGTTTGGTGTAATAGTCAGTGTCGAGCAGGGCGGAAACCTGCTTTGCTATCGATTCTTTCGCCATGTTGCGCCTCTTTTTCCCCGTATGTCCTATCTGGAACAAATTCAGTTGTATTTGTTGCATTTATCGCGGAATATTTAAATACGCTGTGGCGCACCAATGGAGGCGAGGTGTAGAGAAAATGGCATTGAAAGAAGTTCAACAGGAAAAAGGTCCGCAGCAGGAAAAGAACAGCTCTGAGACAAGTCAGATAGTTCCGTTCAAACCGGGCGAGCCGTTCATAAGGGTGGGGCTGGGCGGTACTGAAAACTGGAACAGGTTCGTGGCAATGCGTGCTGCCGCCAAAATCGCAGGGTCCGAAGGCCCAATGAAGAAATAGGCGCTTCGGCTTTACTTTTTCTTTGTTTTTTCAGAATCTGCGCCCCTAAAGTAGGCTTTCCGACGTTAGAAAACCTTTATAAGTGTTTACGGGAATAAATTGGGGGAGTACGGGTCGAGGGAAAGGCTTAAAAAAGAGAACTTGCCTATATAGCCCACTCTTGCTTAGGCGGAGTTATCCCAGACGGAATTGGAAGTTGAATTCGAGGTGATAGGATGGCAGAAAAAGAACATTTGAACTTGGTTTTCATAGGTCACGTGGATCACGGCAAATCGACTACGGTGGGCCGCATATTGTATGATACCGGCGCACTGAGCGAGCAGGAGCTCAGGAAGCTGAAGGAGGAGGCGGAGCGCGTAGGCAAACCGACCTTCGAGTTCGCGTTCACAATGGACACGCTCAAGGAGGAGAGGGAGCGCGGAGTGACCATCGACATCTCGCACAAGGACTTCCAGACTCCGAAGTACTACTTCACCATCATAGACGCGCCGGGCCACAAGGACTTCGTCAAGAACATGATTACGGGCGCAAGCCAGGCCGACGCCGCGGTGCTCGTGTGCGCCGCGAAGGAGGGAATACAGCCGCAGACAAAGGAGCACGCCTTCCTGGCCAAGGTGCTGGGAATTCAGCAGCTGATTGTTGCGGTCAACAAGATGGACGCCGTGGGCTATGACCGCGTGAAGTACGAGGACATCAAGAGCCAGCTTACGACCGTTCTCAAGAACGTCGGGTTCAAGATGGACACCGTGGCCTTCGTGCCAATATCTGCTTATGAAGGAACAAACATAGCCAAGAAGAGCCCTGACAAGACGCCGTGGTATACCGGCCCGAGCCTCGTCGAGGCATTCGACACGCTCACCGTGCCGAAGAAGCCGACGGACAAGCCGCTCAGGCTGCCCGTGCAGGACGTGTTCACGATTACCGGCCACGGCACGGTGCCCGTCGGCAGGGTCGAGACGGGAATCCTGAAGGTCGGCGACTCGGTCGTCTTCATGCCTTCGGGCGCAAAGGGAGAGGTGAAGAGCATTGAGATGCACCACCAGCAGCTCACCCAGGCCGTGCCTGGAGACAACGTCGGCTTCAACGTGAAGGGCGTTGACAAGAAGGACGTGAGGAGAGGCGAGGTGGTGGGCCTCGCGAGCAACCCGCCAACGGTGGCGCAGGAGTTCACGGCGCAGATAGTCGTGCTCGACCACCCGACCGCGATACCGAAGGGCTCATACACCCCTGTGTTCCACATACACACCGCTCAGATTGCGTGCACGATCACAGACATATTGGAGAAGAAGGACCCGAAGACGGGCGCAACACTCCAGAAGAACCCTGATTTCATAAAGACCGGCGACGTGGCCATCGTAAAGGTCAAGCCGACCAGGGCGATTGTGATTGAGAAATTCAGCGAATTCCCGCAGCTCGGGAGGTTTGCCATCCGCGACATGGGGCAGACCGTGGCTGCCGGAGTCGTATTGGACGTGGTGAAGAAAACGGCGTAAAACGCTTGGTTGACTTGAGTTTTCTCAGGAAGCGGCGTTCCCGCCCTTGAGACGGGAACAAATAGGTTGATATCTATGGGTAAAGCGCGCATTAAGCTTGTTGGAAAGAATTCCAAGGAGCTGGACGACGTTTGCAGGCAGATTCGCGAGATCGCGAAGGGCACGGGAGTCGAAGTGCGCGGGCCTGTGCCGCTTCCGACCAAGAGACTGAAGGTTTCCACCCGCAGGACGCCCTGTGGCGACGGGTCTGACACTTACGAAAGCTGGGAGATGCGCATCTACAAGCGCATCATTGACGTGGCCGGCGATGAAAGGACACTAAGGCAAATCATGCGCGTCAAGGTGCCGGACACCGTGCACGTGAAGATTTCGCTTGAATAAAGCGCTCCTTTTTTTCAGTTTATAATAAAAACCAGCCCAGCGAAAGCGAGACGAT
>CABMJK010000059.1 GCA_902386535.1 Candidatus Burarchaeum australiense | reverse complement strand
CGAGCGTGGCAAACAGGTAGCCGTGAGGGTCCGTAAGCTCGGGCATGTATTTGAAGTTCATGCCGTAATGGGAAGTGATAATTGTGGGGATCATCAGGATGACGGTGATGGCGGTCAGCTTCTTCATCACCTCGGTCAGGCTCTCGAGGCGCCGGTTCAGGTCCGTAGTTGCGCGCATTTCGGTGAGCGTATAAAGACGGGTGAGTTCCCGTGCAGAGCCCGAACAGCGGTGGGCCAGGTGCCGCATGCGGGCGAGTAGAATGTCGAAGTCATAGCCGATTTTGTTAGTATCTACAAATGGGACTTCGCGTTCCTTAAGGCGAATGAGTAGGGCAAAGAAGTCGTCCACGATATCCTGCAGACGGCGAAGGCGGCGGGTGAGGGCCTCTAACTTTTCGGCCGCGGGCGACGTGGTGACGCGGCTAATTTCGCGGTTGATGGCTTCGAAGTAGTTCTCGTAGTTTTCGGAAACCTTTTTCAGCACGGTGTAGGCCGCGAGCGTGCTTTCGCCGTAGGGTCCTTTTACGGCAATTTTCATGAACCGGCTGCTCTCCAGGAGCATTGAAGGATAGATGAGTGCGCTATCCTTGGTCAGAATGGTGATCTTGTTGATGCCGCTCTCGAAAGCTACGAGGCTGAAAAGCAGGTAGGAAGGATATTGCTCGTAGAATAGGATGTCGAGGGAGCGCAGCTTTTCCAGGTCGCTCGTGATGCCCAGCTCGCGGGCCTTTTCCTGGAAGTCCTCAAACCTATCGAAGGTATAAATCATAATCTCGCCGCAAGTTGGAACTGACGGGCCCGATTGGATTTGGAAGGATAGGTTTTTAAAGCGTCAGGCCATAATAGGCGCGGGTGATCAGATGACGATTCGCGTGTCACGCCTCTACGGCATGGACATCTACAACGACGAAGGCAAGTTCCTGGGAAAGGCGCAGGAAGTAGTTGTTGACCTGGAGCGTGGGGAAGTCGTAAGGATACTGACGGAGCCTCTTGCCTCCATGTCGAGGGAAGACGCCAAGAGAATATTGCGGGAGAAGAGCATCCTTTACAAGTACGTGAAGACGGTGGAGGATGTGATAATGGTCACGAAGCAGACAGGCCCGAATCCACCCCTGCAGTGAGGGGGCGCAGTTCCGCTATTCCGGAAATCCCGTGTTTTCGGTTTTTGAAAGGGCTAGCGGAGCAGTGAGAGGGAAGGGCATAGAGAAGGGGTTGATCTGGTGGAGAAGATGCCCAGGCTGTCATACCCCCCGTTCAAGATTTGCAGGCCTAGTCCAGCTCTTTTGCCCGGGCCACCCAGATTTTGTGAACTTCAATAGAGCCGCGCCACTGCCTGAAGAAGGCGTCCGCGGTGCGCGCCAGGCTATTTGGTATTGCCAGCACGGATTTCGTCTTCCAGGGCGCGCTGGCAAGGCTGGACTTGTTCAAATGATAGTAAAACTTTCGCTTCAGGCGATTGTAGTCTCGCGCATTTTTTGCTTTTAAGTCAAAGCAGTATAAAATCACAAAATCACTAGTTGCTACGTCGTACTATGTAACTATAGTTACATATTTATTACTTACTACTTACTTACAACTTACAAAACAAGAAAATTACCGGAAGTGCGGGGTCTGACGCCTGCGCTGCGGGCGGCTACGGCTCCGCGCCCACCTAAAGCCCGACAAAATCCGACGCGCCTTTGCCTTTTGGATAAACCTTTCCATTACCTGCAGAAATAGGCAGCCCGATCTCTTCGGCGATGCGCACCAGTTCTGCCAGATCTATCATCCGGGGCGTGCTCAAAATCAGATAATTCGCGCCGCCAATCGGGAGGCGCGTGGCAATCAACTCCACATTCTGAAGCGCTCCTGCCCTCCACACCTTGACTTCGATCTTGCCCCGTTCTATGGCTTCCTTTGCCGTGGCGCTTAGCTTTACCATCTCACTCGCCAACACAGTTTTTTCGGAGCGTCGCGTTGACTATTTGCGCGCAGATGGTGACGTTGCCCGTCCTCTCTGCAATGGCGGATGCGCAGTTGTCTGCTTGCGCGAGGCCGAGGCAGGCCACCGGGTTCTCTCCCAGCACGACATTGCAAAGCGCCTTCTTCTGGACGTCCTTCACGGTGTCGCAAAGCGTGGCGTTTCCAAGCCCTATGCCCAGCTCGTAGTAGCAGTCATCCTTCAGCGTCACGATTTTTTCGCAAAGCTTTACGTCCTTCAAAATCGGCACAAACAGCATGTAGCACCTATCCAGCGCCGCCTGCGATTCGATGAAGTCGCAGTAGTCCGTGCTGCGCAGTTCCCACGCCTTCTGCTCCAGGCATGTGTTTCGTTTTTCTTCATCGGGCAAGCCCAGGCAGCTCTTCCTGTCGACTTCTTCCGCGTCAAGCGCAATGAATTCTGCTTCACCGACCTTCTTCTCTTTCGGGGCGAAGTCCGTTTCTGCCGTAGTCACTTTCGAATCGAGTGACGTGACGTTGAGCGTGAAAAGGGTTTGCTGCCCGAGCAGCGAGTTGTTGCTGAAATAGTGGAGCGCGAAACCAGTTTCCTCGTCCAGGCATTCATTAATGGTCTGGATCACGTATGGCGCCACCGAGGGGTCATAGCCCGTTCCCCGCAAGTCGCTCCCGCTCATCAGGTCCAGGTGAATGCGGTATGTGATGCCCTCACAGGGCCTGCCTGCAATCACTTCGCTGTTGGTGTAATTCGCCTCGGCGATTATTCCCCTTAAAACCCACTCGCGCACCTTCGTCACGTTCACGTTTACCACCTGCGAGCGCGCGTAGATCATGATGTTTCTCAGTTCTGAGGACGAGGTGTTGCTGGCCACTTCGACGCAGGCGTCCCTCTCGGGCAGGCACACGAAGTTTCCTTCTGGAAGGAGGTATGCGACCCTCAGCACCTCGGAGGCATCGATCAAATCCACTCTTGCCCGGAGTCCGCTTACCGTTACGTTTGCGTATATTGGCGTGGCCCCGTTCGTGCTCGCCGTGCTCTCCATCACATATGTCGTCGTTTTTGCCGCGTTTTCCGCCCCCAGAAGCAATATGGCCGTGGCATTCTTGGTCGGACCCATGATTCCTCCCCCTCCTACCTGTCCCTGCCAGACCACATATACGGCCCCAAGTATCACCAAAACTACAACTGCCATCAGCGCTGTTCGTAATTCCACCATGGGCTCTACCTCCCTTTTACAATCCGGATGATGTCGCCGTCAGTCAGGACGTGGTCCTTTCCCACCTCCATTCCCTTCTTAACGTCAATCGCACATATAAATTTTTCAGCAAGGTCCGTGTGTATTTCCCGTGCCAGGTCCAATGGCGTGCTTCCCTCCTTGATCAAAAACGCGTCCGGTAAAATGTTTCCGTGATGGTCTGCCAGCCGCGCCTCGTCTTCCACAGGGTATACTGTGATGAGCCCGAGAAGCCCGAAAGCAGTCTTGTCAATTGCTTCCTGTACGCCCGTTCCTCCAATGGATTTCATGGTTGCCTTGATTTTCTCCAACGCCGCCCCCCGCCGCGCATCTGCGCCCAAAATCTCAAATTCTGCCGCGCCAGGAACATATTTGATTAGTCCGGCCTTTTCCGCGCGCCGCAGCGCCAGCTCGCCATCTGCATAGCAGGCGATCACCCTCTCAGCTCCGAACTCTTTTGAAAGTTCATCGAAGTTTCTCCGCGCGCCGGGCAGGTCCATCTTGTTGGCAGCCAGCAAAATCGGCTTTGCGATGCGCCGCAGTTCCTTGGCAAAGGCCTGGATTTCAGCATCATTCTCGAATTCGATTACGTCGTGCTCGCGTTCAAGGGCATTGCAGGCGCTCACCACCTGCCATTTTGCGATTCCCAGCCCGCTCATCAGCGCCGCAAGCCCTTCGGCATCCGTGGTTCTTCGCGGTCCGATTCCTCTCTTAATGATGTCCGCCATCCAGTAGGATATTTCCTCCTCAAGCATTTCCACTTCCTTGCGCGGCTCGAAGTTTTCCACAACCTTCCCTTCCAGGTCGGTAGTGCCGCTGGCATCCACCACCTGTATTATCGCACTTGCGTTCCTCAGGTCATCCAGGAACTTGTTGCCCAACCCCTTTCCCTCATGCGCGCCAGGAACCAGGCCGGCCACGTCAATGACTGTCGTGGGCACCAGGCGCGTTCCGTCCACACACTTGGAGTTCCTTGGATTGCACTTCACGCCCATCTTGGTGCAGGGGCACACCGACCTCACGTAGGCCATGCCGCGGTTCGCCTTTATGGTCGTAAACGGGTAATTGGCTATGGGCACGTCCACGGTCGTGGCTGCGCTAAAGAACGTGGACTTGCCGCTATTCGGCTTCCCGCAAATCCCAATATCCAGCATGACCGTCGTATGCCGTCAAAAGCTTAAATTACTGGTGCAGAAAGTAACGTCATGGATTCGGCGTTTCTGCTCAAGGAAAAGCCCGCGCGCCTTTTGCTTGCGCTACGCTCTCCGGAAACCCAAAATACCGTGTCGGGTCTTGCGCGCGCCTGCTCCATGTCTTTTGTCCATGCTTCAAATCTCGTCGCAGTCTTCGTAAGTGAAGGTCTGGTCGAAGTCGTCCGGTCCGGGCGCGAGAAACGTGTAAAATTGACCGAAAATGGCGTGGGCGTTGCCTCTGCGTTGGAAGCACTCATGGCCAAACTGAACGTGAAAAAAGAAGAATCTCCGCAGGCGCCGCCCCAGGCCGAAGCGCAGAAGGAAGCACCGCCCCAGGCCCCGCAGGTCCAGCCGCATGAGCTGGAGTTCCCCGAGCCTCCGCCGCAATCCAAGAAGGATGCCGGCTCGGAAAATGAAGAAGGCGAGGAGAAAGAAGAGAGACCGGAGCAAGACGACGGCCTGGAAAAAGAATCCGTTGACGAAAAGGAATAGAAAAATAGCGGGGAGTGGATTTGAACCACCGGTCTCTGGGTTATGAGCCCAGCGGGCACTCCAGACTACCCTACCCCGCTCGCAGGGGACCAAGGTCTCCTTGCGTTAACCCTCCTTTCTTCTCGAACTTCTTTATAATCTTACTCAGCGGGCTCGACGGGATTTGAACCCGCGTCTCGAGGTGTCTGCATCAGACCTCCGAACGAAAAGGAGGGTATCGGGAACCTTGGTTCCTGATTCCGAAGCCTCGCCGGTTATCCAGGTTACCACACGAGCCCGCGTTGGATTAGTGGGCACAGCGCTATTTATACCCACTACACGGCGCAATGTCTGCGTGCCTTCTGATACCTCTGAAAAAGCTTTAAATATCTTGAATGAGTAAAAAATCGGCATGGGAAACACACCCAGCAATTCTTCTTACGTTCAGATTCGGCCTCCTTCTGCGCAACAGGGCGGCAATTCTTCATCCAATCCGGCACAGCGGTATATTGAACGGCACGCCAGGCCCATAGAGGATTTGTTACAGCAACGCGTGCGGCCAATGTACTATGAGGCCAAGCCAGACATATTGGGTCTGATAGCCGACTTTGACGCCGGCAAATTCCGCTTCGATTGCGTCGATGCCAAGGCGGCGTTCCGCATGTTGCTTAACAACCTGGACCCGCGGGTCGCGTTGAACTCGGGCGAACTGGTCGTTTATGGCGGCACCGGCCGTGCTGCACGAAACTGGGACGAGTTGTGCACCATCCTCGAATGTTTGCAAGTTTTGAAGCCTGACGAGACGCTTCTGGTGCAATCCGGCGCGCCGGTTGCCATGTTCAGGACGTGGGAACATTCGCCCCGCATCCTGATTGCAAACTCCAACCTGGTGCCTGCCTGGGCGACGCAGGAGAACTTTGACAAGCTGGACCGCATGGGCCTGATGATGTATGGTCAAATGACCGCAGGCAGCTGGATTTACATCGGTACGCAGGGCATCCTGCAGGGAACCTACGAAACTTTCGCCGAACTTTCCAGGCAGCACTTCGGCGGCTCGCTCAAAGGCAGACTGGTGCTCACCGGCGGCATGGGCGCGATGAGTGGCGCCCAGCCCCACGCAGTTACGATGAATGAAGGCGTGCTTCTTGACGTTGAAGTCATAGATGACCGCATCGCGCGAAAAGTGAAGGAGGGCTACTGCGACAGGATGACGGGTGATTTAAACGAGGCGCTGCGATGGTGCAAGGAAGCGCAAGAGGCAGGCACGCCGCTTTCGGTCGGCCTCGTTGGAAACATCGCAGACGTGGCGCCCGAACTTGTGCGACGCGGGATAATTCCTGACGTCGTGACCGACCAGACCTCAGCCCATGAGCTCATGAGCTACGTGCCTACTTGCAAACAGGGAGAAATGTTGGAAGATGTGCTCGCACTGAAGGAAAGCAATCCTGCAGAGTACAAGCGCCGTGCGCTGGAGTCAATAAAGGCGCACGTAGAGGCGATTCTTGCGATGCAGGAGGCCGGTGCGATTTGCTTCGACTATGGGAACAATCTGCGGGGGCAGGCCGAAAAAGCCGGCGCCAAGGGCGTTCGCAAGGAAGACGGCTCTTTCGGCTATCCTGGCTTTGTTCCTGCATATGTGCGGCCGCTTTTCTGCCAGGGCAAAGGTCCTTTCAGGTGGGCTGCCATCTCAGGTGATCCTAAGGATATCTTGACAATAGATGCGGCGCTGCTGGAAATGTTCCCGGAAGACAAGGCCCTTCACCGCTGGATTCAAAAGGCGCAGGCAAAGATACCGCTGAATCTAGGTCTTCCCACACGCATCTGCTGGCTGGGACAGGGCGACCGCGCAGCATTCGGCCTTAAAATCAACGAATTGGTCGCCAGCGGTGCGGTCAAGGGACCTATAGTTATAGGCCGCGACCACCTAGACACTGGTTCGGTCGCCTCTCCAAACCGCGAGACCGAGGGCATGCGTGACGGCAGCGATATCGTGGCTGACTGGGCGCTTCTCAATGCCCTGCTAAGTGCAAGTGGTGGGGCCTCGTGGGTTTCCATCCATCAGGGCGGCGGAGTCGGAATCGGGCTGTCGCAGCACTCCGGCCTGGTTATCGTGGCAGATGGAACTCCGGCGCGCGCAGAGCGGCTGCTACGCGTTTTGACCAATGACCCCGGAAGCGGAGTTGCACGGCATGCAAATGCGGGTTACGAACTTGCAATAAATACTGCTCTTGAAACGGACGTGCGGATACCCGGGCTCAATTACCCCTAGGCAGGCAAGCTATTTCGTCAGCACCCTCGCTCCGTCCTTCTCCACCAGAATCGTATGCTCTGCCTGCGACACCATGCCTTTCTTTACCTCGGTCAGCACAGGATACTGCCTAAGTGCCCCCGAGACCACGAGCTCGCGCAGTGCGGCCTCGAGAAGGAGCTTGGATTTGAACTCGCGCCTAAGCCACCGTTCCGCGAACGGCAGCGTGCCGTATTGCTTCTCTATGAACATCATCGCCCGCCGGCTCTCCCGCATCCTTACCGGAACCGGCTCGTTGAAGCAGAATATCTCGACGAACTCGCCCTCCGCAATGCTCCCCGCCCCGTCGGTTGCAAACGGCTCAATCGCATATACTTGACCTTCCTCCAGCAGAGTTTTGGCGCCCCGCCTCACATTCGGTATCTCGCCATCCGCGTGAAGTTCGTAGCACTCCACATGATGCCCGGTCAAATTTTCTATCGGCTTGAAACCCCTCCCCCTTATCTCATCCTCGATGGCCCCGCCCACTTCGACCGCAGTCACGCCTGGCTTTATGCTGGCAATGGCTGCTTCGAGCGCGGCTGCACTGGCCTCGACCAGCTTCCCGCGCTCGCCGGAAAGGTCCACGCACAGTGCCGTGTCTCCGATGTATCCATTAACATGCGCACCTACATCCAACTTCACGATGTCCATTTCCCCGAACACGCGTTCATCTCCAAATGCAGGTGTATAATGTGCCGCATCCTCATTAATCGAAATATTGACCGGAAATGCGCATCGCGCGCCTTCCTCCATGACTATTTGCTCGACCTTCTCGGCAACTTCCAGCAGCCTCACACCGGGCTTTATCATGGTTATTCCAGTCCTCACTGCTTTGCCTGCAATCGCCCCTGCCTTCACATATTTCTCAAGCACATCTTTTTCCATCTCCACAAAATCAACCCCACGTAATTATCACATGCTGTCGATTGAAATCTCCGCAGCCTCGAGAAGGTTTTTCGCCACGTCTCGCTTCTTTCCCCCAGTTTTCTTCTTCCTGTCCAGAAAAATTGCCCGCATTCCCGCCTTCCTGGCCGGCTCGACATCCCTGTCCATCTTGTCTCCTATCATGAGCACCTCGCCCGGCCTCACGCCCAGTTTCCTCGCAATCTTTGCATAGAATTTCCGTCCCTTCTCCACCCCAAGTTCTTCCGATATGAATGCACCGTCGAAATATTCCTGCACGTGCATTCTCAAAATCTTGTCCCACTGCTTCACCGACCGCCCCTCACTGGCAACGTAGAGCTTCAGGCCCTCCCGCCGCATGCGCGCAAGCGCCCGGCCGGCCTCCGGGAACGGCTTTATCCTGGTTTTTGCCCGATGATAGGCGAAAACTCCTGCAGCGATGATTTTCGCGCTGCCTTCCTTCCTTTCGCCCAGTCTTGCCAGCAGCTCACCAAAATGGTCTGCGTGGTTCGGGCCCATTTCCTCCACGACTTTCATCAGCTCAACATATGCCTTGGCCACGCTCGCCTTCATTCCCTCTTTTTTCATCGCCCGCAGCGCCGTCATCCTCGCGTCTTTCGCGAACTCTAGCGACGGGAAAAGCGTCCTGTCGAGGTCAACCAGAACAAATCTTATGCCCATGACGTCCACCGGCTTTGAAATTCTGTCTTTTTCCCAGCACCGTTTCCGACCCAAATTCAACCTACCATTTCCCCAGCGTCGTCTGCTTTCCCAGCGACTTCAACTCGTCCTCGTCGCACCCCAGTTCCCCCAGAATCTTCATCACCGAAGGAAGTATCTGCCTGTCCACATAATAGTTTGCATCATAGTCCTCGGCCAGCTCCACGAGCTGGGCCTTGTCGGACACGCTCTTGCCCTTCTTGGTTATCACGTAGCCTATGAGGCCCCTTTCCTCAACCTTCATGCCCCTTGCCTTCGCCTTCCTCACGGCCGAGACTTCGGGGCTGATTACATCGTAATTCCCCTCCCCTTTCCTCAGCCTCGTATAAATCACCAAATCCTCCATCTTTGCCTTCCCGCTCATCAGCTCGTCAATGTTCTTCTTCACAATCGCCACTGCCTTCTCCTTGCTGCCATCCTTCAGGATTGCCTGCAGCACTGCCATCTGCGTGTCCTTGGCAATCTTGCTCCAATCCCTCCTTACCAATTCGAATCCGCGTATCTTTATCCGCCCATCCTCACTCAACAGGGCGTATTTCTTTTTCGCGCCCTGGGATTTTTCTCCCGTTCCGGTCTTCGCCCCGCCCTTTTTCATCACGAACACTCCGCGCGGATAGAATCCTTCGAGTTCGAGCTCCATCTTGCCGGGCAGCGACTTGTTGACCTCGTCCAAAAACTTCCGCACGTCCTCCTTCTTCTTCCCGCCCAGCTCCAGGAAAAGCGAGTCGGTGTCCATGTACAGCACCTTGAAGCCTGCCTTCTCCGCCCGCTGCTCCATGTCCTGTATGTACTGCCTGCCCCAGGCAGTCGTACTCTCCCCCGCCTCTCTCGAATACCATCTCGACCTCTCTTACAGCAAATAGCCATATTATTAGTTTGCTATCACCTTCAACGCCTGCGAGATCGCGTATAGCTGCCTGTACTCTGAACTGTCTGGTTTTGTCTCCCACTTCCTGAGCTCTTTCTTCACTTCCGCCCTCTTATCCAATATCTCCTCCAACACCGCAGGCACGATTCCCTTCCTGCTTTTGCTGAACGCGTGGCCGGCCGGCGAAACATAAACGTCCTTTTCCTCCCCGCCCTCTTGCTCGCCCTCCTCTCGCGCGCCCCTTCCCTTCTCCGCCTTCCCGTCTTTCTCCGCGCCCTTCTCCTTCTTCACCAGCGTGAACGGATCTATGTTGTAGGCGCAGATCAGCGAGGGATACAGCCCGCGGAAGTCCAGAACCGCGAGGTTGTCGTAGATGCCGGCCTGCGGCATCTTCACATAGGCTCCCTTGACCGGCTCCATGCGGCCCCGCATCTCGTCCTCGCCCGGCCTGTTCGGTATGAGCATACCTTTCTCGCCCGAGCGCCGCATCAGTAGCATCTCCACGAGCTGGCTCGCGGTGGCGCCCACGATGTCGAACAGCGTGGCCCCGCAGATGCGCGACAGCTCGACTTCCATGGGTATCAGCCTGTCGGCGAGCTCCTTAGTGGCCACCGCATCGTTCAGCGAGTAGTCCGCCAGCTCCTGCCTGCCCTTTTCGTCATCCCAAAGCTTCCAGACGTCGAGTTTGCTTATCGTCTTCTCCTTCGGCTTCCCCATAATCTCCGCATAGGTTTCCTTGAGCGTGTATTGAGGCGTCTTTATGGCCCCAATGATGCCAAGGAACCTCGTGACAAAGTAGAGGTCCACGTGGATTCTTCCGATGATGCGCGCCACCTCGTTCAGCCCGCGCTTCTTGACCGAAAAATCGCTCCCGTCCCTGCCCAGCACCAGCTTCGTGCCGGTCTTCTGAGCCCGCGTCTTGAGGTAGGGGAGGTCGAAGACCGATGAATTGTAGCCAACCAGCACTTCCACGTCCTTTTCCTTCAGGTAGGCGCAAAACGCGTCTATCATCTCGCGCTCGCCCTTCACGCGGTTGACGAAGTCCGCGCCCTTCACCTCCCGGGAGGTGATTACCTGGCCCTTCCCGTTCGCATGGCTTATCATCACGACCGGGTCTCTTGTGGCATCCGGCTCGCCCCGCGGGTTGTAGGTCTCGATGTCAAATGCCGCGGTCCGCAGCTCCGCGCTCCCTTCCCCGACCTTCTTCACCGCCTTGATGAGCTTGCCCGCGCACTCCGCCTCGACTTCGTCAAACGGCGAAATCTTCCGGTCCATCAGGTAGCGGCGCGCAAAAGGTATGTCATACTCGTAAATCCTGCCGAGCTTTACAATCCTGTCTCTCAGCAGGGGCACATGGCCCGGATGGCGGCAAACGACCTTCAGCATGGCCTTTTTCTTCCCCATGGCCATCAGTTCCACTTCCTCGACCCGCTTTACGCCGACCTTTTCCCCCCGCATGTCCGCAACCGAAATCTCGAGCACCGCCTTCTCTCCCGCCTTCCGGTCCTCGCAGTCTAGGTAGAAGTAGGGCTCGAACGCGTCGTCGTAAAGCCTGAAAAAGCGCTTCTTCTTCAAAATCAGCCGAATTATGGGGTTTCCCTCTTTGGTAATGTAATCGGCATCTATGAGGGTTGCCCTAATTGTCCTCAACCTTCTCCCTCCTTCTTGCGCCTTATGACCGCAATGTCCCCCAATTCCAGGCTCTCGGGCTTCGCCCCCCGGTACTGCTCCATCTCCTTCTTGTACTGCTCGTGCTTTTCCACCACTTTCCTGGTCTTCTCCTGCTTGAAGTGCTGCCCTTCCTCCTTCCTTCGCGTCTTGATTATCTCCGCCTTCGCGGTCTGGATCTCCTTCTCCAGGTCTTCCCTCTGTTTTTGCAGAATCACTATGCCCTCGCCCAGATAGCGGAGTCTCGAATACTTCCGAGACGTATCCACCGCCTCCGCCAGCTGCTCTTTCTTCTTTTTGATGTCCTTGAGCAGCGCCCGCTCCTTGTCCAGGGTGTAGGCTTCCGTGGCTATCTTGAACTCCAGGGCCTCGACGTCCTCCCTCAGCCTGCCTGCCGAGGTGCCCTGCATTTTTCCGCCCAAAACACTCTCCAATGCCTTCTTTTCGCAAGATTTGCCATAAATTATCCTATCTAGCTGCTTTGCGCGTTCAATGAGCTCGTTTTTCTTGTTTTCGAGCCCTAAGTTTCCTGCGTTTTCGTCCATCTCTCTCACCAATAATGCAAAGGTTTATAATATGGCCAGACCCAATACCTAACGTTAGTCGTCTTCTGAAAGCTGCCTTCGGGCAGAAACTGGTCGCCTTGCCAGCGCTTCGCGCGCTGGCCTAATTTTTACCACCCTTACTGTGAAGACCATTTTCTGCATTCCTCTTGCCAGCAGTCGCCTCTACCGCGCTTTTCCACGTGCTGCCTGCCAGCATGGCATCTCTGATGATCTCAATCACTATTGCGGCTGCAGCAGCCAGCGCCCTTACTGTCCTGTCGTTGCTTTCTATCACTATTGCAATGCAGAGGGCAATCACAATGAGAAGCACGCTCCTCACCAAAATCACCCTTCCAAACAGGACCACGAGCGATTTTTTGGGCATTTGATTTAATAACTATTTTTCCGCTATTCTGGCATGCTCGAGCTGGATGGCGGCACTTTGGAGGGCGGCGGCCAGATTCTCCGCAGCGCTTCCGCGCTCTCGTGCCTCCTCGGAAAGCCTTTCCGGGTCGTCAAAATCCGTGCCAACCGGCCCAAGCCAGGCCTTCAGGCACAGCACCTGGCCGGCATCCTCGCACTCTCCGAGCTTTGCGGAGCCAAAACGGAAGGTGCAAGCCTCGGCTCCACCTCGCTTTCCTTCTCGCCCGGCAAGTTGCGCAGCGGCAAGTTCTCTTTCGCGGTCGGCACTGCCGGCGCAGTCACTTTGGTGGCCCAAACCCTTCTTCCAGCCCTTCTTTTCGCTCCCGGTCCTACAACAATCACGCTGCGCGGCGGCACGCACGTGCCTTTTGCCCCGACTTTCGACTATTTTGCCCACGTTCTCCTTCCATCTCTCGCTTCCATGGGTGCCCGAGCATCAGCCTCGCTCTCACGCTATGGCTGGTATCCAAAAGGTGCCGGCGAAGTCGTGCTCGAAGTGCTGCCCTGCCAGCGCCTCCAGCCAACCGAACTTCTCAAACGCGGTGAGCTCAAAACCATAACCGGCATTTCCTGCACCTCCAACTTGCCGCCTCACGTCGCCCAGCGCCAGGCCGACACCGTGCGCAGGAGTTTTCCCCAAGCCGACCTTCGGATAGACTCGGCGCCTGCGGCCTGCCCTGGCTCGGCCGTAACCGTGTGGGCAGTGTTTGTTTCGGGCTCTCAAGGAGCGCCGGCGCCTCGAACCTCTCCTCTGGGGTCGAGCTCGCTGGGAAAAATAGGAAAATCAGCAGAAATCGTGGGCGAGGAGGCTGCGCTAGCGCTAGATGCGTTGATTTCGAGCAATGCGGCGGTTGACGAGCATCTTGCGGACCAGCTGATGATTTTCATGGTCTTGGCGGAAGGCCGTTCGAGCTTGCGGGCCCCCAAAGTGACCTCCCATATGCGAACAAACGCCTGGCTGATCGAGCAATTCACGGACAAAAAGGTTTTGATAGATGATGGTTCAAATACCATCGTGATTGACGGTTTGGGCCTGCAGAACCCTTTTGCGGAGCGAAAACAATGAAAATTTTCTCCCTCAACCCTGTCGGTTTCCTGCTTGCCCTGATTTTCGCAGCCGTGATAGTCTATTTCACCGGCCCGCTGGCTTATGCCTTCGTTGCGCTGCTCCTCATCTTCCTCATAGCCGGGGGCCTCGTGACGCGCTACGGCTATGACAGGAAGCGCGAGCTCACGATTTACGAGTACGAGCGCGGCTGGGAGAATGTGCTCGCAAACGGGCTCGTGCCCACTCTCTGCGCGGTTCTCTATGTGTTCAACCCGGCTGCTAAGTGGGCTTACATCGGCTCAGTAGCAGCCATCATGGCCGACAAGTTCGCCTCTGAAATCGGCGTGCTGGGCGGCCAGCCCTTTGCCCTTCCGCGCTTCAACCGCGTGCGCTTCGGAACTTCGGGCGCGGTCAGCCTCCTTGGCACGCTTGCAAGCTGGGATGGCGGCATCCTCATCGGAGCCTCAGCATACTTCCTCTTTCCCGGCACGACTGCCTGGGATGCGCTCGTGATTTCTTTCATCGGACTGGCTGGCTCCATTGCTGACACCATAGTCGGCGTGCTCGAGGTGCGTGGCATAGGCAACAAGGCGACAACGAATATTGCGTGCTCCGTGGTCGGGGCGCTGCTGGGATTCTATCTTCTGGGGCACTAAACCGAATATAGCACCAGCGCCATCGGGTCGCCGAGCAGCAGACTTAAAACCAGGGCGGCGAGCACGTAGGGCATGAACGCCGGCATGTTCTTGTAAACCGGGAACTTCTTCAGGGGCAGTTTCCTGAGCTTCTCAATCTCCTTGCGCGTAAGCAGCTTCTGCAATCCGTACTTCTTCACGAGCACCGGGTTCATCTCCTCGATGGCCAGCACGTCCTCTTCGTCCATTTCCTTCACGCTCACGCGCCTTATGAGGAACTCTTCAGCTATGAATGACTTGAACACGTAGAAGAAAACCGCGAACACGCTGGCAACCAGCAAAAGCACCAGCCAGATGTTCATGAATGGAAGGGGCGTCTGGCTCGAAAGTGTGAACCAGGCAAGTATGATGTCTATCAGAGCAAAAAGCCCGATGGCCAGCTTCTGCTCATTCTCCAGTTTGACCTTGCCTTTCATCAGCGCCCTTATGCAGGGCGCGAGGAAGCGCAGGAAGGTCCAGATGCCAAACAGGATGCCCGAAGCGAGGAAAAGCGAAAACACGAACGGCAGCGGGACCGGCACGGCGTAGTTTGCCGCTGGCCAGAGTCCTGCCGGAGCCTGCGGCATCAGCAATGCAATGGCCGCGAATACCAGCACATCGGCGCCCCCGAGCTGCCCTGCCCTGTAAAGCAGGTAGCCGCCGGACAGCACGATGAGCGCGGGCAGCACGGCAGAAACCGCAATCTCCTGCCAGCCTGCAAAGCCCGTGGCCGCAAGGCCCGCGAGCACCGCAAGCGAACCGATGCCGAGCATCCCGAACGTCAGCCAGTCCGGCACGTTGCGGTTGTGCGTGAGGTCGTAATATGTCGCAAGCGCCGTGCCAAGCACTGCAATGCCCGTTCTTGCAGCCTCAAACTCGTACATGAGCCGAACTCAGGGCCATGCAAATATAAATAAAGGTGTCCGCGCAATTGTGAATCATGTCTGTGCTAAGCGGGAACGGATGGGGCATTTTCGGCCTTAGCGCGCTCACTGCCGCTGGCGGGTTTCTTACGAGCGGCGCTTCGGTTGCCCATTCTGCAACTACGACTTCGGCTGCTGCTCCACTGATGGCGGGCACGATGAACGCAGCCGCCACCGTGGCGGTGACTGCAAGCGGAAATTTGCCGCTGCTTCCCATCACCGGGATGTTTAGCGGTCCCGCCCCGGCCGTTGCAATGGTTCTTGGCGGCGTGGGCATGTTTTGGAGCCTCCCCCACATCCTCACTACCTCCCGCTAACCGGCCGTCAAGCAGCCGCTAATTTCTGCCGCAAATTGTGCCGCAAATTAAACTGTTAAATAATTATCATATTCCATCTACTTCCATGGCGACATGGAGTACGGCACAGGTCAAGCTTCCTACTGATCCTTTGCAGAAAATAATCGGGCATGACGACGTGCTCCAGGTGGCGCACCTTGTCGCGAAGCAGCGGCGCAACCTGCTCCTCGTCGGCCCGCCAGGCACGGGCAAGAGCATGATTGCGCAGGCAATCGCCTGCCTCATCCCGCGGCCCGAGCAGGAAATCTCGGTGCTGCACAATCCGGAAAATGCGGAGAGGCCGATAGTCGAAGTGAGGAAGCGCGGCGAGACCGGCGACAAGCTCCGCGACAAATTCCCCTTCAGGCTTCTCTCGCCCAATGACGTGCCTCACTTCGTGGCGGAGCGGCTCGGCTTCAGGTGCCGGCGCTGCGGGGACTCGAGTTCCTTCACGATGCCCACATGCCCAACATGCGGCGCGGACAAGCAGGGCAGGGAGACCTCGCCCTTCGACGACCTGATTTTCGGCTACCATGGCGAGCTGCGCGAGGACCGCGTGCACACCACGCGCCGCTTCCCCGACGGCAGGGAAGAGCCGGTGGTCTACGAGCGCACGGAAGAGGGGCTCATAAAATTGTACGACCACCGCTCGCTGCGCGCGCTCGAGCGCATGGAGGCCAAGCGCCCCCGCAAGGTGATAGTTCCGCTCGACAGGCCTACGTTCATACAGGCGACAGGTGCCAGCGAGACCGAGCTGCTCGGAGACGTGCGGCACGACCCCTACGGCGGTCATCCCGAAATCGGCACCGCGCCCTACCTGCGCGTAATACCTGGTGCTGTGCACGAGTCCCATGAAGGCGTGCTGTTCGTGGACGAGCTCGCGACCCTGAACTACCTGCAGCGCTACCTGCTCACCGCCATCCAGGAAAAGAAATTCCCGATAACCGGCAGGAATGCCTCGAGCACCGGCGCGAGCGTGAAAGTCGAGGGCGTGCCCTGCGATTTCATATTCGTCGGCGCGCTCAACACTAACGACTTGGACCAGCTCCTCCCGCCCCTGCGCTCGCGCATTCTCGGCAATGGCTATGAGGTGCTGCTGCACACCAACATGCCGGACACCGAGAAGAACAGGCACAGGATGGTGCAGTTCGTGGCGCAGGAGATACGCAAGGACGGCCGCATCCCGCACGCGAACAGGGCTGCGGTCGAGTTCATGATAGAGGAGTCTCGGCGCCGCGCCAAGCAGACAGACGATGCGAGCAACGCCCTCACGCTGCGGCTCCGCGACCTTAGCGGCATTCTTAAGGTCGCCGGCGACCTGGCCGTGCTTGAGGACGCTCCGGTGATAACCGAGAGGCACCTGCTGGCGGCCATGAAACGGAGCAAGGGCATCGAGGAGCAGCTTTACGAGCGCTACGACAGCTGGTGGCGCGCGAGCGGGAGCGACTATGGCGGGAAGAGGAAGCTCGCGTCAGGAAGCGCCTCGGAAATCGCCTGAGCCCGCGCATAGCTTTATTTCTGCTTGCATGCAAATAAGCACCCACGGGCCCGTGGTCTAATGCTCTGATGGCAAGCCATCAGAACTTGCCCACAAAGCGGACAATGGCTATGACGTCGCCCTTACAGCCCTTTTCCGCCTTCGGCGCAAAAGCGCTGGCGGAAAGATGTAAGAACGGCGAAGATTCCCGGTTCGATACGTAGGGAGGCACGACAATTCGCCTCCCTGACGGTCACCCTCAAACCTCTGCGAAAACCCGGGCGGGCCCACTAATTTTTCTTTTCATACTCGTGATAGATAACTGCAATGTATGGCCTGCTCTGGTCCTCTATCTGCCCTCTGCCGCGCAGCGTCAGCATATCGCCCGTCGGCGGGCTGTAGAACATCTCCCATCTTATTGCTAGCGGGATCTCGCTCTGCTCAAATATCGCGCCGGTGGATATGATTATCTGCGCCCTTACAGTTCCGCCCACAGCATCGGAAAGACTGCTCACGATCGCGATGCCGGGCGCTTCCTTCCCCCACATCTCGTTCATCACAATATGAAGGCAATTCCTGAGCTCAAGTGCAAGTTCCTGCTGCCTCTCCCTCTGCCCGCTGATGTTGCTGTTGCTCAGGACCGGGTAGATTATCATGCGGCCCTCCTTGCGTCTCTTGAGCGCGCAGTCGACCAGCTCCCTTATTTTCGGATGCGCCTCGATGCCGCCGGTTTCCGCTGCGGCCTTTGCAAGTTTCACCGCCTCTTGATATTTCCTGCTCTCCCGGGCTTTCTTTGCGTGCTGCGGCCAATAGCTGCCCATATTCTCCACGCCCGGCTTCCGCCTGCTGTGCTCAAGAAACAGCGATATGCTGCCGTCTTTCAGCAGGGCATGGGCCTCGAGAAGGTATGCCAGGACCGAAACGTCAAAAAGCGCATAGCCGCAGGTTATCCGCGCATCGTCCTGGGTGGTTTTGCTTTTCCAGTCTTCAATCTCGTCCCTCAGCTTCGCCATGACCTTGCCGTTCGGGAACCTGAACGGATATCCTTTCTTTTTCGTTCCAAAAAGCATGGCGCCGGCCGCAGTTCCAACTTCCACATTCCTGCAAATTTCTTTTGCGCGGGCCACTATGGCCGTCTCGAGACACTCGAGCGCGGCCTTCAGCTCGCCTTCGAACTTCACGTATGCCGATGCACCCTGCGTTTTCGGCCTTTTTTCTTTTTCCTGAGCAAGCTCCGGCCCCTTCGCTTGCGGAGCAGGTTCCGGCTGCCGTGCTTCAACATCATCCGTGTAAACTCGGAACCGCCAGTCCTGGTCGTTGCGATTGCCGCCTTCTTTCCGGACATTGCCTTTTTTCAGGCCTCCCTCTATCTCAAAACCAGTCTGCCCTCCAGGGCCGAAACTCACAAAACCAGGTAGGGCTACTTGTCCGGGACTCAAACGCGCCACGCGTCTCGTCATAGCATTTCTTTATGCCTTTTCTACTTTAAATACCTCATCGCACGAGTTTTCCCCGTTCCATGATGTCCACGTAGCCCGCGCAGTCGCAGCTCTCCTTCCAGCCCATCATTATCGGCCCTTCGCATACGCTCGCAGGATTGTAGCCTGCGCCATAGCCGAATTTCTCGCGGTTTTCCCAGTAGCACTTGTAGTCTGCCAGGAACAGGTACGGGCCGGGAATGTCGCTAATGGTTTTGTTATGCGCCTTCCAGTAGGGTTTGCACGTGTATGTTATCTTGTGGCCGTCTATGCAGTCCCTGGTCTTGATCTGCTCTCCGCTCGGGCACAGCGTCCACTGCCGCAGGCACGCTTCGGGCGTGACATTGGAATTATTTTGAGGCGCAGGCGGAGTTGCATTTAACGTTGCGTTCGTTCTGTTCGAGACATTGCCCGTCAGGTCCGGGGAGCCATTGCCGCCTAGGCACCCCGAGAAACCCAGGGCTAGCAGCACAATCACAACTGCAAATGCTGGTCGCATCACATGAAGTAATGCATAAGCTATATTAAGCATAAGCGCCTGAATTTCTGCCGCTGCCGCAGTAGCTCAGCCTGGGAGAGCATTCGGCTGAAGTGCCCTGGTTTCGTCTCCGAAAGGAGGTCTCGGAACCTTGGTTCTGAGACCGAAGTGTCGCTGGTTCAAATCCGGCCTGCGGCATATTTTAAAATCAGCTACTTGTAGGCCTGCTTCAGCGACTTCAGGGCTTCCTTCACCTTTGCAAGCGATATCTCGCTCCTGCTTCGCACCACAGACTCTATGCTGGCCGCCACATCGTGCCGGTCAGCCAACGGAGGAACGAAGAACCTGTATTTTCCCTTCGACCTTTCGAGCCACCCGTTTTTCTTCAGTTGCCACAAATGATAGCGCAGGGCTTTCTCGCTGACCTTCCTGTCCTTCGAGTTCAGCCACTCGAGGAGCTCGGGCACCGTGGGGCTGACGCCCTTGAATTGGAAGTAAAGCAGCGCATCCAGCGTGTCCACGACCGCGGTTCTAGACTCATTGGGCGAGATGAGGCCGATGGCCAGGGCCAGCCAGCGGACGAGAGAATTTCGCGTGACCCTGACCTCGCTCGTGAGCTGCATGTCCCGCAGGACGAGCTCTCCGCGTATCAATTTCGATTCGGGCAAGGCCACATGATCACTGCTGAAAATTTCATGGCAAAGGATTTAAAGGTGCCACATTAATTTACGCGCATGGCAAGAAAATCCGCCATGGCTGCGAGCTCTTTCAAAAAGCCGGAGCGCGTTCCAACCGGCGTTCCCGGCCTCGACTCGCTCATTGAAGGCGGTTTCAGGCCCCGCAGCGTCGTGACCCTTAGCGGGGACGCGGGCAGCGGAAAGACCACGCTCGCAATGCAATACCTCTACAACGGCGCGAAGAACTACGGCGAGCCCGGCGTGTTCGTGTCGCTTGAGCAGTCCCGGCAATCGCTCCTCGAGGACATGGCGCGCTACGGCTGGAACCTGGCCGAGCTGGAGAAAAAGAAAAAGCTGCAGATAGTGGTCCTTCAGCCGCACGAGGTCGACCAGTTCCAGAACCAGGAGCTCGCGCTTCACGGGGTAATCGAGGACATCGGCGCCAAGCGCCTTGCCCTGGACTCGGTGACTTCCATCATCATGTCCTATGATTCCAAGCATAGGGCCCGGAAGGGGCTCCTGCGCCTCATGGACAAGCTCCGCGGCTGGGATGTCACTTCCCTCCTGACTTCGGAAAGCACGACCGACGTGCAGGGCGACGTGCATTCCACCTTCAAGGTTGACTTCCTCAGCGATGCCGTGCTCTATCTCTACAACATGCGGCGCCAGAACTACCGGCTCCACGCGCTCGAAGTCGTCAAGATGCGCGGCACCTCGATAAACAGCAAGATATGCCCTGTGAAATTCGGGAAGGGCGGCATCGAGGTATTCCCCAATCAGAACGTGTTCAAGTAGCTGACCTGGCAGTTGTTCAATCCGCGTCCGCTCCTTCTGCCCAACTATACTTCCCTGTCCACCAGAAAATCAGCCAGTTCGACCAGCTTTTTCTTTGCCTCGCTCTTCGGAAGCACCTTCAGTTCCTTCTTCGCGCCCTCTGCCAGCGAATTCGCATACCTCTTCGCCATCTCCAGGGACCCGTTCTTCTTCAGAATCGCAATCGCCTCATCTAGTTTCTTCTTGTCATAGGTCTGGCTCGCAAGAATGTCCAGCAGGCGCCTTCTCTCTTCCGGCCTTGCGGTCTTGAGGCAGTGAATGACCATCAAAGTCCGCTTTCCCTCGCTGATGTCTCCGCCAATCTCCTTCTTGTATTTGATTTCCTCGCCCACGAGGTTCAAAATGTCATCCTGTATCTGGAACGCCACTCCGACTTTCTCTCCGAAATGCCTCAGCCCCTCACACTGCCTGCTGCTTCCTCCTCCAATGTAGGCGCCGGCCTCGCACGCCGCGCCAATGAGTGCCCCGGTCTTGCCGCTGACCATCTCCGCGTAATCCCTCTCGCTCACATCCCATTTTTCTTCCCTGCGCCAGCTCAGCTCAGTGCCCTGCCCTTCCATGACCCGCGAAAACGAGTTCACGAGAATCTGCTGCGCAGTCAATATACGCGCAGGCGGAAGCTTCAGGTCGAGGAGCGCATTCCAGTTCATCATGAAGAGCCCGTCGCCCGCATTCAGCGCGAGCGGAATCCCGTACTCTATGTGCAGGCACGGTTTTCCGCGCCTGAGCAGCGAGCTGTCCTCGATGTCGTCGTGGATTAGCGTGAGGTTGTGGAACAGTTCTATGGCGACTGCCGCCGGCATCGCATTTTTCGGGTTTCCGCCAACGGCCTCGCACCCCAGCAGGCAGATTGCGGGCCTGAACCTTTTCCCGCCCCTGTCCAGGATTTCCCACAGAAGCGAATACACTTCCGCTGGCCTCTTGTCGCGGGGCATGGTTTTTTCCATTTCGGCCTCTATTTGCGGCTTTAGCCTCTCCAGGTATTCGGTCATTTCTTTTCCGTAGGCCACCATCATTTCACCTTACTTCACTTCCCATGAAGCTCGAGCAGCTTGCTTTTAACCCTTGCAACCCCGATGGCCTCGACCAGCCTCCCGAGCTTCGGGCCCTTCGGCTTGTTTATCAGGGTCTCGTAGATGTCTTTGAAAAGCGTTTCGGGCTTCTCGCCTGCCTCGCGGGCCACTTCGAACACGAGATTGTGAACATCCAGGGCCTTCATCCTGCCATCCAGCTTCTCCGAAAACTTGGCAACCAGCCCGGCATTCCCCTTCAGTTCGCGGGGCGCGTACTCGAATGCGTATTCTTCGGGCAGGAACTGCATCCCGACCCAGTTCTCGATGTATGGCTTCAGATATTCGGCACTCTTCCCGTCGCTGAGTTCGCCGACCTTTTTCCAGTCCTTGTAAAGCTGGTATAGCAAAAGCACGTCCGAGAACGTGGTGAATGCCAGCGTCTTGGTGGAAAGGCCGAATGCCACTGCCCGCTTCCTGTCTGCGCGCGAGAGTTCGGCCTCTCCTGCCGCGCCCGCCCCTGCATCCAGCCTGAGTTTGGATGCAGCCAGATAGTCCTCGCACAGCCGCAGCATCGCCTCGCCGCTAGTGTCTATGTCCTTGTTCTCCTGCACATCGGGTCTGAGCAGCGCGTATTTCAACACTTCGGGCGGGATGAGCTCGGTCAGGTCCGCAACGCCCATGCCCTCGCCCTTGGACTTGGAATATTTCTTGCCCTTCAGCAGCACGAACCCGAACCTGTAGCCGACCGGAGGCTTGGATTTGAAAATCTTCTCATGAATGGAGACCGCGGTGTCCCACGAGCCCCCGCGCGTGAAGTGGTCCATGCCGCCGCCCTCGACGCTTACGCCCAGGAAATGCTGCCTCGCGGGCCAGTCCAGCCTCCAAGTTATCTTGTACTCGTGGTCCTCCAGCTTCGCCTTCCCTCCGAAGCCGCAGCCCTTCACGTATTTCAGGGCCCTGTCGCACGCATACTCGTAGCTTCCGCCATCAGCGAAATCAAAGCTCGTCACCCGGGTCGTCGCAATCCTGCCGCACTCCTTGCAAATCGGCATGATGGGGCTCCACCAGCCCGGCAGCTCGTTCCTCAGCGAGCTCTCGTAAACCGCCTTCTTCACCTCATCCAGCTTCTCGAAGAACATGAGCGCATACTTGTCGTACTTCCCCCCTGCGTACAATTCCTCTGCCCTCAGGATTTTCGGCTTCGAGGCAAACTTCCCCATCGCCTCCTCGGCATCCTTGAGGAAATGCTCGCCCAGCGACTTGCAGCAGCCCATCGGGTCGGGCACGCGGCAGAGCGGCTTTCCTAGATGGGGCTCCAGCTGCTTCGCATGCTCTGCCACCGAGGCAGGCACGCGGTCGAAGGCATCCATATTGTCGGCGACGAAAAAGAACGAGGATTTGCTCTTGCGCGAAAGGAAGTCGTGGATGGCGCCAGGGTAGAGGAACTCGCAGAGCGTGCCCAGGTGCACGGGACCGCTGGGCGTCATGCCGGAGTTCACGATGTAGGGCGGCTTCTTCTCTGCCGCCACCTTCTCCGCAATCCTTTCCACCCAGTGGGCGTTCTCGTCCATGTGCAGACTTCGACGTTTAAGGTTTAAAAAGCTAAAATGAGCAATAAAATCGGTGATGTTGTGACCGTTTCCGGAAGTCCTATAACTGGCGTGGGCATGGTCCTCCATGCGCAGATTTACGCTGCGACATACGATGCGCGTCAAGCAAGGAAGCAAGTCCGCCCATTTTCCTTGCGCGGAGTCGGTCCTTTTCTTGAAGCCGCAACTTGGAGCCTGTTTGCACAGCGTATCGTTACCGGAAACATCACGCGCACAGAGGTTGGACGCGCCTTTACTCTCGCGGTCAGCAAGCGCGCGGGCCACGCGGAGGAAAATGTTCCTCCGGCCGAGGATATTTTGAAGGCAATAGTTTCGTATGGTGCGGCGTGCTCGAACTACGTTCGCGAATATATGCTGCATGCGTTTTCCCAGAGCGAACTGCCCATGATCCGCTTCATCGGACCCGTAACCTCTGAACAGGCAAATGCGCCGAAATTGTCGGGCAATGCCTTCCGCGCAGTCAGGCTCCAAACCATGCTCGACGTCCTTGAGCAGATTCCGGGCAGGCGGGCGTGCGATACTACAAAGTTGCTGGTTGCAAAGCTCGAACCAGTGAAAGACGTTTTCCCGGCAGAATATGTGTACGCCGAGTCGCTCGCCAAAAGCAAATCCCGCGTTCTTGGCCCCTCACTTGCTGAGCAGATGGCTGATTCGTTCAAACCCTGAGCCCCATCCCGTCCTTCGCCAGCACGCTGTTCGGAAATTCCCTTTTAGCCTCGGCGAGAATAGTTGCCAGATACTTCTCATCGGCCTCGGCATCCAGGTGGAAAAGCACAAGCTTCTTCGCCCCGGCCTCCCGGGCAACCTCTCCCGCTATCTTGCCGGTCGAGTGGCCTCCCTTGCCCCAGCCCTTCTCAGTGTAAGTCGCCTCGTGGATGAGCACGTCCGCCCCGCGCGCCAGCTTCACTGCATTCTCGCACTTTCCCGTATCCGTTACGTACGCCAGCGTCTTCCCTTCCGACTTCACGCGGAAGCCGATTGAAGGGTTGCTGTGCTCGAGCGGCAGCGCGGAAACTTGCGCGTCGGCAATCAGTTCCTCCGTCCCGCCAATCTCCCCAAACTCGACCTCAAACGGCCACTTCTCCACAGGCACCGGGAAATACGGCGGGCTTAGCAGGCCCTTCACAATATTCTCAACCCCTTGCTGGCCCCATATCTTCAGCTTCTTGCCTCTGAAAACGCCCAAAAGGAAGCAAAGGCCCACCGTGTGGTCTAGGTGGAAATGCGATAGGAAAATATGAGTGCTGCGGTCGAGCCTGATTTTGTCCTTGAGCATGGCCGCGCCCGTGCCCGCGTCGAATATCAGGTCCACCTTGTCAGTTCGCACGAGCACGCAAGGCGTCTGCCCGTACTTCGGATACCAGCCCCGGGTTCCTAAAAACAGGATTTCCATGGCAATCCATCGCACCATATTCTTAAAAGTCTCGGCCTGCCATTATTTGCCGTGGATGTAATTACTTCAGCCCTATCCGGGCTCACCAACGACCTTCTGACCTTCTCCTCCCTCTTATTCCATGATGTGCTGCTTTCTTTTCTCCTATTGGCTCTGGTTCTCCTGCTGCTGGCCAGATTCAAGTTTCCCAAGATTTTTCCGCTTCTTATCGCCTGCTTCCTCCTCCTCGTGCTTCTGGACCCGCTCAAGCAGGCATTTGCAATCCCCCGGCCCTGTACAAGCCTGCCCGCAAAAATTCCCTGCCCCGCTGACGCCGGCTTTCCAAGTGGCCATGCCGCCATAGCCGGCATCTTCGTGCTCTCGGCAGTGGGAACTGCGTTCTTCTATCCTTTCCTCCTGCTCGGCGCGTTCATTTCCCTTTCCCGCGTTTATCTCGGCATCCATGTCTTTTCCGACGTTGTGGCTGGCATCGTGCTGGGCATGGTGCTTTACGCCATCTCCGAGCGGCTCTACTACGGATACTGGAGGCCCGTCAAATGAAACGCCACGAGTTTGAATTCGAGCTTAAGCGCAAGGCCATCCACATGGGCATAGGCATTGCGATACTGCTGGCATTGTATTTGCTGCCCGTGCCCCGCGCCGATGCCCTGGCTTACGTGCAGGCTGCCATGCTCCTGGTTCTCACCTACCTTTTGATCGTGATAGACCGAAGGGCCAAGGGCAAGCGCACTCCACCGGCCGATTACTTCATCGACTCCTTGGAACGAAAAAGTGCGCCGCCGGCCCAGGGCGCTCTTTGGTATGTCGTAGGCACGATAATCGCACTTACCTTCATCAGCAGCTTCTCGGGCGTGGCTGCCGCCATCTTCATTCTGGCAATAGCCGACGCAATCTCGACGCTGGCCGGAATATGGGGCACGCACCCGCTGCCCTACAACAAAAAGAAGACCGTGGAAGGCACGGTGGCGTTTTTCATCACGGGCCTCGCCTCCTGCGTTTTCATCGGCCCCGCGGCCCTGCCCCTCTCCCTACTCACCTCAATCATCGAAAGCCTCGACCAGCGCCTCGACGACAATCTCACAATCCCGATTGCCTGCGTGATTTTCTTCAGGTTCGTGCCGCTGGCGTGAGCCAGGGATTGGCGTCGCATTTTTTAATCTAGCTGCCCCTGATAGTTTCGATGACCATGCCT
>CABMJK010000058.1 GCA_902386535.1 Candidatus Burarchaeum australiense | reverse complement strand
TACTTTCTGCCTATCTTGTAGGCGCCTTTCCCAGAAAGGCGCAGGTGTATTATCTCCGCTAGCTGCCATTGTTTAAGCTTTTTCATGATTTTATTTAACGAGAGGAACTTATTTCGGGATAAGACACCAAATTCGCCGTCCGCCCCGCCGCCGCGCCCGCCCGCTTCCTCGCCCGCCTTGCCGGACCAGCCCACTTCCGCCGCCTCCATTCCCCGCCCGCTCATAGTCGCGCCACCTAAGTTTCCCGCGTCCGCCTATAGCTTAAAATACCTGAGCCTCGAACTCGGCTCATGACCGTGAGCATAATCGAAACCTCGAAGTACAACCTGAAGTCCCCGTATCTGATAGAAGGTTTTCCCGGCATTGGGCTGGTCGGCACGATTTCCGCCAACTATCTTGTGGAGAAGCTCGGCATGGACCTCCTGGGCTACGTCTCAAGCGAGAAATTCTCTCCCATCGCGTCCGTGCACAATCACATGCCCCTGCATCCCGCGCGCATGTATCAGTCTAAGAAGCACAATCTCGTGGTCCTCTTTTCGGAGCTCATAGTCCCCATGAACACCATCTATCCCCTTTCGCAGGAGATATTCGGCTGGGCGAAGAAGCACAAGGTGCGGCAGATCGTTTCTCTGGGCGGCATCAACATAAAGGGCGAGCAGGACGAGGTCTATGGCATAGCGAGCCTGCCCGAGCTGAGCCGCATGATCGAGCGCAAGGGCGTGAAGCTGATACGCGAGGGCGTCACCACGGGCGTGAGCGGCCTGCTGCTCGCCGATTGCGCCACCCGCAGTTTCCCCGCCATCTCGCTGCTGGCCGAGGCCCATGCGGAATACATGGACCCGAAAGGCGCGGCCATGGTCTTGGATGCGCTCTCAAAGATAATCAACATCAAGATTGACACCCGCGAGCTGAACGAGCAGAGCAAGGAAATCGAGTCCAAGGTAAAGGAGCTTCTCGACCAGGCCAAGGACGTGCACGAGGAGTACAAGAAGGCCACGACCCTCGGGCCGATGTACGGCTAGGCGGACGGAAAGATTCCCGGCGGCGCCAGAAGAAGGGCCAGTGCGGGCCTGTTCGTAAGTTCGGTAAGCACCTGCCGTTCAACGAGGATGAAAGTCCCTATGGCCGTGCCCACCTTGAGTTGTGCCTTTCCATCCAGTGATCTATCCGTCAATTCAAACTCGATCCTGATCCTGTCCTCTCGCCTCATCGTTTCCGTGCGTCTTGCTATCTGAAGCGTTTCTTCTATGCAACTCCTCTCTTTCCCAGAAAAAAGGTCCTCAATGACCTCGTTCTGCGCGCTTTTCATCGCATCGACAATCTCCTTTGCAATCAGATGTGCATCCTCCCTCGTGAGCTCTATCCCCAGGGAAGAAACCACATCCGCGACGCCGCCCACCATGGCCAGCACTTTTTTAATGGCCGTTATCTCTGTTTTTTCAGTGAGAATTTCCACAGTCAGCTCCTTTCCCGTTTCAATCGCAAAGTTCCTGCTACTCAATGACCTGGAATACAGCCCCCAAACCTCTTCCCTGAACTCGGCGCGTATGCCCGCCACCATGGCCATCAGCACATTATCCTTGTTCAGCTGCCTCGTGTAGGGAGGATTTCCAGTAGGTGTAGGGTCTGGTCCTGCTTTTTTCGGAATTTTCTTATGCCCTTCCACAAACTCGCCCAAGGAATAGAGTAGTATATGGCCTGCGAACCTTAAAAACCCCCACCAGAAACCCAAAGGAATATTAGCCGCCGCACCGTTAAGGGAGATAATAAGAACCGTAGGCAAGTTAGAAGGGAAGGTATCGGAAACCGTAGGTTCCTGATGCGGGGGTGCCAGAGCCCGGAAAATGGGGCGGACTTAAGATCCGCTGGCTTAGCGCCTACGCAGGTCCAAAAAGGCCCTTTTCTTAGAAAGAAAAGCGCCTGCGGAAAAGAATTGGAAATCCTGCCCCCCGCACTCACGTTTATATACCTCAAAACCCATAATTTCATGCGGGAGGGTGAGTTCTATGATGACTACAACACCAGGCACCGTATTGCGATATGGTTCGGGATGCTTTAGGGCAGTCGAGAATTCCAATCACGGCAAGGGCGGCATCACCCCGCTGGAAGCCATGATGACCTATGGGCGGAATCTGCCCACGCTCCTGGAAGCCCATCTTTTTTCAGTTGCTTGGCGCGGCGCGAACTATGCCGCTGCGAGGGATTTCGGCTACATTATTACAAGAACGCAAACTGCTTTTTCAAGAGATCCTCTCGTTGACGTGCCTCTCATGACGGATGGCGGCATGCAATATCTCGTCTATAGCTCAGCCGGCTTAGAATTGCGCTTCCCGATCTTCCCAGCCGTTTTGAAAGCGCAAGGAATAACACAAAATGACGGCAATCTTTTTTTCGCGGTTGATAACGGAAACTCGCTAAGGCAGGACGGTCCGCACCGCTACACCACGGTTATAGACGACCCGGCGCAGGTTCGCGTCGGTCGCCTTCCAAAAGACGAACAATATGGTGGTGGACTCCTCGAATTCGGTCCTGGCGAAAAATCGACCGAGGAGTTTGTCATATCCGGCGTTTCCGCCAACGTTGACAAGGTGAGAATCAGCTGGGCTTCTGCAAATCAGGAACACCATGGCAGCACGCCCGCCGTTGAGCTCCTGAAGTATCTGAACCTTCGTTTCAGCGTGCTCATTTACGAGCCAAGCGAGGAAGTTGCAGCTAAAAAGTAGGCGGCAGAAGAAGGGCGCATAAAGCCGCTTCACGAGCCGGTGCACTTCCTGGTTCGCGCCCGCGCCTTGCCCCCGCACCTATTTTTTCTTCTTGGCAAAGTAGATGTCGGCCTCAAGCATCTTCCCGTCCTTGTAGAAGTGGTGCACGAAGTAGAGGTTGCCCTCAGCGTCGAGCGTCGGCTCTCCCGCGAACTGCGAGACCATGAGCTCCGGCTCCTGCCACGCGCCGTCAATGCGCTTCGACCTGTAAACTGCCGGCGAACCCATGTACGTCCTCAGAAACCAAAGCTCTTTCCCGTCCTGGCTCAGGTAAGGCCACCCATCATTCTCGGCGCTGTTGATTGCCTCCAAGTTCACCGGCTCCTGCCATTCCCCGCCGGCTTTTTTTGACATCCAGACATCATAACCGCCCTTCCCTCCTGCGCGCGCGGAATGGAAATAGAGCTCGCTCCCATCGGAGCTTATGTGCAGTTCGCCCACCTCGTACTCGGGCTTGAATTCGTCATCCTTCTGCCACCCGGCCCATTTCCCGTCCACGAGCTCGGCAGTAAACCAGTTCATGCCGTCAAACCCCTCGCGCGCCGAGCAGAACCACATCCGGTTCCCTTGCACGAATTCGCAGCCGTCCAGGGCGAGCTTGCCCGGATCCTGCAGCAGCACCCTTTCGGGCTCGCCCCAGCTTCCGTCAGCCTCTTTACGCGAAACCCAGATGCCTGTGACCTTGTCGAGCAGCTGCTTCTCTGCCGGAACCCGCACGTCGGGCGTGAAGAAGAAGTAAAGCGTGTTTCCGTCCGGGAGCACGAAGGGAGAGTCCTCTGCCCCGGCAGTATTGACCCGGCCGGCCACGGGCACCGGCGCCTCGTACTCGCCGGAATGCATCAGTGGCGCATAGGCGTCGGTCTCAGGAGTGATTTTCACTGCGTCCAGCGGGATTGCCTCCTCGCGAGAAGGCGCTGGCATGGCGGCCTGCTGGCCATCCGGGCTTTCCGCTGCCTTTCCATCTCCTTCCTGCGTGCATCCGTTAAGCAGCAGGAAACTTACCAGCACCGCAATAGCCAGCGGCATCAAATGTTCGTCCACCATGACGCATTCCCCATAACCGTTTTATGCTACGTTTTTATTAGTTTGCCGAGAAGCCCCCTCATGGGGCGCAACTTCTTCCAGTGGGATGATTTGAAGACCGGTGAGGAGCACCTGGCCCACGCACCTCACGTGAATTTCAAGCTCATAACCACCGTTTTCCTCATAATGGCGATAATGCTGTTCCTCATGCGCGTCGCCTCCCTCACCGCTTCCTCATTGGTGCTCGCCTCCTCCTTCGCACTCATGATTCTGCTTGCCGTGGCTGCCATTTACCTGATTTTCAACACTCACCTTCTCTTCTCGAAATTGGTGATGCTGGCCTCTGTAATCCTCTTCCAGGCAATCGCCTTCGGCCAGAGCCCTTATCTGAACCTCTCGCCCCTGACTCCGCATCTGCTCGCACTGGTGACGGCCAACATAATCTTCATAGCCTTCCTTTTCTTGGTGAAGGATTAGTGGTTTGCCTGCGGTTGCGCATTTAGCATCGGAGGCCGGGGCCTTACTGCCCTCAGTTTCTGGTCCCCCGACTGCTGTGCTGTCATCTCCCTTGCGAGCCTGCCCGCGTCCGAGGCCGTGTCGCATGGAACCGCGCTTCCCAGTCTTTCATTTATCCTGTCCAACAGCCCGGAAACTTTTCTTCGCATCGGCTCGTTTTCCTGGCCGTCAAGCTCTGCCTTCAACTTCTCCAAACGGCCGCGAATGCCCTCAAGGTTGCTGCGAGTCTGAAATCCCGCGTCAAATTTTCCTACGATTTCCCAAAGCGCGCTTAGTACGGTTTCCAACTCCTTCTTTTTCTGCGCTGCCCTGACCAAATACTCCGCTGCCAGCGGATCGCGTGTTTTCTCAAGTACGGTTGCGACTGCCTCGACGACTTTCGGGTCCTGGAAGTTGCACAAGCCGCTGCCCAGAGGCACAATCGCTTCGTATCTCAACTGCTTTTGGACTGGCGTGCTGTCATGCAGCATCGCCAGCAATGCCAGCGCCTCTGCGGCCTCGCGGGATAATTCCGGGTTCGAATCCTTGAAACTAAGCACAGCCTTAACGATCGGTCCCACTGCCATCGGCTCCCCTGCGTCTGCCATTTCAATCAGAACTGTTTTTGCAGGGCCTGGCGACGAATGACCTCTATCGAGCGCCAGCATCCATCTCGCAAGTCTCGGGTCTGCTCCTTCCCGTACATCAACAGTAACCATTTTCATCCCCCCACTTGCTTCTTTCTTGGCGCGTTCAAAGTATAAAAAGCAGCACTTTTTCTTCAAATCAGGTTCGAACCTCGTCGCTCCCCGCAATCACCTCGCGGCCGAGCGAGGCGCGCACCTCTGCTCCTGGCAGCACGCGCGCCGAAGTCCTCATGCCGTAGGCGAGCACGACGCGTTCGCCTGCGCGCAGCACCGGCAGGTGCCAGCGCACGCACCTCCTTCCGTCAGGCCCGGCGCTTTCCCTGGCGCCGTGCCGCGCACCCATCGGCAGGTCGAGTTCGGCATCCTCTGGTACGGGGTCTGAAATGCGCACGCCCAGCAAGTCCTCGCCCGCGTTCCGCACCTCTATGCTTACGGTTCCGGCCTCAAACCTCTTCTCGACCAACAGCTTCCTGCGACCCCTAAAGAACGAGTATGCAATTGCGAGCGCTGCGAATGCAAAGGCACCGTAGGCAAGGGGCTCCGCATAGGCCGGCAAGCGGTTCTCAACCTCCACCCTCCGCTCAACATCAGAATACCTCACGAGCCACGTGCCCGCCCCGCTCGCGTTGAATTTCGCATGCCCGTTCGCATAGCATGTCGAATCGCCTGCCGGAGACACCACCGTGATTTCTCCCGGCGCCTGCACTCCGTTCACGAGCGCCACCGCCTCGACTTCCTCGCCCACCCTGACGTGCCGCGGCGCAATGAGTTCTATCGAGCCGGCTAGAAAAAGAAGGACCAGCAGCAATGCAAGCGCCAGGCGCCGGCCCCTGCCCACGAGGAAACTAAATGCCAACAATTTTAAATCATGATTGCCAAAGGCTTGCTGGTGCTGGGATGATTCTCAAATCCTACAAACCCGTTTATTCCCATTACTTTACCCTGATTCGCTACTTCAGCATAGCCGTAATTTTTCTCTCCCTGTTTTCCATCACCTACCTGGGCCTCTGGTCGGATGCAAGCATCTTTTTGTGGGCGCTTGGCCTCTATCTGGCGATAGCCCTCCTGGCCATGCTTTACATAAAAATCGTCAACGACGACATAACCTACTCCGCCACGCACGAGGGCGTGGAGAAGCGGGAGGGCGTGATAATGAAGCAGAGTTCGGTCGTGCCCTACGAGAAAATATCGGATTTTGCAACGAAGCAAGGGCTTCTCGAGCGCCTGTTCGGGATGGGCACGCTCTACATTTATGCGACTGGCGGCGGGTCTGACTACAAAATTACTATGCGGCGAATGAAGCTCAAGGACTTGAACGAGCTGCTGGGGATAATCACCGACATGCTCGAGCCTGGCGAGGCGAAATCAAACGCGGAGGAAACCTCTCCTCCCGCTCCCCCTGCCCAGCCTCCTGCGGCAGCGCCTTCCCAGCGCCAGGACGAGGTGCCCGCACCAAGGCCTCCCTTTGCGCCCGCAGCCCCGACGGCCAAGCCGCCATCCCACATTTACGAGGTGGGCGACGTGGGCAAGGAGAAGCTGCAGGAACTCGAGTACATGGCCTATGTGCGGCAGGCCGGACAGGAGGGGGCGGAAGAACCGAAGCCGGAACAGCCGTGCGCGCCCGCGAAGAAAAAAACGCCCCCCGCCCCGCGAAAGCGCAAATAACTCTTATTATATCTCCTGATTCAAATTTTCCCTCATTGCGCAGAACTGCACCCGCTGCGGTGCCGAGATAGAGTCCTGGGACGGCAACTATTACGGCCGCGGCATGCTTTGCCCGACCTGCTACACTGAAAGCGGCAGGAGGCAAACTGAGAAGAACGCCCTGTGCACGCGCTGCGGAATTTACATCCCCCAGCGCGAGGCCAACCTGGAACTCGGCACGACCCTGTGCAAAAAATGCTGCGAGGAAGTGCGGAAGAACCGCCGCGAGCGCTACTGCGCCTCTTGCGGCAAGTTCATCGAGGGCGCCAGCTTCGAGAAGCCCGACGGCACGAGGCTCTGCATCAGGTGCATGCATGACCAGTCGCCCGGCGGCAGCGGCGGGAGGCGGCACGGCGTGCGCGTCTGCGACAGGTGCGGCCGCATGGCGGTCATCAGCTACGTCTCCTCCGAAGGCACCTGCCTGTGCATGAACTGCGCGCCCAGCCACACCGGCCGCGGGATTCTGAAATATCTTACGGACGCGATAAACAACCTGCGGCGCTGAGCGTCGGGCGGGAAACGGAAAAGAAGGAAAACTGGAAAGGAAAAAGAACGAAAAATAAAGCAAAAAGGAAAAACAGAAAGGAAAAAACAAAGGGCCCTAGGCCACGCTCGAGTCCGCGCCGGCCTTGTCAATCCTTATGCGCGGCGGGGTCATGGGCGGCTGGAGGTTCACGAGCATCGCGAGCACCGTGCCCCGCGCCATGCACGCGAAGTTGATGTTGTTCAGGATGTCCTCGGCGAACACGTCCTCCAGCCTCTTCTTGGCCTTCCACGTGCGGAGGATGTCCTCGCGCTTCTTCTTGTCCTCGCTCACCACGAGCACTCCCTCAAGCAGCAGGTGGCCGACCTTCTCGGTGTAGTCTGCGCTGTAGGTGAAGGAAATCTCGAGGTCCTCGCCGGTCTGCTTCACGTCCGCTATGGACATGTTTATGCCAAGGCTCCGCGGAACCTCATTCTTCTCGCGCGCCACTTCGGCCTTCGTTATTCTTATTCCCGTTATCATACAATCCCCTCCATGAAGCACAGCAGAATTCTAGAATTCGAAATCCTCGCCAGGCTCCAGAATCACGACTTTGGCCTTCTTCACGTCCTTCGCGAACTCCTCGGGAAACTGCTCTATCCTGTCATGCGTGTTGTAGTGCATGGGAATCGCGTATTTGATGTTCATCTCGTTGCACGCCGTCGAGGCCGCAAAGGTGTCCATGGTGTACGAGCCCCCGATGGGTACGATGGCCACGTCGGCAGTTATGTCCTTCATGTCCCTGTACTCGTAGGTGTCTCCCGCGAAGTAAACGCTCTGTCCGCCCATGGAAAGCTTGTAGCCGACCGGATAGGTTGACTGGGGGTGCACCGCCTTGATTACGTCGATGTTCAGGCCCTTTATCTCGAACTTGTCGCCCTCTTTCACGTCCACGCGCCTTCGCTCGCTCAGCTCGAGCTTCGCGAGCACGGGCCTAGGGGCCACGACCTGGGCGTGCGTGCGCTCCACTATTTCCTGGATCGCCGCCACGTCGCAGTGGTCCGTGTGCTCGTGGCTGATGAAAATGAAGTCGCACTCCCGTATCTGGCCGGGAGAAAGTGCCGCCGCCACCTTGCGCGGCCTGCCGTTCGCGTCGCCGCTGAAGAACGGGTCCATCAGGATGACGAGGCCGCCCAGCTCGATCTTGAAAGTCGAGTGGCCGACGTAGGTTAGTTTCATAGTCGTAAATTACCTATTCAGATTTAAAAATGTGCCTGCAAATCTTTACCCATGAGGCTTTTCTTACTTTTGCTCGTATTCGCGCTTGCAGTCTCGCTGCTGCCCACGCCGGCCAGCGCCGCCTTCCAGCAGGTCTATCACACGTTCGACATGACCCTGCGCGAGGACGGCACCGCGCACGTGCTCGAGGAGTACGAGCTCTACATGGACTCGAACGAGTCCTCGACCTTCTACGACAGCGTCATGTCGCTGAACGACATCTCGGCCTGGAAGAACGTTACCTCCATCGAGAACATGCGCCTGCACATGGACTCGAAATACGTGGACGTGGAGGACGTGCGCATACGGGCCCAGCGCAGGCAGGGCTGCAACCCGTGGACCGGCACGTGCTACGGCATCGTGCGCATGGAGTATGAGGCCTCCAACCTGGAGCCCGGCAGCTTCATGCTGGTCGAGCAGTCCAAGCCGCGCACCTATAACTACACCCTCAATCCGCGCGCCCTCTCCTTCGAGACCTCGGAGGCCGGCGACGTGATGCTGCCCTCGGGCACCGAGCTAACCATAAACCTGCCTCCCGACTCCCTGCTCACGCGCCTCAACCCCTTTCCCGAATATTTCACCAAGACCGACCTGCCAATTTCCGGCGTCTCGCAGCTCAAGTGGTCCGGGCCCGTCGTAATGGCCCGCTTCGACCTGGGTTTCACGCGCGAGGAGCCCCTCGAGACCGAAGTCATGCGGTTCTTCAGCGATGCCCAGCACGGCCTGGCCGACCTCATGAGGTCGACCGAGGGGCTCGTGCTGATGCTCATGCTGCTCGTGCTCCTCTCCTCGCTAATATTGCTGAGGCGCTACATGGGCGCGCAAAAATAACAAAAATAATCAAAAGCTTTTGACCGCACAATGACCGTGCGATTGACCGCGCAAACAGCAAACAGTTGATACGCATGCATGAACACGAGATAATCCTTCTGAAGAACCTGCAAGCTCTACGGCACGAACATGCGGGCAAGACTTCCTTCAGCTTCGAGGAGGTTTCGGCTGCTTCCAAGCTCCCGATGGATGCGGTGAGGAAGGCGGCGGGCCTTCTGGCAGACCGCGCCTACGTGCAGGTGCACGAGACCGTGCGGGGCTATCGCACATCAGTCACGCCCGAAGGCGCGCGCTTCGTCAAGGACGGCTTCCCGGAAGAGCGGCTGGTCGCGCAGCTCAAAAAAGCCGGCGCCCCGGTGCCCATAGCTTCCCTCGAGGCCGAGGAGAAGCGCATAGGCCTGGGCTGGGCAAAAAGCAATGGCTGGGTCGAAATAGTTTCCGGCGCCCTCGTCCTTAGGCGTGAACCCGATTTCAGGGCGTATGAGCAGAAAAAAATGCTCGCCCAGGTGGCTGAGAACAATTTCGTGAGCACTGCTGCGTCAGAGCTGGTAAAACCCCTTCTCTCGCGCGGCCTCATCACCGAGCCCAAGGCCGAGAAGGCGCACGCGCTCGCGATTACTCCGAAGGGCCTCGAGGCCCTTTCCGCGGGCGCGCGACCCTCCTATAACCTTACTGCGCCGACTTCGCGCGCATACCCCGCCAAGCTCCACCCAGTGCAGCGCCATGCCGACAGAATACGGCAGATTTTCTTCGAGCTCGGCTTTGAGGAGATGCAGGGGCCCGCAGTCGAAAGCTCGTTCTGGAATTTCGATGCGCTCTTCCAGCCCCAGGACCATCCGGCCCGCGAGATGGCCGACACGTTCTACCTCGAAGGCGAGGAGCAGCTGCCGAAGGGCGACGTGGTCGAGAAGGTGAGGAAAGCCCACCAGTCCGCATGGAAATACAAGTGGGACGAGGCGCTTGCGCGCAAGAAGACCCTACGCACGCACACCACCGCGGTCTCGGCGCGCTACCTGGACAGGAGCAGGGAGCAGAAGCGCGAGCATGCGAAATATTTCTGCATTGGCAAGGTCTACCGCAATGAGGTCGTGGATTTCAAGCACCTTGCGGAATTCTACCAGATAGAGGGCATCGTGCTCTGGGAGAAGGCGACATTTACGGATTTGCTTGGCCTGCTGCGCGAGTTCTACCGCAAGCTGGGCTTCGAGAAGATACGCTTCAGGCCCTCGTACTTCCCGTACACCGAGCCCTCGCTCGAGGTCGAGGTCTACTTCGAGAAGAAGAAGGCATGGCTCGAGCTCGGCGGCGCGGGCATTTTCAGGCCCGAGGTCTGTCTGCCGCTCTGGGGCAAATACCCGGTTCTCGCATGGGGCCTGTCGCTCGAAAGGCCCATCATGCTCGCCAATGACATCGATGACATACGGGCGTTCTACAAGAACGACCTGGCGTGGCTGAGGGACTTCAGGCTGAAACAGCAGGATTGATGGCGCGTGAACATGCAAGCGATGAAACGGTGGAACTGATGGCATCCGTAATATTCGATGAAAAGGAATTGTGCGGGCTGATGGGCGCCAAGCTATCGGCAGCCGAGCTGCGCGAGAGGATTGACATGCTCGGCATGCCCGTGGATGCCTACGCGGACGGCAAGTTCTCGCTCGACATCACACCGAACCGCATAGACATGCTGAGCGTCGAGGGTATGGCCCGCGCTCTCGCGAGCTTCACGGGCACGACGCCCGGGCTGCGGAAATATTCAGCCGAGCCCAGCGGCATGCGGCTCGAGATTGACCGGAGCGTGCGCGGCGCGCGACCCTACATCGTGATGGCCCATGCCAAGGGCGTCAACCTGAACGAGGAGCTTCTGCTTTCGCTCATCAACGTGCAGGAAAAAATCCACGACACGTTCGGCAGGAAAAGGCGCAAGGTCTCGATAGGACTGCACGATGCCGACAAGGTCAAGGCGCCTTTCACCTACAAGGCCGTGAAGGAATTCACCTTCACCCCGCTCGACAGCGAACGGCCCATGACCATTGCGCAGATTCTCAAGGAACACCCGAAGGGTGTTGATTACGCGCACCTGGTCCAGCCCGGCAAATACCCGCTTCTTCTCGACAGCAACGCCGAGGTGCTCGCCTTCCCGCCAATAATAAACGGCACCATCACCATGCTCACGCCCCAGACGCGCAACCTGCTGATGGACGTTACGGGCACCTCGCCCCGCGCCATAATGGATGCGCTCAACGTGCTCTGCTGCATGCTCGCCGACCGAGGCGCGAAGCTCCATTCCATCGAGACCACCGACGGAGTCACGCCCAACCTCTCGCCCCGCACGATGAAATTCGACTACAAAAAATGCAATCGCCTGCTCGGCCTCTCAGTGAGCTAGGCTGAAACGGCAGAACTGCTCTCGCGCATGGGCCACGATTATGCCGCAGGCACTGTGCACAGCCCCTGCTACCGCGCGGACCTGATGCACTGGGTTGATTTGGCCGAGGATGTCGCGATTGCCTATGATTACAACAAGATGCCCCAGACGCTTCCCACCTTCCCGTCCATCGCCCGCCCGCTCCCGAATTCCTCCGAGGTGCGCGAGGCCCTGGTCGGGCTTGGATACACGCAGGCCATAAGCTGGACTCTTACGAACGCGGAACTGAACTTCTCCAAAATCGGCCTTAAGCCCGCCCCAATGGCGACCGCAGTCAACCCGCTCACGACCGACTTCACCTCCCTGCGCACGCACCTCCTGCCGGGCCTTCTCTCGATTCTCAGCCAGAACATACACAATCCCATGCCCCAGCGCATCTTCGAGCTCGGCCTGACTTATGACAAGAACGGCCGCGAATCTCTCGAACTGTGCGGCGTGGGCGAGCACGCGGGCGCCACCTTCAGCGAGGCCAAGAGCGCGCTTGAGGCCCTGTTGCTTGAGCTGGGCGAAAACGATTGCGCCATACTTCCCCACGAGGTTCCTTCCCTGGCCCCCGGGCGCTCCTGCGTCGTGAAGAAGCACGGCAAGGAGGTCGGCTACGTGGGCGAGCTGTCCGACGAGGTCAGGCGCAACTTCGGCCTCGCACTGCCGATTACGGTCTTTGCCCTCAGGTTATGGCAATGATTCTTTGCAAGTTCATGGCGCGCGGCCGGATTCCGAGTGTGGGTGCATGATTCTTTGCAAGCTAATTGCAAGCGGCCGTGTGCAGGGCGTCAATTACCGCTGGTTCGTGCGCCGGCAGGCCGTGGCGCTTGGCATCCGCGGCTACGTGAAAAACCTTCCCGACGGCACGGTCGAGATTGTCGCGGAGGCCGAAAGCGCCGAAGTCATGCAAAAATTCAAGGCAGCTATTGCGCGCAAGGCAAAGGACTGGGGCCCACTTTCCGCTTCGGGCGGAAAGGGACCCCTTTCTGTAGGGCAGAAAGTGGGGCCACAGGTCGAGACCTTACAGACGGTGCACGAGGCTGAGAACAAGGCGCCGGCTTACTCGTCGTTCGAGATAGCGCGCTGACCCCTGAGCCGGCTTAACCAAAACATAGGGGTTTAAAAAGTCCAAAATCCATAATTAAACCTAATTCCAATAGGGTGGGTGATAGCATGAACGTGAGGATAACTGGTGCCAATATTTCTGCCGGCGCCCCCAAAGGGCCCGCTCAGCAAAACATGAAAACCCCGGCGCATCCGGAAACCGGCTTTTTCGGCGGGCTGCACGGAAACTTTTCCGACAACCTGTTTTTGAAGTCCCTTTTACTCGGAACCGGAATTGCTGTGACGCTCAATTCAATAGCCTGCTCCCGCACGATGAAAAACACTGATAAAAACACCCCGCAACCCGGCATCTCCGATGCATCCTTGCTGCAGCACAGCCAGAGCGAGTTTCCTCCCTGGCAGGCCGGGCCGATGAATCTTCTTTCCTACCGGGACACGGGCATGACGATTTGGAATTATGCGCGAGGGGCGGACGGAAGCATAACTTGGAACCCCTGCGTAAGCGGGAAAATCCTGAACAGCGGCCAAAAGCCGATACAAATAACGAAAATCGAGGTCACGATAAACGGCCAAACCGAAGTTTCGGAGGCAATGCCAAACGAGCGGCTGATAATGCCCAACGAATCCATGATGCTCTCTATGAAGGGCGCCAAGACAAACGGCTACGTGCCGTTTGGTGCAGAAAGGCGCGTGACAGTCACGCTGACATACGTGGAGATACTTCCAAACCAGCCATCAGAGCCCAAAGGCACGATAACGACTTCGCTGCCATACATTGAAACCGACACGATTACATGCCTCCTGGCTGACTGGGGCAACAAACCCATGGTGCGGCAGTATGCCATGGAGGTGCCTGTCTCGGAAGTGCTGGCAACTCCTCAGCTGCTCATGGCACTTTTCGGCAACTCCCAGCGAGCGGCCATCAAACTGGCTTCCGAGCACAACCTGCTCGTTAATGATGCCGATCTCACCAACATCGTAAATTCAATGCGCTCTTCGACTAGGAACCGGGATGCGGATGAACTCACCCGTGCCTTCGAGAGCAGAATAAGGTACTTGGCAAACACTGCCTCGCTCGGCCCCGAGACCCGCATGGTCTATTCGCCCAACGAAGAGGTTCCGAGCATCAGGCCGGGCCTTGTTGGCCTGAACGGGCTGGAGCTCGCGGGCAGTGCCTGCATCGTGGCTGACGGCCCTGTCCGGAACTGGACGCAGCACCGGCGCATGGAGCTTACCCTGCGCAACACCTCCCGCACTACGATGCCCCTCCGGTGGATATGGTTCAACGACATTCCGACTGATTTGGGCGGCAATGGTGGCGCAATTCCTGCACACGGCACAAAACAGTTCGTAGTCGGCTTATCGCCCATCACTGCATCAAGGGGGAATGAAGAGATGATATCCGTAAAAGTCAGGCTGACAGACGGCACCCTCATGACGGGCACGCTCAACCTTACTGATGCGAACAGCTCGGGCCCGCTGCAGGGAATGTGGTACGGTCTCCCGTTCTGAGCCCACCGTTCATTTACTCCTGCCTCAGCGCATCGACGGCCTGCAGTTCAGCAGCCCTTTTCGCCGGGAAATAGCCCGCGAGCATGCCGATGCCCACGGAGAAGAGCACTGCAAATCCTGCCAGTTCCGGGGTAATCTTGCTCGGCACGCCCACTGCTCCCATGCCAGCTGAGATGAGGAAGCCGAGCGCGATGCCTATCGCCCCTCCCCCCAGCCCTATTATGCCCGACTCTATGATGAACACTTCCATTATCGTGTTTTTCCTCGCCCCCACGGCCTTCAGGATTCCAATCTCGCGCGTGCGCTCCATCACGCTCATGAACATCGTGTTCGCGATTCCGACGCCTCCCACCAGCAGTGAAATGGCCGCCACCCCTCCCAGGAAGGTGGCAAGCAGCCCGGTAATCGCTCCCACCTGGTCCATTATGGACTTCGAAGTCATCACGCTGAAATCCTTGTTATCCTCGGTCACCTTCCTCTTTACCAGGAGCCTCTGGTTCACGCGTTTCGCCACCTCCTCGGTGTCCGCGCCGTTCAGGGTCCTGGCCTCTATGGCAGTGATTTCCTTCGGGCCCACGCTCGGGCCCAGGATGTCGCGCGCATTGTCTATGGGCATGTAGATGTCGGAATCATAGCCCCCGCCCAGCGCGCTGCCCGAGGCCTTCAATATCCCTATTATGCGGTATTTCTCGCCCGCAATGTCTATGCCGGTATTCAGCCCCACCTTTTCCCCGAAAGTCTCCTTTGCGATCGCGCTGCCCACGACAAGCACGTGGGAGTCTCCAGGCTTCAGCATCCGGCCCTGGTCAACCACCACCAATCCTTCAACAGCCTTGCTGAACGTGTCCGTATCGACTCCGCTGACCATGGTGCTTATGTTCACGTCCTTGTAGCCAAGGGTCACGCTGGCGGCAAGCACGCTCGAAATCCTGGCCGGGTCCACGCCCGGCGTCCTTTTCACTACCTGCAGGTCATTGGTGTCAAGGCTGCCCGACAGTCCGGGTGAGCCGCCCAGGCCCAGGTTTATGCTCGGGGTCACGATGATGCTGTCCGCGCCGAACGCGGCAAGCTCCTTCTTCACTGCGTCATCCAGCCCCTGTGCCACGGATATGAGCGTCACGATGGCCGTTATGCCTATGACTATGCCCAGGATGGTGAGCCAGCTGCGCAGCTGCCTGTTCTTCAGATTGGCCAGCACGTAGAGGAGCAAATCCCGGTGCTCGTCGACATTGATTTCACTCATATCTCAACGCCTCGACAGCCTGCAGGTCCGCTGCCCTTTTTGCAGGGAAATAGCCGGAAACGGCGCCGATGAGAACCGCGAAAAGGAGCCCGAAGCCGGCAAGTTCGAGCGTTATCTCGCTGGGCGCCCCCAGCGCGTTCAGCACGAACGAAACTATGAGTGCAACCACGAGCCCGATGACTCCGCCTATCGCCCCCATGAGCGCAGACTCGAGTATGAATATTTCCATTATCGTGCTCCTCTTCGCGCCTATGGCCTTCAGCGTGCCGATCTCGCGCGTGCGCTCCATCACGCTCATGAACATCGTGTTCGCAACGCCCACGGCGCCCACCACAAGCGAGATGGCCGCTATTCCTCCGAGGAACGCGGTCAGCATGCCCGTAATAGCGCCTATCTGCTGCTGTATCGAGTCCATTGTCATGATGGAGAAGTCGAGCTTGTCGGGCTTCACCTTCCTCTTCATCATCAGCCTCTGCTCGAGCCTCTTGGCCACTTCATCCGTGTTCTGCCCCTCAAGCGTGCGCGCCCACACGCTGGAAATCTGCCGCGGCCCCACGCTGTCGCCCAGCAGCCGGCGCGCATCATCCGACGGTATGTAAATCTGCGTGTCGCCCCCGCTCGTCGAGCCTCCCCGGCTCTTCAAAATGCCCACGACCCGGAAGTCCTCGTCGCCTATCCTGACCACGGCGCCAAGGTTCACCTTTTCCTTGAACAGGTTGTAGGCCGGGTCATGCGAAAGAAGCACGACTTTCGAGTCGCCCGCCTTGAGCTTCCTGCCGCTCTCTATCTGCGTAAGGTCTCCGATTACGCTGTTCTGGAACGTGTTGGTCTCGACGCCCACCACCGTGGTGCTGACGTTCTTGTCCTTGTATTTCACGGTCATGAGCCCGCCCACGGTATACGTGACGGAGGAAGGGTCGATGCCGGGCGTGCGCCTGACTTCCTCGGCGTCATTCAGGGTCAGGATGCCCGAGCGCGTGGGTGCGCTGCTCAGCCCGACATTTATCTTGGGCGTGACTATGATGGTGTTTGGGCCAAAGGCGCTGAGCTCCTTCCTTATGCTCGCGTCCAGGCCCTGCCCTATGGCTATCAGGGTGATGATGGCAGTTATGCCTATGACTATGCCCAGGATGGTGAGCCAGCTGCGCAGCTTCTGGTTGCTGAGGCTTTCGAGCACATACCTCAGTATGTCTTTGTGCATTGCAAACACCAACTTGGCCAGCTATCCGCTAGCTGTCCTCCGCCAGGCACCCGCGTTTTCCCGATGCCCCTGCCTCCGGGGTCAGACACTACTTCTTCTTGCCCATGTGCAGCCTTGCCTTCACGCCCTCGAGCCAGCCTTTCTTGTTGGCATACCATGCCGCAATGGCCAACACTATGAGGCTTATGAGGATCGTGGTTCCGGAAGGCCCGCTGGCCGCCCCGCTCGCCAGCGCCGCGATGTCGGGCGAAACTATGTCCACGTAGGCGAGCTTCATCACGTCGTGCTCCCTGTTGTAGGCGTCGAAGAAGCTGACATTAACCTTGAGCGGGTACCTGCCTGGAGCGAGGCCGGGCTTCACGTAGATGTCGTACTGCGCGCTGCTGTAATCGCCGTCCTTGAGCTCGCCAATGAAGCCGTAGGGCGTGCCTATCAGCTGTATCTGGTCGTTCGAGAGCAGTTCGGCGCTCACTGCCTTCAGGTCTCCCGTGCCCGTGTTGGACACCTGGAGCGAGAGCGAGTAAACCCTGCCCGCCACCACCGGCTTCGGCGAGGTTTCGCCTATGACCGATACGTCATACCTGCCGACCACCTCGATGCCGAGCTGCTTGCTCAGCTTCAGGGACTGGCCCTGCTCGCTCACGTACTCGAGCGTCACGTTCAGCGCGTAATAGCCCGGCGGCGTGGCGCCGTCCACGCCCACGTCGTAATTCACGACCTTGCGGTCTCCTGCCGCAAAGTCGCCAATCTCCTGGTCCGCGCTTCCCACAACCGTGAAGTAGCCGGAGCTCGTACTCGCGCCCTTGACAGATAGCGCCGAGGAGTAAGCTACTCCGGTCCCGCTGTTGTCCAGCACGAGCCTGAGCGGGAACCTGTCGCCGGGATGCACGTCGCCGCCCGTGGTTGCGCTGAGCATGAAGTCAACGCCAGTATCCATGACCCTCACGGGCCCGAGTGCCGCCCCATCGCTGTTCGTCGTTCCTAGCGCATCCTCGTAGGTTATCTTTACCGGAATGGAATAGGTTCCGCCCGTGAGCGAGGATGAGCTAACGAACGTGACATCCGCCTCAACCCTCTCGCCCGCAGCTATGTCGCCCAGCACGATCTGCGAGGCATCCTTTATGAGGAAGTTGGACGAGTTCGCGCTAAGCCTCACGTTGCTCGCCGTTCCGCCTGTGTTGGTGATTATCAGGTGCACCTTTACGCTGTCGCCAAGCCCTATCGTCGAAACGTTGGTGCTCGAGACCACGTCGAAATTCGCCGGGTTGCTCACGGTCACGGGGATGGTGAACGTGCGCGCCACGGTGCTCGTTGCCGTGCCGCCCGTGCTCAGCGAGAGCAGCGTGCTGGCCTGCAGGGTGTAGATGCCCGCTGGTATGTCGCTCCGAATCTTGAAGGGCACGGTCACCTGCGTGCTTCCGCCCGCCCCGATGTCGCCGATGACTATCTGCTTCTGCGCCAGGTCAAAACCGTAACCGCTGATGTCGAACGACAGCCCGGTGATGCTCGTCGTGCCCGTATTCGTCACGACGAAGCTGGCGGTTCCGCTCACGCCCGGCCTCAGCGTGGAAGGCGTGACCGTGGAGGACGTAAACGTTATGTCCGCCCAGGCCACGTTCATCAAAAGCATTACCACCGCAATCCCGAAAATCCAATTCCCGTTCATCCCCATCACCTCACAAGTTAACGCCACTCGCTGTTTCATTCGTCTGATTTTCGCGTCTTCTCTCGCATACGTCTCTTTTTCACGCCTTTCCCGCGCAGTCCTGTTTTTCACGTCTTGTCTATGCTCTGGATCACGCCGTCTTTTATCCTGATTATCTTGTGCGCATACTTCGCGATGTTCGGATCGTGCGTGACCATTATCATGGTGATGTGCTTCTTCTCGTGGAGGTCGATGAAGAGCTTCATTATCTCGGCGCCGCTCTTGGAGTCCAGGTTGCCCGTGGGCTCGTCGGCGAGCAGCATCGTGGGCCTGTTCGCCAGCGCGCGCGCAATCGCCACCCTCTGCCTCTCCCCTCCCGACAGCTCGCTGGGCTTGTGCTCCATCCTGCTGCCCAAGCCGACCATGGTGAGCAGCTCGCTGGCCCTTTTCCTCCTCTCCTCCTCAGGCACTCCAAGGAAAATCATGGGCAGCTGCACGTTCTCGGTGGCCGAGAGCGTGGGTATGAGGTGGAAGAACTGGAACACGAAGCCAATCTTCTCGCCCCGCAGGCGCGCTAGCTCGTCCTCGCTCAGCTTGCTCGCCTCCCTGCCGTCTATCTTCACGCTGCCCGAGGTGGGCACGTCCAGCAGGCCGAGCAGGTGGAGCAGCGTGCTCTTGCCGCTTCCCGACGGCCCCATGATCGCGAAGAAATCATCGTCGTCAAAGGTGAGGTCCACGCCCCTGAGCACCTGGAGCTGGTAGCTGCCCATCTGGTAGGTTTTCGTGATGCCCTTGACTTCCATCACGACTTTCCTCTGCCTCGCCCCGTGCGTGTGCTCGTGCCCTTCCGCAGCAGCCTGCACGGCATTCGGCGCCTGTTTTGAAACCATCACAACACCCTATGCTCGCAATCTGGCTTTTCTGTCATGTCCGCCTGACTTCTAAACATTCTCCAACTCCTCCACGGTCCTCTTCATAATCTTCTTTATCGCGGCGTGCGAGCACCCGCCCTTCGCCAGCATGAGCAACCTCGCCTTCACCATCAGGTCGTGGAGTTCGGGGTCAAAGCCGCCGAACACGTTGCCCATCACGCTGCCCATGGCCCTGTACTGCTCGCCCAGGTGCCTGGCATGCTCCTTGAAGTGCAGCAGCGCCTTCCTGCCCGCCGGCGTAAGCGCGTATCGCTTCACGCCCCGCGCGCCAGTCTCGACGACCCTTATAAGGCCCCGCCGCTCGCTTTCGGTTATGAGGGGGTAGACGGCGCCCTTGCTGGGCTTCCACTTGCCGCCCGATTTCACCCGTATCTCGCGCAGGATGTCGTAGCCCGACTTCCTGCCTTCCCCGAAGCTCTTGAGCAGGTAGGCCCTCAGCAGGCTCCTGAAGCCTATCTTCTCCAGTTTGTGTTCATCCTCCATGCCGTTCGCCCAATAGTTCGATATAGAACTGTTCTGGAAAGTAATATTTAAATACTTAACGTCTCCCGCCCGTGCTCTGGGTTTTGGTTAATGCCTCTCCGCCTCCTCGCTCCCGCCCTCCTATTGGCTTTTCTCTCCCGTCTCGTCCCCTTCCTCCGTCTTCTTTATCTTGTCCTTGCCGATGTCCTTGGCCACCCTTTCGCGCCGCTCGTAGTCCTGCACAGCCTGGTCGACCTTGGAGCCCGGCGTGACCACGACCCGCGTATGCCTCTCCTTTATCTCCTCGCGCTTGGCCTCGTAGAACTTCCTGAGCTCCTCTATGGCCGTTTTCATTTCCGGGTCCTTGCCCTTCTGCGCCATTGCTATCGCCAGAGGACTTAGGGGGAAGGGATATTAAAAATAGGTGCCTTGGCGGTTCCAGGCCTGCCTAGAAGACCTTGGTAGCTATGCCTTCCACAAACTGTTCGGAAGTCATGTCTCCTTTCGCATAGGCTGCGATTAGAGCGGAGAGCGCCCCGGCAGACTCGGACCGCGTCTTCTCAGGTCCCAGAAGCACGGCCATGGCGTTTTTTGCAGCCGCTTCCGGGCTCTTTTTCCCAGTTATTATGTCTTCCAAAAATTGCCGGGCAATCTTGGCCGCGGCCCGGGCCTCACCCTCGTCCATGAGCTCCAGCCTCAGCGCTGCCTTAACGTACCTCTCTTCGACCCCGTCGAGGGCCGCGGCTTCCTTTTCGCTGAGGGCGCGCGCCTCTTTGGTCTCGGCGTGCTGCGCGCTTCCAACCTCCATTCCCTGAACTGCCAAAACTGCCCTACCTAGTGCATCTTGAAGCTTTTCAAGCCCTGCCTGCGATTGCTCCGCCCCTTCCTTTGCGGAAAGGAACGTCTCAATCATCTCCTGAACCATTGTCAAGTTTTGTTCCAGCAGGGCCTTGACCGACTTTATGATGATGCCAAACTCCTCATTTCTCTCGCTATTCCTCTGGTCAATCCCTTTCATCCTCGCCACGACTCCCTTCACCTCTGCATCTACGCCTTCCCTCCATGCCGTCAGCTCGGCAGCGAATAGTTCGGCGGCGCGCTTCAGAACCGATTCTCCTTTACCTGCCTCGCCATTACCCGTCAGCAGCACTGCCCTGTCGGCCTCAAGGCTCTTCAGGAGGGGCATAATGCTTTCGTTCATGTAAGTTATGGTCTCGTTGAGCTTGCCTATGAACGCCTCGAGCCTTTCCTTTGACGCATAGTCTTCGGGCTTCTGCTGGCCTTCTCGTCCCGTCACCTTGCCTTCCCCTGCCTCTGCCGCAGCTTCTTGTTTCTCAAGCGTATTCTTCAGATTCGTCAATCCCGTCCTCAGGCCGATGACCGGGCCCACAAGGCTTTCCAATCCTACGACCCTAGGGCCTATTCCTGCCAGGGTCTGCTCAAGCAAAAGAACGTTCACTCGTAACGCTTCCAGGGCATCCATGCGTCCCTGCAGGCTCCCGGCAATGGCCGTAGTGCCCGCTAGTTCTTCCCTTAACTCGGTATTCTGTTCGGTCAGGCCGGATATCCATCCATTCTGCACAGAAACAGTCGCTTCGGCAGTCTCCAGCCTGCCAGTCAATTCCATATTCCATGCCTGCAATCCCTCCATCGCTTCCGTCTGCTCATCAATCCTGCAATTGGTATTTCGCAGTTCCTGCCGGAGCTTGCCAATCTCCGCAAGGTCGCTATCTCTTCCTTCAATCAGTTTCCCAATTTCCTCCCAAAGGTCCCGAATCTCCGCGCTCTGGGCATCTATTTTTCCGCCTTGCTCCGTGACTGCCTTGGCTGCCCCGAATATGCTAACAGCGGGCCTCCGGTCTTTCGAACCTGCCTCTCGCTTCCTCGGCCCAGTTCCGCCCGTAGGCGCAGTATGTTTCACGAGTTTTTGCGGCCCTTTGGAAGGGTCTATGGGATCTGGCATAGTCTCACTCAGGATTAGTATTATCCTATGCCTCTCCCCCCTTATATACCTTGGCATTCACGGCGTGGCGGAAACCGCGAAAAGGTCCGTAATTGCGAGCGGGAAACGGGCCCCTAACTGTAAGCTACAACAATATCGCTGGCCAGCTTCAGAAGCTCGGCATTCCGCACTGTCATCGCTTCCTTAAGCGAGTCGCAAAGCGCTTCGGTGTCTCTTAGATCTTGTATGATGTCCGCGGTCATGCCTGCTGACATCTTGGATTTGTCCGCGTCTATTGCCCGTTCAATGCCCTCTATTCCGCTTTTGCAGTTCTCTACAATAATTGGTGCCTGCACCGCGAAGTCTGCTTCTTTGACCCTCTTGTCTATGTCGTTATATTTTTCAAGTGCTTTATTCAGTTTTGAGCCCGTCAGCCCCTCAGTCGCCTGAGCAATCTTGCGCCTTCTGTTTTCCTTGGATTCCTTCGCCATCAGCCCCAAAGCCAACTCTAACACGGAAATTTTCCCACGTGCCTCTGCAATGACTTCCGTGCCTTTCTCGAAGATTTTGCCCGCGTTTTTCTCGGGTTTTTCAACCTTCTCGTCTGTTTTTTCATGCGAGGTTTCAACCGTTCCTGAAGCCAGCGGCTTTTCCTTTTTGTCTTTATCCTCGTCATCCGTGTACTTCCGCAAAAATGCAGGTATGTCGAGCTCGTCCGCGTCGACTCTGGCGCTTCCCGGCGCAGAGCTCTCTTCGAGCGGAATTTCCCGTTCTCTCGGGGCGCCTTCTGCCCCTGATATTTCCACCGCCTTGCTCTCGCCTGAAATAGGTAACAGCGCTGCCAACTTCCCGATGGCGGCCTTCAACTCCCTGCTCACATCGTCTGCCGCCTTGAATAATTTGTCGGTCGCACGTTCCGTCCTGAATAATGCACTGAGTCCTCTAACCATTCCATAAATACTTCCAATCATAATCATGCCCCCAGCGGACCACGACCCGAGTGCATCCGTGCCCATCCAAAGGGTGTTCAACAGGGTGTTGGCAATCTGATTCGATATCAGCGCTGCGACGACGCTAACCCCTGTAAGTGCCATGCCAAGCGCCAATGGCCTCGGGAGCGCAGGGCGTTCAAATCCATGCTTCCCTGCAATGATGCGAGAAACCACCGCTCCAACCAAATATACGGAACCAAATATGGCGCATACTTCCCATAATCCTGTTCCTATGAAGCTCTTCTGAAGCGCATGCAAGAATGTCGTGCCGTAGACGATGCTGTCTAGTGCCGCCACCGTGGTTCCCAGAGCCGCCGAAAAGGCCAGTATTGCGCCTCCCATGCCTTCCAGTACTGCGTTGTTGAAGAACAATGCCAGTCTTGCGATTATCCTATTGCTTCCCCGAACTTTATTCGTTTCCTTGATGCTATTCGCGCGTTCCACATAGGCGGCGTAAAGCTCCTGCCCGAACTTTTCCTTTAGCTCCCCCTCGCCTTTCCCCTTCCCTTCTCTCCTTACGAGCTCCCTTACGGCCGGAAGATCACCAAATATCTCGTCTACTTCCTTCTCCAGGGCCCCGCGTTTGGCGGCATCCCTGCCATCGGGCAATTTGCAGTAAAATTCCCGCAACTTCGAGCGAACCTCCTTTTCAGCTTTCGCTACAGGGTCTGCTGACTTTACCTCACTTGGTCTCCCACTCGTAATTTTTCCTGTAGTGCCCATGGTCTGCCCCTGGCTTATTTATGATTTTCTTTCCTTATATACCTTGGTTTTTGCAACATTCCTGAGCCTTCTCATATCCGTGCGCCGAGAAAATGAAAAGCCTTTTAAAGAACGCATCCGTAGTTTATACGTATGGCCCAGCAGCAAGTCAACATCGAGGACCAGCTAGCTGCCAGGGTAAGTGCTCTTGAACATCAGCCCGTTACTGCACAACAAATTTTCACATTGGGCGATAACAAATTCTTCGCGGTTGTCGGAGACTCGGTGAAGCTCTACAGCTACCGTGGCCGGGGGAACAATCTGCGTGTAACCGGAACCGCAATGAGCTCGGAAATGCTCTCGTCCGGCAGCACCTATTATGATGCGCTCCTGCAGGCCGTCGCCTCCTGGCTCGGCAAAGACCCCTCGGCAATATTGATTTCCCGAGTAGAGAGTGATGGCGCCACGGTGCAGTTCGACAACGAGATGATTGCGCAGATTAGCGTGGGCGATGGAGCTGCCCAGATGATGCGTCATGACCTTCCGCGCGTGGGCGTTCCGCACCATCAGATGCTTGAAATGCCTGAAGAAGGGCCGGGGTCAACCGAAAGCGGCACCCAGGCGCCTACTACCGAAATAGTGTATAGGCAACCTCTCACTGCAGCGTCCTTGCTTCCGCCTCCATCTCAAGATCCTTTTTCTACCGGTACGAGTGCCACGTCTTTATCCCTGATGCGGCCTGACTTCACCTATTTGGATCCAAGCAAGCTCTCCGAACCTCAGCTTGAAAATGAAGCATTGGCCGGCCTTGAAGACATTCGAACTTTTCAGGTTCAGTATCCGCAGTTCACGCGCTCCTTTTGGGATGAAGTAGCTGGACGGCAGCCCCTCTCAGATTCCACGAAGAGCGCTCTACTGGCCTTTGGTGTCGCTGAGTCTGAAATACAAACAAAACTACGGGACGGCACACTTTCTCAGACGGTTCTGAACAAAACCTTCCTTGATGCTAGTTTCAGGGATTCGATGCTTGACCTGATGGACCAGACAAAACATCACTATGAGGAGGCCTTAAACTCCGTCAATCATGGCAACAAAACGCTTGCCGCGCAGGAGCTCGCCCTTGCTTACGAAACCAACAGAAGGTTCACTGATTTCGGGCTGCTGATAGGTGCCTATTCGCTGAGACGAGATCTGGAAACCGGACTCAATACTTTGCAACGTCTCACCACCAACATACCCGGTGGCTGGCAAGGGGATCTCCCTTTTGCCTCTCTGGGAACCATATTGGCTAACGTGCGAGATCGGCTTAACCAGGCCGTAGATGAGATTTCGAATGGCGACGTCTATGCGGGCAGTGCAATCCTGAGCGAAGTAAGCGGTCAGCTCCTGTATTCAAAGTTCATACTCGGTGCCTGTCAGGATTATTATGGCGCCCGGCTGCTCAAGAACTTGTCCCGAGATGCAAATTTCGGAATTCCAGGAGGCCTAGACGATGTTTTGAGGTCTCTGCAGACAATAGCCAACACTACGCAAGCCGAGTTCGCCAGCAGCTTCGTGCAAATCGATGCATCGGGTGCGGAGCAGTATTCCCTTGCCGCCGCCACGAACCCGCTTTTTGTAAGGCTGGGTCAGCAAGAGCAAACCCTGGCCGGACTTTGGAGCGGCTTTAATGGCAAAGTCGAAGAAGTCAAAACACAGGTGGCAGAGGACACGGGACATGTAATTGAAATGATTGATTCTTTCAAGCACAACATAAATGCCATAACGGAAGTTGCTCCGGGTTCTATTCGCGACCAGTTGGCTGCCGGTTCGATGGTGATGGGGCTGACACAGGCTCAAGCCACCGAACTAATCAGAGAACTTGATGCTGCGCGCGCCTCGGGCGACGTAAATCTCATGCTGGATGCCTGTGCGAGCATTGTGGTGAAGATGCAAAAGTATGGCTATGCAAACCTGTTCAAGGCCGAACTCGAACTTACTGCCCCGATGTACGATACGGGCGCCATCGTCAATGAGGGAACCACACTTTCGAATGAAGACCGTTACTCCCACCTTACGAACATAAGTAGAATTGCGTCCTTGAATAATTTCGACACTCCGGACGTGCGCGCTGCCGTCAGAAGAGCACTTTTGAGCGGCGACCGGTCGGAGTCTGAAATAAGCAGGGCACTCAGCCCTTCTGTGGGTGCTTGCAGCAGAGACCTGCGCGCGCTCATGCAGCTCGACTATATCTACGGCTCTAAAGAGCAACTCACTTCAACTTTAGGCCCTACTGTGTTGGAAACGCCGCGTCACACTTTTGTAGACTGGATGCTGCTTATACCTGAGCTTGGCATTAGTGCGGTCCTTGCAATCAAAAATCCCGGATCTGTGCAGTCTTTCTCGCAATCAGAACGCTACCAGCTGCAGGCTTCCTTGCAAGAGTTTGGAGTAAACATTTACGATGTCCGCCAAGGACTCATTAATGGAAGCGCCCGAAATCAATTCAACATTTCCGGATATTCTTTGACCATCGATTCGGCATGGTCTGAACTCATGGAAGGCCTTTTCCCGACCGCTGGCGCACATCCTACTGTCGCCGAAGCAAGCTCCGCCCTCCGTGCCTTGGGCAACTATTGCAGAGCTCCCAGTCGTGATAACTTCGTTGTGCTTAGCTCACAGCTCGGTGCTCTCGATAGGCAACTAGCAGTTTCATACAATGACGCGGCAGACTCGCAGTTACAGAATTTCATTGCACTCAGCGCCATCATGCTCACGCCACTCGGCATCGGGGCTCTTACGGCCAGAATAGCTGCTTTGGCTGCCGAAGGCACCGCGGAAGCATTGAGCACAATCAGCACGCTCAATACAATCAAAACCACCTTGCAAACAGTCCGTTTGGCAGGCAACGTTTCGCTATTCCTGAGCAATGCGGAAGAACTTGACCATCTGGTCCGAGACGGGAATGTCATCAGTATGGAGACATTTGGCGCCCTTCTTGGCACTGCGATGTTCGGGCTTGGCGCAGCTTCAGACGTATATCAGCTTCTTCCCGAGTTCTCTGAATTGGAGGGCCTCACGCGCTCTCGTTCATTCGCATCCGTGGGCAACATACTTAATCCTGCCCAGGCGGTTGTTGGACAGACATTCACTTACCAACTCGGAGGGCAGCTGATATTGGATGGCGTCCAGATGCTCGATCTGGGTTCCCAATATGCGGATGCAATAAATTCCGGAGACTATGCGCGGGCCAATCAAATCTCTGATTCGATTAGCATGGTGGCCGGGGATTTCGTCATGAATGCCGCAATCATAACTCACATAAGCCTATCGGGTGCAGAAAGCCGCCGTACCCAGTTCGAAAACGGCGAGGCCAACAGGCTCTTTGGCGGATGGTTTGCAGACCGCGTTTCGGAGTTTGAGATCCAGCAAATGCCTTCCCAAGCAGGGCTTCCTGCTCGCATTCGGGTCAGGCCTGTCGGTTCAACGGTTCCCTGGATCGTTATGGAAGAAAATCCGATCGGCCCGCGAGGCAGCTGGCGCCCCACCGGCCGCGAAGCAGCCGACAGCCCCTGGAATGGCAGCACGTCGACTACTTTGCCCTCTTCAGATTTTGTCCGCCAATACTTCCCTGCTGCCAGCGTCTCCGCAGGGGCCATGAGTGTGCTCAACTGGTTTGGCGCGGGTGTTAAGGATTATGAACTAGTAGAACTTCCTGTTGAGGAAGGACAACCCGTGCGGGTTGCATTCCGGCCAACTGCTGGGCCTGATGCCTGGATTATACTGGAACGCATAGGTGACGGGGGATGGCGCATCGCTGGTACAATGTCTCCCGAAGCGCTTCCATCTTCCGCAGCCCGGCAACCCCTTAGTTCTACGACCCTCGCGACTGATTATCTTCCTGTAATGAAGTCTAATGCCAGTGCACTGCTTTTGCAGGACTGGGATACGGCCGGTGGACCTATCACCGGCGTTGAGGTTCCCGCATCAGGACGGGAACCGCGCACGCTTTATATGCGGCCTGCAGAGGGCGGCGACCTATGGGTCGTAGCAGAATATCGCAATGGACGCTGGTCTGTAACTGGCCTTGCCACGGCGGCCGAGCTCCAAGCAGCGGGCGTCGATGTAAGTAACCCAGCACAAATCTCGCTCGCCGAATACTTCCCCTATTGGCGTTCCACGGAGCTTCTTAGAGCGACCGCAGTCCAGCTAATTGATTTGGTCAATTCGGGGCAGATTTTGCTGGTTGCCGATGACCCCGCAGGTTCCGAGAACATAAGATATGTCAAGTCGAGCGCCGACCAAGGCGATTGGATACAACTGGCGCTCGTGAATGGCAAGTGGGTCGTGGCCGGTACTGCTGCATACGAAGAAATCGCCGCCTCGGGTGCTCGGCAGGCACGTTCCTCAGAGTTCCTGCAGGAATTCTTCCCGAATTCCGCCGCAGCCGTGGTGCCAGAACCGACCGCTGGCGAAAACCCCATCTTCAACCTGGGCCAGGAACCATCCGAAGGCGTTACTCATGCGCGCGGGGAATATTATGAACTTACCATCTATTCGGATCAGGCGGCTTTTGAGGACCGGCTGGCGAGTTCAAACTCCACAGAGATTAGTCTTACGATTGAAGGCCGCTCCGTGAGGGCCTTCGTGATTTACGGCGTGCGTGATAGGCCTCTCCTGGTGATTTACGATTCCGATGCGCCTGTGAAAAATGAGTTGCTTACCGGTCTGAGTCCAACATCTCCTCTGGTGCAAGGTGGAATACGCTCCTATCCCGATGAGTTTCCGGCTTACGTAGCTGCGGCCGAGGATGCCGCCCGTCAATCGCCAAGTGCATCCCGACCAACCCTGCCTGCGGATATGGGCGGGCTTAACATAGGGGATGTTTACACTCCGTCGCCTTCCAGTTCTTCTGATAAGCTCTATAGCACAATTTTACCGGGAGTTACCGACGACACCCTGTTATGGCTGTATGAGAGCCTACCTGGTGGAAGGTTTAGTGGGATAAAAATAAACTTGTGGGGATATTTCAACCTGAGTTTCAATAGCGTGCGAGACCCGACCTCGCGACTTGTGAACCGCCAGTGGCTTTCAAGCGACGCGATGTCCCGCGTCTTCCAATCTGAGCCGGGAATCGTCAATTATTTGCGCATTGGAACAACTGGTGATTTAACCACCGATGAGCAGGCACAGGCTTCTCTAGTTGGCAGAGAAGTTTACATTTTCACGCCACGTGGCACTACCGGCACCTTTGATTTAGTACGGGGAACTGTAAGGACTATTGGGGAGAGTGTGGACGGAACCCTTTGCGTTTTCTTAGAGGGGCAGACAAATGGAATTCCGCTTGTCGATATATTCGCTATTCAGGAAGTCGTGCCATGCACTTTCCGGGAGCTCCGAAACAGCTACTATCGCGCAAGCGACACTCTGCAGACCTATGACGCGAGAACTTATGCAGGCACAGAAGGTCAGTTAGTGCTGTTTTATGATGAAAACGGCCCGCACATCGGCCTTTCGTTAGGCTCCGACGGCCAAACCCTCCGAGTGTATTCGGGCGGTCAGAACATGAACGTGAATCCGCTCGGCACGCGGATAGAAGTTCTGGGGGATCTGCCAGACAGTCTCTTCGCAGCAAACACTCCTCAAGTTACTTTTGGTCCCAACGGAGCCTCCACGACTCAGGGGAACTATGTGGACCTGACCTATAGTGTGAATGGAGAAACTCGGCACGCTACCGTAGTTCAAGATGGACCTGCGGTCGGGAACCGCTATGCATACCGCGATGCTGACGGAAATCTTCTGGAAGTATACCGACTGCCCCGCGCAAACGCGGCAACAGACAGGACAAATCGCAATATTTATGTAAGTGACACGCCCGCACCTCCAATGGCGCTTCAATATGCTCCTGAAGGGATTGGCGGTTTGATAGTGCGTCTTCCAGATTCCGTGCCCGCGGAGTATCGGGCCCGGCAACTCCTGATTACCGGTGCTCAATATCAAGCAGGCTCCAACACCGTAAGGCTTACTGGTTACTTGCTGGGCGAGCCAGCTCCAAGAACCATAGATGTCGATATTCGGGCAGACACCACACTCCCATACCTTCAGGCGCCCCTGCGTGCTGCCGACCAGGCGCTCATTCAACAGATGCCTCGCGAGCAGATCAACAACATCATCACGGATATTTCCGCTCAGCGCTTGCCACAAGGTCAGTTCTACACGATTTTCCTGCAGCTAAATGATACCAGTATCGTTAGGGGTACCGTACGCAATATTTCGCTCGGTCCTGCGGGCAATCCAGAACTCACAACCCTTTTCATAGACACGCCGCAGGGAACAACGCGCACAGTGAGACTGGGCGAGATACAATCCGTTCTTTTTGCCGCACCTGCTGAACACCGCGATGCAGTTAGCTCTGATCAGGTGTCAGGAAAAACCGTCATTCTTTACCTGCGCGCGCCAACAGACGCTCCGGGCACTTTCACCAGGGTTGCTTATGGCTTCGTGGAGAGGACAATCCTGGAAGCCGACGGCACCTTTTCGCTCGTTGTGCGTGGTGCAAACGGCGGCACATTTAACGTAGCTCAAATAGAATCCGCGGACATCATACAACCCGGGGTGAGTTACAAGCTGCCGCTATCCTATAAGTATAACGAGGGCCTGTTTTGGTCTGGCGACGAAATCAGGAACGGGTTCAGTCCTGAGAACCCGTTGGTTTTGGGCAGTGTCGTTGTCGTGGATTCTAACGACGGAACGCGGCGCTTTGGAATTGTGAAGCTCAATAGCGATGGGCGCGCCGTGGTGGTGCCGCTGAGCATGTGGGCAGATCCTACGGCGATGCTGAGAGAAGCTGCGACACACGTCGGTTCCGTTTGGTGGAAGGATGCCAACTGGCCTACCCGGCTTCTTGGCGGAACTGCTGGCGTCATTGCCGGTACTGCTGTAACTGCCTCCACCGGCAATCCGCTTCTTGGATGGGGCACATTTGCTCTGACTACTGACCTTACTAACTGGGGCCTTACTCGCCTCTGGGCGTCTTGGACACGGCCGGCCGGCGGAGGAAGGAATGCTGGATGGCTTTACGCCTTTGACGCCGAAATGCGGAATCCCCCAACCACCAGGGCACGCACTCGCTCACAGGAGTTCCTTGCCGGTCTCTTATTAACGCCCCGCCCGCTCGAAACTTCAGCAGTTATTGATCCTTCCACGGCCTTTAGCATTCGCGGTGTTTATGGCTGGTGGGATCGGGTCAGTCCAACTCCTGCACAAACGTATACGGAGAGTTTTGATTTGAATAATATGGCGCCCGGCACTACTACGGATCGCGTTCGTGTGCAATGGGAGTCGGGTAGCGGCGTAGTGGAAGCGGTTGGAACGGTTTCCAGGGACGTCAGAGATGGACATCTGAGGCTAACATACGTGATTCAAGGCCGAGAAGAAACCGTTGATCTGAGCTTAAGATCCGGCGTTGCAGCCTGGCGAGCATCCGGTTTGTCTGCGGCCGTCCGAGATGCAGACTCCCTCGGAATTTCAACATATCCTCCCCTAGACGACGTAGAAATAGCTAATCTTGGAGCAGATCTGACTGGCATCGGCGACCTTTTTGATGCCTGGAGCCGCGCACCCAAAACTGATGCCGTTCCCAGCGACGACCAACTAGAGCAAGCGCGACTTGATGCCGGGTTGCTCGTGGAACAGGCCACGCGACTTGCAAACGGGGATGTCAGAAATGTTGATTTCCAGTTAATTCGAGATATACTTCAACGCTTCATCGATCGTAGTACAAACGATGAATCTGCAATATTGACTGCCATTCTGGATCAATTCCAAGAAATAACCGGGAGATCTTTGCCTGACTTTCTGCGTACAGCAACGGATGAGTATAGGACTGCAATGGCGGATCCCGACTTAACCTATAATCAACGCGAAAACATACGCTCGAATTATGTGGGCAGCGTGCTGCTGACTCTTTCATGGGCCCTGAGTGTCCTTGGTGTTGGAGGCGGCGTATACGCGACCTATCGCAATGCACCAGAAATCGTGCAACCAGGTCAGTCCACGCCCGAAGGCCCCGGCGTCGCTGCCATGCAGAAGCTTACTGTGCCGACCGCACTAACCACAGATCAGCAAGCAATCCTCAACAGCAGCACGATGTCGCAAGAGGACAAGGCGAGGTTCACCGGAGAATATTTCCCGGCAATCGTAAGCCATCTGCTGACTCTCAACCAGCAGCAGCTGCACACGGAACTTGCCGATGCCGGAGTCGCTACTTTGGACGAACTCTTCACCCGCTATGTTCAAATCTACGTCAAGATAATGGATGCGCCGGCCGATGACGAAGCTGGAAGCAGGCTGAAGGAACTCTTCCCGGCCCTTGCATCTGCATATGAAGTCGATCAACGGCCCGGCGGCCCTCGCCAGCTGATGCGCAACCCGACGGCAGAGCTATTCAACGACCTTGGAAAAGCGTATGCAACCGCACCCGAGATAATTCCGTTCGAAAACAGGACGACTTTGGACTGGGGCCGTGCAGTTTTCGACCTTGGTTGGGGCCCGCAAAACGGCTCCACATACTCTGCGATACTGGAGGACTTTCTGGTCAACGGCCCTCCGGAACCGTTCGTTTCCGCGGTTCCTAGCCAAATTCAACTGAATCCCGCCCAACAGGCGGAGTATGACCGCGTTCCGAATGCTTACAGGCAGAACTTGAATACGTATCTGACTGAAACCCGCAACTTCCTTACGGCTGCGGAGAACCAGGGCATACTTCAGCAGATACTCGATGGTGCGGCCGTGAAAACTGCGGATGAACTGCTGACTGTCTGCATACACGTGTATGCTGACATAATGACTGGCACTGATGCCGACGCAGTAAAGCTGCAGCAGCTCTTCCCTGCCATGGATTCCGCCTATGCTTCAGACCAGCAACTCCAGCCTGGTATGCGCGTTTTCATACGCAACCCGACAGGGGAGCTTTTTGTTGACCTTGCCAGCCTCTATGCAAGTGGCAACCAGGCAATCCCGCTTGAGGACCGAACCACAAGAGACTGGGCCCGCGCAATTTTCGAGAATGCAGCCCTGAATATGGGCCCATGGAATTCATCGGTTTCTGGGCAAGGCAAGCGCTATGCTGATTCGTGGTATGCTTATGCTCGCAACCCGTCTGCAAACGCCCCCGGTGTCGGCCAGTCCAGCACCGCCGGCGGAGAGGGTTCCGTCCAGGGCAGCACCTCGGGCGCAGGCTAGGCAAGTCGCCGTCATCGCCCATTCACCGCCACCCCCCGTTTTCCTCATTCCGCACCCCTTAGCGCCCGCCCACCCCAACATTAATATACCCGGCCGCCCCTAATTAAAACAGACGGCAAACAAGCCGCCCAAGGTAAAATCATTGAAGGTGATTTCCATGTCGGGTGAAGCTCAAATAAGTCCTGCCAATGCGACTACCCTTGACACTTCTGCCGCAGCCTGGGGCGCAAGGTTCACGGCGCCCACCACGGACTCATTTTCCCTCGGCTCCACGAAATTCTATTGCCTCGGCATAGCGGACCAGCCCACACTCGGCACGGTCAACGGACTGCTGGCAAAGGCAAAGGAATTCGCGGCGACCCAGGGCGCAAACGCGGTCACGTGGTTCGAGGACAAGGCCAGGCTAATATACATGACTTTTGCGCTTCAACAGGAAATACTCAATGCCGAAAAGCAGGGCACCATCGGTTTCGTCGACCGGGCGAGCCTGATAGGCAGCGTCAACACGCTCATAGACGAGCAGTTGTGGTCCCTAGTGCGCGGAGAAACTGGCAACATTGAGGAAGTGTGGAACTCCATAAATTCCCTTTACGGCAGCCTTGACGCGGCAAAGCGCAACCCGCGCAACTCGAACATCGGCGTAGTGCAAGAGGGCGCGCCGACCGAACAGACCACGACCACGCCCGTGATGACCGTGGAAACGGCCGAGGACAACATAATCAGCCTGGAGATCCAGCGCATCAAAGGCGGAGGCGTGAGGCTGACCGAGGTCAAGCAGAGGCGCGGCTCGGATGGCGCTCTTCTCACCGACCAATACGACCCGATTGCCGGCAGGACCGACGTGGACTTTGGCAAAGACGTTGTCGACTGGCTCGCCAAGTTTGGCGCTGGCGATTATACCGTGACTTCCATAGTGGTCATGGGGACTGGCTTCGAGGTCCAGTACACTGACAAGGAGGGTCATGCACACACCCAGACACTGAACGCCGACGTGATGGCGCTCATAATCGAGCCCATGGTCGGCTCGACAAACGGCGACCCCTACAACCCGATCAATGACTTCCCCAATCTCTCTGCCGAAACGAAGAAATCGCTTTTCCTGGCCGGCGCGCAGCGCATAGTTGCCGCTTCCGCAGACACGAGCCTCGAGGAGGTCATGCCTGCATCCGGAGAAGTTCCGCACCACAAGAACTTCCTTGACAAGATATTCGACTGGCTGAAGGTTCTCCTAAGCGCCATAGGGATATGGGCTGCCCTGAGGAACATGTTCAGCCTCGTGGGCCTCGGAGGCATTTTCGGAAGCAATGACACTGCCTCCGATCTGGCCGAAAAGGCAAGAAGCGCCTGGTACACTATGGACACCCTGAACCAATCCATTGAGCAGCTGAAGCGCGCGCGGGACGAGACAAGGAACGACCTCGGCAACGCCGTCTGAGCAGCGTCCTGAGGCCAGAGTGATCCGATGGTATTTGTGCAGTTCAAGGATGGAACAAACCTCGGCGAACAAGATCAGGCCGGCCCGCAAGTCTCTGCAATGAGCATGGCTCATACCAATGCCCTCAGCTGGCTGAACAACAACACCGACGTGCAGGCCCCAGAATATGCCGAGTACACCCGGCGCCTAAACCAAATTCGCGAGCGCGCGGGCGACAACGTCCAGCTTTTCAACGAGCTTTTTGACGTCCTCATGCTCCACATCAGGATGCGGAACGAGGTGCTCGAGACGTTCCCCGAAGGCTCGCTCGAAAGGAACCAGCTTCTCGGGGCCCTTGATTCGGCCTGGAACACGTGGGGCGAGGACCTCAACCAGGGCAGGATTTCCTACATAAACGTGACGCACCAGTTCGTGGGCGCCATGCATGAGCATTATGAGGCTGAGGGCGCTGCAGGCACCGCAGGAGGCGCAGCTTCCGGGGCTACTACGGCGACTGGCGGTGACACGGCTCCCGCGCCAGCGGCCGAGACTGCTGCAGGCGAGGGCGGTGCAGGGGTCGTTCCCGAGGCAGTGCAACCGGCTCCCGGAGCCGAAGGCGTCGCCCCGCAGCCCGTGACCGCAACAATGCCCGGGCTCTCGGTAATTGCCTACAAGAAGGAAGACTATCTGGCGGCCACGCTTGAGATACGGCAGACCACTCCGGACCAGTCGTTCATCGTGCTCGGCACCGTCAATCTCACAAACTCCGAGCTGCGGGCCCTTAGCGACATTTCGGCGCTCGACCCGGCGGCCAGCCTCACGATCACCCACAACACCGAGTTCAGCATTCACCGCTACGAGATTGCCTATGACGGCAACAACATGCTCTTTTCAGACTACCGCATGAGGGCGATACTTGCGGCAGCAGGCTACACGGTCGAGCAGTTCGACCAGATAACCGACCCAGCCGAAAGGGCCAGGATAATGCGGCAGGCTGCCACTGCAATTACTGAGCTCGTGAAGAACATGCCACCCGAAGAGTAGGCTTTAATTCCGCCGAGCCCGATTACTTCACTCGCACCGCGCCCGCAGTTGTTCAGGTCTATGCTTTCTCAAGTCCGAAGTAGAGCCGCCTGTTGCTCTTCCCCTTGTTCTCCATCTTAAGCAGCACAATCCTGCCGCACTCCGTCGTGTTCTTCACGTGCGTGCCGCCGTCGGCCTGCAGGTCGAAGTCCCCTATTTCAACTATGCGCAGCTCGCTCACTGCGGGTGGCAGCACGTTCGCCAGCTTCGTGATGCCCGGTATCTTCATGGCCTCCTCACGCGGAAGGCTGTAGCTTTTGGTTTCGAGCTTCTGTGCCAGTTTTTCGTTGGCCTTGCCCACGAGGCTCTCCATCAGCGGCCTGTCGAAGTTCTCGAACGAGAAGTCGAAGCGCGTCTGGTCGGCACCCAGCTGATTGCCCGTTATGAGCGCGCCCTGCGGGCACATGACTGCGGCCAGCACGTGGGCCGCGGTGTGCATGCGCATGTGCGCGTATCTCCTCTCCCAGTCGAGCACGCCGTGGACCGCCGCGCCGGCAGCAAAAGCCGCGGGCCTGTCGAGGAAATGCCACACCTCGCCCGCCTCCTTCTTCACTTCCTTCACGGCATAATCGACTCCGTCTACGGTAATCTTTCCCGTGTCGCACGGCTGGCCGCCGCCCATGGGGTAGAATAGCGTCTGGTCCAGTATCACCGCGTGCCTCTCTCCATCGTTCTTTACCTCGAGCACCTTGGCATCGAACTCCTTCAGGTACGAGTCCTTCATGTAAAGCAGGTCGGTTTTCATGCGCGCACATGTGAACTCAAAGGAATAAAAGCGTTGGGTGCCTATCCCTGGCCGTGAGCCAAAAATGAAACTCGACTTCCACGTGCACTCGGATTCCTCGCCCGACGCGCTGCACAGCATCGAGCAGCTGGCCCGCCAGGCGAAGAAGATAGGCCTCGACGGCATCGCGGTGTGCGACCACAACTGCTTCCCGAAGCAGGGCTTCAGGCTCAAGGGCCTTCTCATCCTGCACGGCATGGAGTGCAGCACGCACGAGGGGCACATGTCCGTCTTCGGCGTTCCGCCCAACTTCGACTTCGTTCGCGGCATGCCTGCGGCCGAGGTTGCGAGACGCGCGCAAAAGGCCGGCGGCATAAGCATAGTCAACCATGCCTTCTCAGTCAGGAAGCGCAAGGACAGCATGCGCTCGGCTGCCTTCAAGGTCGGCGCAACTGCAATCGAGCGCTTCAACGGCAGCGACTTCATCCATAACCTTGTGGCCATGCGCAGGATTCCGGTCGGCACGGGAGGCAGCGACGCGCACTCGCTCTACGAGCTCGCGAACGCCTACACCATACTCGACTGCGAGCCCAGCGAGGACGCGGTGCTCGAGGAGGTCAGGAAGGGCCGCGTTCGCGCGGCTCTCGCACAGAATCCTTTCTCGATAGCGCAGCGGAAGTTCGAGAAGTTCATGAAGCGGCATTCACGGGTGAAAATATGAGGATAAAGCGAGTCGCAATAGCTCCGAACCCCCGCAAGCGGTGGGCCCATAGCCTGGCGCGCGAGCTGCACGCATTCCTGGCCGAGCGCGGCATATCGGTCACCCACGCGCGCCAGCATGCCGACCTGCTCATAACCATCGGCGGGGACGGCACGATTCTGCACGAGAAGAGGCACAGCGAGCTGCCCATCTTCGGAATAGGCAGCGAGACGAGTTTCGTGTGCCAGGCGCGCCGCGACAATTGGCGGCCGATTCTGTCAAAGGCGCTCGCGCGGCCCCGCGTCGACCCGCGCGCCCAGCTTGCAAGCGCGCTCAACGGCAGGCAGCTCGAGGACGCGATGAACGAGGTGTTCATACGGAACTCCGACCACCGCGTGCTGACCTTTGACCTGCGCGTGAACGGCCGGAAGTTCCACTTTACCGCCGACGGCGTAATCTTCTCAACCCCCACGGGCTCGACGGCCTATGCCTACTCGGCGGGTGGTTTTGAGCTCAAGCCCAGCTCGCGCAAGTTCGAGGTCGTGGCCCTCGCGCCCTACAGGCGCGCCTTCAAGCCCCTGGTGGTCCGTGAAGGTGCCAGATGCAAGCTAATAGTGCGCACAAAGCAGCCCGCAATTGCGGTCATAGACGGCCAGTTCTGCCACGTGCTGAAGCCTGGAGTGAACACGCTAGTGGTCAAGAAAAGCAAGAGGAGCGTGCGGCTTCTGCGATGAGAAGGCCCAATCCGCGCCCCCATAGCCCGCCTAATCAATCCTAATCCAGGTAGGCCTTGGGCGGCTCGGGAGCCCTCTGTCCTACATACTTGCTGCCCTTCCTGCTGTCATAGCCCTCCCGCGCCTTCCTGCCGAGCCTGAAGAATGATAGCTGGGCTATCTTCATGCCAGGGTGCAAGAGGACGGGATTGGGGTTGACCGAGTAGACTTCGAGCGTGAGCGTGCTGGGGGCCTTTGAGCCAAAGCCCGCGTGTATTATGCCTGCGGTCATGTGTATGACTATGCCAAAGCGGCCTATGGAGCTCCTGCCCTCTATCTGGGCAGCTATTGAAGGCCCTAGCCCCAGCCTCTCGACCGTGTTCGCAAGCACGAACTGGTGGTGGCCCAGCATGAAGGGCTCGCCCTCCTTTAGCGTAACTTTCTCAAAGCAGCTCGCCTCGCCCTTCTTGAGCGGGTCCAGCGTCTTTCCAACGTTCTTGGCCAGCAGCAGCTCCCTGCCCATCCTTATGTCTATGCTGTCGGGCCCGAGGTTTTTCCTCTCGAAAGGCTCGATGCGCAGCTCGCCCTTTTCCATGGCCTCGAGAATTTCTGCGTCGCTCATGAGGGACATGGCCTCTGAATTGGCCTCGGATTATTATAAGCGTTTGCGCCAATCTAGCAGCATGCTCATCGAAGTTACCGTAAAGCCAAACTCGCGCAAGTTCGCGGTGAAGCTGGAGTCCGGCAAGCTGGCCGTCTCGCTCACCGAGCCGGCTGAGAAGAACAAGGCCAACCTCGAACTGGTGAAGGGGCTCGCGCGCCTGCTCGGCTGCGAGGTTAAGCTGATTGGCGGTCTGAAGTCCAAAAGGAAGCGGCTCGAGCTCGGGCTGGACGAGCGAGAACTGCGGGAAAACCTCGGTCTGCTGCCCGGTTAGTTCCCGGTTTTTTCAGGAGAATTTGCCTTTATTTCAAATGCGAGCCCGCCGTCGGCCTCCCTTTTCTCGCTCACGATGATTAGTCTGCCTTCAGCCGCGAGTCTCTGCAGCACCTGATGGCCTGCCCCGCCTTCCTCCTCTGCCCTGATGCGCATGGTGATGGAAGTCTTTCCGCCCTCAGTCACTGCGTCCGAAAGCTGGCCGAGCAGCCTCATAACCTGCGCTTCAGGCT
>CABMJK010000057.1 GCA_902386535.1 Candidatus Burarchaeum australiense | reverse complement strand
TCAAGAAAGCCCACAAGCTTGGAAAGAAGCCGAAGGTGATATGCACCGAGACCCGGCCCCTCTTCCAGGGCCACATAACCGCACGCGAGCTCAGCTCCGCCGGCCTGGACACCACGCTCATAGTCGACTCCGCGATAAAGTCGGTCATGCGCGATGTCGACCTGGTGCTCGTGGGCGCGGACGCGATAACCTCGAGCGGCGAGCTCGTGAACAAGATAGGCACTTCCACGCTCGCATTCGTGGCCTACGAGGAGGAGCTCAACTTCTACTCCGCGGCCGAGCTTTTCAAGTTCGACCCGCTCACACTCTGGGGCCGGGTGGAGCCCATCGAGCAGCGCGCGGCGCGCGAAGTGGCGGACCCTCGCCTGTTCCCGCGTGTGCACATTTTAAACCCGGCCTTCGACCTCACTCCAGCCAAGCACATCACCGCGTACATCACGGAGCACGGAGTCGTGGCCCCGCAGAGCCTTTTCTCGCTCGCGGCAAAATATTTTGACATCGGGAATTCCCGGGCCGGAAAAAGCAAGAGGTAATGCGAATGGAAAACGTTGACAGCGTCACCGCGCGGGTCGACATGACCAAGTACAGGCCCTACGCCGCGAAGGTGAAGCGCTTCGACATCGAGTCGGGCAGCTTCATAGCCGTGCTCAACGAGCGGGAGGCGCGCGAGAACGGGATTTTCACCGGAGACCGCGTGGTCATCAGCACCCGCGGCAACAAGAAGATAGTGATAGTCGACCTGAGCGAAGAGGTCGTGGAACGGGGCGAGATCGGCCTGTTCGCGGAGACGAGCTCGGAGCTGAAACTGCAGGACGGCGACCTGGTCGAGATACGGCAGGTGGGCGTGCCCTCATCCATAAGCATAATCCACCGGAAGATGGACGGCATTGCAATGAGCAATGAGGAGGTGGACACGGTCATCAGCGAGATGATGCAAAACAGGCTCAGCGACGTGGAGCTCGCCTCATGGGTCGCAGGCATGTACATCCGCGGCCTGGACACCGAGGAGACGGTTGCGCTCACGAAGGCGATAGTGAAATCAGGCGACACGCTTGACCTGGGCAAAAAGCCGGTCGTGGACAAGCACTGCGCCGGCGGGGTTGCGGGCAACAGGACGACGATGGTGCTCGTGCCCATCATAGCAGCGGCGGGCCTCTACATACCGAAAACCTCCTCGCGTGCCATTTCGAGCGCGTCAGGCACTGCCGACACCATGGAAGTGCTGGCGCCGGTCGAGTTCTCGATCGAGGAGATGCGGCGCATAGTGCTCAAGACCCATGGCTGCATGGTGTGGGGCGGCGCAATAAACCTGGCGGCTGCCGATGACAAGCTCATACGCATAAGGCACACGCTGAGCCTTGACCCTCGCGGAGTGCTGCTCGCGAGCATACTCGCCAAGAAAGTGAGCGTGGGTGCGCAATATGTGGTGATAGACATACCGGCCGGCATGGGCACGAAGTTCGAGGACATGGCCTCGGCCCGCTCGCTGGCCCGGGATTTCCTGACAATCGGCTCGCGACTGAAACTCGACATCGAGTGTCTCATCACCGACGGCACCGACCCCGTGGGCCAGCGCATAGGCTCCGCCCTCGAGTGCCAGGACGTTCTCAACGTGCTGCAGAACCAGGCGCCGCGCGACCTGCTCGACAAGAGCTGCCAGCTGGCGGGCGCGCTGCTCGAGAAATGCGGCACCGTGCGCAAGGGCAGGGGCTATGCCGCGGCTCTGGACCTCATAAAGAACGGCAAGGCCTATGCCAAGATGAAAGAGATAATCGCCGAGCAGGGCGGGAACCCGAACGTGAAGATTTCCGACATTCCCGTGGGCAAGTACACGCACGTGGTGGAGGCCGAGGCGTCCGGCCGCGTGCGGCTCGTGGACAACCGCAACGTTTCGCGCATCGCGCGCGCCGCGGGCGCGCCGCACGACAAGGGCGCCGGCCTCATCCTGCACTGCGAGCAGGGCGATAAGGTGAACGAGGGCGACCTGCTGTTCGAGGTCGTGGCCGAGAGCGAGGCCAAGCTCGACATCGCGGTTAAAATGATTGAGGACATGAATCCCATCAAGCTCCAGAACATCGTGCTAGGCAAGATGGATTGAGCGGGACTGTTGAACGGGGCTGTTTTGGCGGGGTTGATTGATTTGAAAAAATCCGATTTGCTCAGGCGCAAGGTCGAGGACTACGCGATTGCCAAGGGCGAGAAGGCCTCGTCGCTGGTTGAAAAAATGGGCGGCGCGGGCGGCTTCACTGCCAAGAATCTCGCGCTCGCCGCGGATGCCCTGGGCGGCATGCTCGGAGATGGCGAATGCACGCGCATCCTCTCATTTCCCGCCGACGTAGTTTCGACCGGCCTGCGCGGAGTGCTCGCACAGGCGGTGAAGCATTTCGACTGCATCATCACGACCTGCGGCACGCTCGACCATGATTTGGCGCGCGCCTGGGGCAAGGGCTACTTCCACGGGGCGTTCGACATGGACGACCGCTCGCTGCACCAGATTGGCGTGAACCGGCTCGGCAACGTGCTTGTGCCGAACGAGAGCTACGGCGAGGTCCTGGAAAACAAGATGCAGCCTATCCTGCGCGACCTGGCCGCGCAAAAGGCTGATTGGGGCGGCCGCGAGCTCATAGCCGAATTCGGAAAAAAAGTAAGCGATGAAAATTCCATCCTGCACCAGGCCTGCAAGCACAACGTGCCTGTCTATGTGCCGGGCATAACCGACGGCGCGTTCGGCACCAACCTCATGATGTTCGCGCAGGACAAGAAATTCAGCCTGAACCTGCTGCGCGACGAGAAGGAGCTCAGCGACATCATATACGACTCGAAAAGGCTCGGCGCGCTCATGATGGGCGGCGGCATCTCGAAGCACCACGTAATCTGGTGGAGCCAGTTCAAGGGCGGCCTCGATTACGCGGTCTACATCACGACCGCCACTCAGTATGACGGCTCGCTGAGCGGCGCGCGTCTCGAGGAGGCCATCTCCTGGGGCAAGGTGAAGGAAAGGGCGCGCATGGCCACTGTTGACGGCGATGTGACCGTGATTTTGCCGCTCCTGCTGGCCGCAGTTTACGAAAACCTATAAAAAAGTTCGCTAATCCAATACTCCTGCTTCTCATGTGGTGGGTGATTTTGTGAAGATTGCTGATTTGAAGGCCGGAACCGGCAACGTGAACCTCGATGTCGAGGTCGTGAATGTGGAAGAGCCGCGCGAGGTGCTCACGAAATTCGGAAAGCGCCTGCGCGTAGCGAACGCGACCATAAAGGACGACAGCGGCGAGATGACCATGACCCTCTGGGGCGACGACATCGACCGCATAAAGGGCGGCGACTCGATTTCCATACAGAACGGGTGGGTCAGCGAGTTCAAGGGCAACGTGCAGATATCCGCGGGCAAGTACGGCAAGATTGAGGTGAAGTAGCAAGGCCGGCTTGAGAACTGAAAGCAGCGGGGCTGGCCCGGAAACTCCGAAGCTGGCCGGGCTCAAAAACCCGGAAGCATGACGAGGCGCTCTTGTGATTTTGTCGGACAGGGACATACGCAAATACCTGAACCAGGGCACCATACGCATAGACCCGTCCCCGGCACCCGGTCAGATAGGCCCCTGCTCCGTCGATCTCACTCTCAGCGACGAGTTCTGGAAGTTCCGCAAGGGCGTGAAGAAAATCGACCTCAGGACCGCGAAGCACGAGGAC
>CABMJK010000056.1 GCA_902386535.1 Candidatus Burarchaeum australiense | reverse complement strand
TCGAATTCGCGAACGCGACGCGTGCCTATGCCGTGGGCGCGAGCGGCCGCATAATACAATGGAACGCCGCGACAAACACGTGGACCACGGTCGCCTCGCCCACCAGCAGCAAGCTCTACGGTCTCTCCTTCGTTACTGCCCAGGAGGGCTTTGCGGTGGGCAGCATCGGCAGGATAATCATATGGGGCGGCAGTGCATGGACCGTGCAAACCTCCCCGGTCTCCAACACGCTCAACTCCGTCGACTTCGCCACGACCACGCTGGGCTACTCCATGAGCAGCGGCGGCGACATCGTGCGATTCGAGAACGGCGAGTTCGCGGGCGAGACCAGCCCGGTTACCAACGCAATGTACGGGGTGAAAATGGTCAGCAGCTCGCTGGGCTTCGCGGTGGGCAGCGGCGGCAGGATTTTGCGCTGGGACTCGATACCTCTCTGCAACGGCACTTCCACCACGGGCTCCTACGGGTGCGGCGGGCAGAGCACGGACTGCGAGAACGATGCTTGCAGCTGCGCATCCGAGAACGCGGTCTTCAGCGCGGGCAGGGCCTACACGAACCTGCCTGCCACCATCAATTCCATCGGCTTCGGCTCGGTGGCGACTTGCGCGCTCGCGAACACCACCCTGCAGAACGTGGCACTGGCGGGCAATGGGACCTACTTCACGAGCAACAACGCGAGCGAGCTGCTCAGCATCTACCTTTTCATCGCGGGCCAGATAGTCAACCAGTCTTTCGTGGGCCAGATAGCGGTGGTCACCGGCAACGTTACCACCGAGCTCCTGCCGACTTCCTACATCGAGTTCACCTACACGCCCGAGGACGTGCAGCTCGGCTACCGCGAGATACTGATTCCTCTCGAGTCTCCGCTCTTCCCCTCATGCACGGGCTCGTTCTTCGTGCCCGTGCCCTTCAACGTGTCCGACATAAAGGTCACCTCCTATTCGGCTAGCTATTGGACGGACAACGTCTCGGTCAGGAGCAGCGCCACGGGCGGCGTCTACAGCCAGGTTTTCAAGCTCTCGGACTACAGCACCTATTACCAGCCCCTCGGGGACCCCTACATAATCCAGTTCCCGCCCTCCAACGTGCGCAGCAACGAGACCAACTACATTTCCGTGGGCACCGGCTACACGCCGACCAACTCGAGCGGCTACTGCCCGTCCTCGGACCGCGCCATCTACAAGGCTCGCTTCTCCGCCGCGGTTCCCTATGGCGCGGTGCTGCCCTACAACGTGGGCCACAACGTAAGCGTCTACTACGACCTGGACTTCGACGGCATAAGCGACGGCGTGAGCTACGTCTCCTACGGTGAGAACACTCCGGGCTACGACCCCGCGCCCATCACCGTCGACCAGCTGGACTCGGCGACCAACGCGCTCGACAACGCGTTCACGCGCCTGCTTGCATCGCTGAATTTCTTCACCGTGCCCGGCAACAGCGGGCTGCCGGGCTCGAGCACGAACCCCATAGACATCCAGCTCTCGAGCTCCATAGGCGTGCAGACCAACTCGCTGAGCGAAGTGCCCTATATGTGGGGGCCGGTCGAGATGGGCGTCATGATTTGGAAGTAAGGGATGGCAAATGACGAAACGAAAATGATGAACGCAACTGACGAAACGCAAATGGTGAAAAAAGAGATGATGGTTGGTGAAAAAAGTTTGAGGGTGACGAAAAAATGGTGAACGTTCCGGGAATTTTCTATTCAGGCGCCGTCGCGATAATAGTGGTCGTGCTCGCGCTCCACCTGGTCTCCTACATGGACGCGGTGCGCACTCAGAGCGAGGCGGTCTCCATCCGGATACGCACGAACGAGCTGGCTAACTTCATGGAGGCCATCACGCTCGACATGCCGCGCGCGGTCGACATCAGCAGCCGCCGCGCCCTGGTGGCTGCCATCAACGAGGTGGACGTGCGGGGCTCGGGCCTCGACGACGCCCAGTTCCGGCTCTACGAGCTCGTAATCAACGGCACCATCTACGGCATACCCTCCTACTGGATGAACGCGAGCACCGTGCCCAACTGGGCGCAGCGGGTGGAGCAGATAGGCGCGACCCGCGGCTTCATCACGAACATAAGCCTCGAGGAATTCTCCATACTTCCCTACGACAGCTTTGACCTCATGGCGCACATGCAATGGAGCGTGAACGTCACCGAGTCCACGGGCAAGATGTCGGTCCACCGCTATTACAACACCACGGTAATCATACCCATCACCGGCTTCGACGACCCGCTCTACACGCTGCAGACCCACGGCCTCGCAAAGCGCAAGATTATCCGGTCCAACTTCACGACCTACAACCTCACCTACTTCGACATTGTCGTGGGCGAGGGGCTGTACGTGAACAGGAGCGAGGCGCCGAGCTTCCTCGACAGGCTCGAGAACAACCTGGTGGTGCCCTCCAAGTATAACCTCCAGACCGGCAGCCAGATAGGGCTGGAGAGCGTAGTCAACGTGGTCGAGCTGGCAAACTACGACATAGCCGTCAACCTCAACCAGACCATGATCGACCACCTTTATTTTGGGGACGTGAACATAACGAGCTACGCGGTGAACGGTTCGGAATACGACTGGGTGCGCATAGACCAGGAGCATGCCGACTTCTACAATCTGGGCGGCCTGCTCGTACCGGGATAAGCTTAAATAGCGCCAAATCGATTGTGCGTGCGTGGTGTTGATGGCGACAGAATCTTCCAAAGCGGCTGCCCAAAAGCTCCAGAGCGACCGCGCCGCGAGCCGCGAGCTCGGCAAGGACGAGGCCATGGGCACGCTGGCGGACCGCCTCCTCACCTACGTCCAGGAGCACGGCAAGACCACGGTGGCCGAACTTTCCGAAGTTTTCGCCGTCGAGCCCGCGCAGGTGGAGCAACTCGCCGCAATGCTCGAGGAGAGCGGCCTCATCGCCATGCGCTACGCATTGCTGCATCCCGGCAGGACCGAGCTGGTGTCCCTGCTTCCCCGTCAGCAGTCCGGCAAACGCGGCGGCGCGGCCGGGACCTTATCCGCTTCTCTGCCCGTGCATGATTATGAGCTGCGCGAGACGCTGAAGGGCGTCGACTCCGAACTGCAGGAAATGCAGCAGCAGCTCAACACGATCGAGGCCGACGTGATGAACGGCCTGGTGAAAATCGAATCCTCGCTCGACATGATAGCGGTCAGGGAAAAGAACGCAAGCCGCGAGGACCTGGACTTCCTGTTCAAGGAGACGGCCCGCTTCGAACTCACCAGGCGCGACATGAGCGCCCGGGTCAAGGTGTTCGAGAACCGCCTCGAGAACCTGGGCAACAAGATACGGGAGGTCAAGCATTCGGTGCGCGTGGGGCCCCTGCACAGCATCGTCGGCGGAGTGACCGGAATATTCGGCCATAAGAAGAAAAAATGAATCGGCGGTGAAGCGGAATTCAAGAAAATGAACGGTGACCTGACATGAAAATCCTGGACTCTTACAAGCTCATGTCCGACAATGTGCCAGCGGAAGTCCAGATAATGGAGCGCGAGGAGGAGTTCGTCAACACCTACGAGATAAAGCGCACGCGGTTCCAGGCCGCGACCCAGACCATCATGGACCACCTCAAGGAAAAGGTGATTGAGGAGGTGAACATCCGGCCCAGCGAGGCGCTGGATGCCGAGTCCATGGAAAAGATGCGCGCCGCGTTCGTGGAAAAGGCGGGCGAGATAGTCAAGCGCGAGCTTGTCGGCACGCGGGACGAGATGCGCAAGATGATAGTGGGGACGCTGGCCCACGACCTTATAGGCCTGGGCGAGCTCGAAGTGCTCCTGAGCGACGACAACCTGGAGGAGCTGGTGGTCAACAACGCGAAGGAGCCGCTCTGGGTCTATCACAAAAAGTTCGGCTGGCTCAAGACAAATTTCTTCATGACGAGCGAGGAGCAGATACACAACTACGCCTCCATCATAGGCCGGCAGGTCGGAAGGCAGATAACGAACCTGAGCCCCCTGCTTGACGCGCACCTGGAGGGGGGCGACCGCGCGAACGCCACGCTCTATCCCATCTCGACCAAGGGCAACTCGATAACAATCCGCAAGTTCGCGAAGAACCCGTGGACCATCACGCGCATGCTTGACCCGAAGGCCAGCGTGATGAACGTGGACGTGGCTGCGCTGCTCTGGCTCTGCATCCAATATGAAATGAACATCATAGTCACGGGCGGCACGGCGAGCGGAAAGACCTCAGTGCTCAACGCGCTCCTGGTCTTCACCCCGCCCAACCAGCGCGTGATTTCCATAGAGGACACGCGCGAGCTTTACCTGCCCGAGTTCCTCCACTGGCTGCCAATGGTCACGCGCCTCCCGAACCCCGAGGGCAAGGGCGAGGTGAGCATGCTAGACCTGATGGTCAACTCCCTGCGTATGCGGCCCGACCGCATCGTGCTGGGAGAAATCCGGCGCCAGCGCGAGGCCGAGGTCCTTTTCGAGGCCATGCACACCGGCCACTCCGTGCTCGCCACTCTGCACGCGGATAGCGCCGAGCAGGCCAAGAACCGCATGATCCAGCCGCCCATCAGCCTGCCCGAGAGCATGCTTGAGGCCGTGCACCTCTTCCTCGTGGAATACCGGCAAAGGCGCACGGGCATCCGGCGCACGCTCGAGCTGGCGGAGGTCGTGCCATACAAGTCCCTGGTGAGCGTCAACAAGGTCTTCCAGTGGAATGCGCGCGAGGACAAGGTGGAGAAGGTGGGCGACTACGTGCGCGTCCTCGAGGAGATAATGATGTTCAGCGGCATGAACCAGAAGGAGATTGCCGCGGACCTGGAGGAGCGGAAGAAGATACTGCAATATATGGTGAACCACAAGCTCTACGACGTGAACGAGGTGGGGAAAATCTCCGCCACATTCTACCGGAACAAGGAAATGCTCATCGATGCCGTGAACAAGAACATCGATCCCGAGGAGCTGTTCAGCAGGCTGTCCGAGAAATCCGAGAAGCCTGAAAAACCCGAGAGGGCGGAAAGAAGCGAAAAAGCCGAAAAGCCCGAGAAGGCCGAGCGGGGCGAAAAAGAACGGGAGAAGAAATAGAGGGCGAAAAAAAATAAAAAAATAATCCGAAGCCGGCGTGAAAATATGAAACTCAAGGTCCCGTTTGCCATCGTGCCCGTGCCCATTCTTCTTGCCCTCTCCCACTATTTCCTCGCGCTCGGGGCCATGATAAGCACCACGACCCCGTTCCTCAAGGTCCAGCTCCTGCAGGCCGACATAAAGCTCAGCCCGCGGGAATGGGCCTCGCTGGCGTTTCTCGTCGCGGTCAGCAATGCGGCGGTCATGGCCGCGCTACTGCTGATAATAGGCTCGCTCGCCGGCACCGACTTCACCACCTTCGCGCTCTCCGTCGCCCTTCTTATGGGCGTTGCAAGTTTCATCACGGTCCTCTCCTATCCCAAGATAGTCACGACCAAGCGCCTCCGGGCCCTGGACAACAACATCATACCCGCGCTCAGGCAGATGCTCATAGAGCTCAAGTCCGGCGTCTCGCTCTTCGAGGCCATGAAGAGCCTGCACAGCGGCTATGGCGAGGTGAGCGCCGAGTTCCGGGAAATCACGGACCACATCGAGGGCGGCACTTCCGAGATAAAGGCCATCAACGAGGCCAGCGCCCGCAACCCGTCCTTCAAATTCCGCCGCGTCCTTTGGCAAATCTCGAACGCGATTTCCGCGGGCTCGGACGTGACCGTGGCGCTGCAGGACATGGTAACTGAGCTTACCAAGGAAAAGCAGGACGAGATACGGCGCTACGGCCAGGAGCTCAACCCATGGACCATGATTTACATGATGGCCGCGGTCATAGTGCCCTCGCTGGGCATGAGCATGCTGAGCATCCTCCTGTCCTTCCTCGACATTCCCGTGCCCAAGCTCATCTATCCCGCAGTAATCGCCTATCTCGTGGTCTTCCAGCTGTTCTTCATAAACTTCGTGCGTTCGCGCAGGCCGGTGATTGACTAATGAAATCGATGGGATTCTTTGAACGGCTGCTGCACATCACCTCGCGCATCTACCCTCGGAGCTATGAGAAGCGCTTCGAGATTCTCCTGAGGGAGGCGAACATCGACATACCCGCCAAGCTTTACCTGGGCACCACCGCGCTCGTCATGCTGCTGGTGATGGCCGTGGCATTCGTGCTCTCCTCCATCTTCCTGAACGTCTTGTACGCGGTGGGCATCACCCTCATGGGGGCCATCGCAGTGCTCTTCCTCTTCTACCTCGTGCCGCTCATGGCCGCGGACGCACGAGCACGGCAGGTGGAGGCGGTTCTTCCCGACGCTTTCCTCATGATAGCCGCCAACATCCGCGCGGGCATGACCATCGAGAATGCGATACTCGCGTCGGCCAAGCCGGAGTTCGGGCCCCTCGAGTACGAGATACGGCGCGTGAGCACCAAGACCTTCGCGGGCAGTTCGCTGAACGATGCCCTGCGCGAGATGGCCGGCCGCATAAGGTCCAGCCCCCTGAAGCGCGGCATCGAGCTCCTGATACAGGGCAATGCGCTCGGCGGGCAGATGGCCAGCCTGCTCTACGAGATAGCGCAGGACCTGAGGGAGCAGAAGGCCCTGCAGCGCGAGATAAACACCGCCACAATGATGTACACTATCTTCATAGTCTTCAGCACGCTGATGGCCTCGCCGGTCCTTTTCGCAACCTCGGTCTACTACAATATGATAAGCGCCCAGATAACCTCGAGCGTGGGCCCCATAGGCGAAGTGCCCGCGGGCGCGATGAGCTTCGGCTCGGCCCAGGGGATTTTGAAGGGCTCGGCAATCACGCCGGATGAACTGCGCCTCTTTGCCATTGCCTGCATAACTGTGACGACCTTCTTCGCGGCCTTCACGCTCGCCCAGATACGGAATGGAAAGCTGCTCGCGGGCATAAGGTACATGCCCCTCTTCGTGCTTGCGGGGCTGGGCATGTTCTTCGCGGCGCTTTTCGGCCTGCAGCAGGTGTTCTCCACGATAGTCTGAGGGCGTAACAAATGGCGCCGAGTGTAACAAAAAGCCGGGTGTAACGAAAATATTTGAGTGAGTGCATGCGCATCAAGCCGAATCCAATGAAAGCAATGAAAGGCCAATCGGCCATGGAATACGTCTCCACCTACGGCTGGGCTTTCATCGTGCTCATCATCCTGCTAGGCATAATTTTCCAGCTGGGCCTCTTCAACGCCGGGCAAGCCATAGTCACGAGCGCCGAGGTGGTGGGCTTCAACAGCTTCAACATCAACAATTTCCTCCTGCGCTCGTCCGGTGCGCTCGAACTGACTCTTTCAAACAGGCTCGAGGACACGGTGACCATAAAGGAAATAGACCTGGGCGGCTCGCCGCTCACCGGAGTCACCCCCGCGCTTCCCTTCAACATTTCTGCCGGCTCGAATGTGACAATCCACGGCACCTCCTCGCTCACGAGTTCGGGCTCCAGGGTCTACAACGCCCGCGTGGGCATAAAATTCGACGTTGACCGCGGGACCGCGGACCACCTGGACGCCGGCTTCCTGAAGGGCGAGTTCCAGCCCGGCTAGCGCTCGCCGCCTGCCCCTCCCGTCCCGCAACCGCGGCCGGCTTGCGGCTGCCGGTTAAAAATTTATTAACCTTGTCCGCCATGTCCTGTCATGCGAGCAACAGG
>CABMJK010000055.1 GCA_902386535.1 Candidatus Burarchaeum australiense | reverse complement strand
CATCTAGATCGGGAGGGACTGGCGGGCCTTCTCTCGGCTTCGCAGCACTGGCCCTGGCAATCTCAGTGAATGCATCAACCACCCGTTGCGGGTTCTGCACAAACATCGCGGCTATGGCTTCATTCCCGAGCGCGCCGAATGCAGCCTCTGCCCCTTCTCCAGTTTCCCTTGCAATCTCAACGAACGCATCAGGATTCTGAACAAACATGCTGGCTATTGACTCATACTGAAGCGCCCGAAAGGGCGTATGTGCATCATGCAGATTATCATCTAGATCGGGAGGGACTGGCGGGCCTTCTCTCGGCTTCGCAGCACTGGCCCTGGCAATCTCAGTGAATGCATCAACCACCCGTTGCGGGTTCTGCACAAACATCTCGGCTATGGATTCATTCCCGAGCGCGCCGAATGCAAACGCCGCGTATGGCCCCGTTGTCCCTGCAATCCCATTCAGCGCGTTCTTTACTTCGAGTATCTTAGCTTGGGGCTCGGCGCTCTTCAGAATCTCCTTTATGACGGCATCTGGGCATGCAGGTCTTGTCCCCTTATCTGCATCCACCTGCCTCTTAACCTGGTCAAAAGTAAGCGCGACTCTCGGGCTTGCCTGCCCCGGGTCAGTCCCGCCGGAGCGTTCCTCGTCTTTCTGAGGTGCTTGCATCAGAGGCATGATTCTACTCCTCTTTCGAAGTTTAAAAACCTCTCGCCATTAAACTTATGCATGGCAATTAGTGAATCCGTTGAACCCTTGAAGAACATGCGGCCGCAGATGCGCGGCGAGTTCCTCATCTGCAGCATGCCGCCCGAGCTGCTCACAGGCGACCTGATAGCCGGCGCGATGGCCGTGTTCAGGGAGCGCGAGGGCATCTCTTTGATTGTGCCGGAGTTATCCCGCGCAAAGCTGCCGCAACACGCGAAAGCTTCGGCGCCCCTGGTGCTAATCACGCTGAACGTCGGGCCTGATGCCGAAGCCGTCGCTTTCCTGGCCGTCATAACAGGCGCGCTGGCTAAGGAAGGCATAGCCGCGAAGGCCATGTCGGCGTTCCACCACACCCATCTGCTCGTGCCGCGAACCAAGGCGGAAAAGGCAATGGAAATTCTCAAGGGGATGGCAAAGCCGAAGTGAGGCCATGGACTTCAAAATCGACCAGGCGATTTTCGAAAAGTTCAAGGGGCTGGCCATCGGCGTCGTGATTGCGAAGGGCGTCGACAATGCGGGCGCGCCGGAAGGGCTTCAGGAGCAGCTCCGCGGGCAGGAGGCGCAAGTCAGGGCAAAACTGAACATCGAAACGCTCTCGCAGGCGCCCAGAATAGCCTGCTGGCGCGCAGCCTATGCTGCCTTCGGGGGAAAGCCAAAGGAGAACCGCTCTTCCGTGGAAAACCTGTGCCGCCTGGTCCTGAAAGGCGGCGAGGTGCGGCACATCAATAAACTCGTCGACATCTACAACATGATTTCGCTGAAACACATGCTGCCTGTCGGCGGGGAAGACACGGACAAGATGCGCGGCGATCTTCTCCTCGCGTTCGCAGGTCCTGCCGAGCCTCCTGTCCTGCTTTTGGGCGAGCGGGAGCCGCGGCCGCCCCATGAAGGCGAAGTAATCTACAAAGACGCGGAGTCCACGATATGCCGCAGGTGGAACTGGCGCGAGGCCGACAGGACAAAGCTCACGGAAGAGACGAAAAATTGCATCCTGGTCATCGAAGGGCTTCCGCCCGTAGAAAAAACTGCGGTTGCGGCCGCCACGCGCGAGTTGAAGGAATTGGTGCAAAACCTGTGCGGTGGAACTTTGGTTTCTGCCGTGCTTGACGAAGCAAATCCTGAAATCGAGTTTTAGCCGTCAGCCCTGAACTACTTCTTGATTCTTGTTTGGACTTTCAGTCCAAAGCGCGTCAAGCTAGCGCTTGACGCCTGCCAGCACCCATTTTAAGCGCGCCGGCTTGCCATTGCTGCGCGTCTCTTCCTTCGCCTCGGCATGCTCGAACGTGATTGCGGGGAAAAGTGCCTTCAGCTCTTCCTGCCTGAAATAGTGGTGCACCATCTCGCCTCCGTGCGATTCGTGCTCGCGGAACGTGCCTTTCTCGCCCGCCTCGCTCGCGTCCAGTTCCTTTGCGCCCTCCTCGGGCCTCCTGCCAATGGAAAACTCCGACACCACAAGGCACCCGCCTTTCCGAAGTATGCTTTCAATCTGGCGCGCAACCACGTCCCTTTCAGCCGGCGTCAAGTGCGACAGTATGCCGTTGCACAAGACTCCGTCAAAGCTGCCGGGCGGGAAGGGCATCATCTTTGCGTCGCCCAGCACGAACGTGGCTACGACTCCTTTCTGCATGGCGTTCTCCGATGCCTGCCTGATTCCTTCTGCCGATGAATCTATGCCGGTCACCTCGAATTTCTGCGCAAGCTCGTTGGCGTCCCGTCCATAGCCGCATGCCACGTCCAGCACTCTGCGGACGCCTTTCTTCTCAAAATAGCCGAGCGCGAATTGCGCGCCCGCCGAAGGAATGTTTCCCCAGGGCGCGCTATTTTGGGCGAACAGGTCATCCCACATGCTGCGGTTGCCGTGACCGTGCCCGCCGCGGCCCCTGCGGATGTCTGGCTGGCTCGCGTGAGAGGCCTGCCTGCCAGGTCCCGTATGCTTTTTGTGCATGCTTTTCTTTTGGCGCCATAAGTATAAAAATAGTCGTCGGAAAATCGGGGTTGTGAATCTTTCGATGCTGCCGGCAGCAGTCGTTCTTCTCCTGCTCGCAGGCTGCGCCTCGCAACCCGGGACGCAGGTGCCAAATGTCACAAACATCACCAACGTGACCTTGCCGGCGGCCAGTGGTTCGAACTTCACGCTCCACGTGCTCTACTTCTACAGCTTCACCTGCGCCTATTGCGCCAGGACAACGCCCCTCGTGGATGCGCTGGCCGCCAACTACTCGGCTAAGAACGTCGTCATCCACGAGTACGAAATCCACAACGATGTGGGCAAGGCGATATATGAGCGGATTTCCGATGCCTACAAAATACCGCCCGCCAGCCGCTCAGTGCCCGTAATCTTCATCGACGGCGAGTATCTTGTCGGCTATCCGAAGATAACCGGCTACCTGGAGCGCGAGATAAACGCGTGCCTTGAGGCAAAATGCCCCAACCCCCTCGATGCGCTGACCAACGCGAGCATCGCCGTGCCGGTGTGAAATTAGTTAGCTTTATAAATCCTCGGAAAGTTCTATTCTGCAGTTGGTGATTACGATGGAAGTCAAGGCAAGCCACATACTCGTGGACGATGAAGCCACTGCCAAGAAGCTCCTGAAGACGCTTACCCCTATAAATTTCGCCGCGGTCGCGCAGAAGAACTCGACCTGCCCGTCAGCCGAGAAGGGCGGGGACCTGGGCTGGTTCGGGCCGGGCCAGATGGTCAAGGAATTCGAGGAGATCGCCTTCAAGCTCAAGCCCGGCGCCATCTCCAACGTGGTCAAGACCGAGTTCGGGTATCATATTATAATGGTCACCGGCAAAAGATAAAAGGTGGAAGGCTGGCTTGGCCGGCCTGTTTATCGGGAGGGATGTGATTCTATGGTGGAGCGAGTTTACGAGATAAATGTTTCCGAGCGCCTGAAGCTCGACACAGTGCTCAAGGCAGACCCCTACGAGGACCTCAGCTTCTCGAAGCAGGGCTACAAGCTCAAGGAAGGGGCTGCGGCCGGCGGCGAGGCTGGCAAGCTTTATGTTTACACGAGCGGCGATGACGCCTTCTTCAAGTACGCCGAGGTCAAGATGAAGGAGGCCGGCGTGGAGAGCGCGAAGCGCACCGCTCCCGCAACCGAGTCCAAGATAATCGCGCTCATTCATGAGGAGGACGCGAACGCCGAGCAGGGCTTTGGCGCGATATTCGGTTGAGTTCGCGGGGCCCGTAGGGTCGAGGCTATTTTGGTCGATCGAGCGAATGCAGGCGAGGCCTTCAAGTAATTTTTCCGTTATTGTGCCGGAGCCTTGGCCAGTTCGGCGTCAATCAGCGCCTTGAAGTTCTCATAGGGCTCCGGCCCGACCAGCGGCTTGCCATTTATGAAGAACGTGGGCGTGCCGTATATCTTGGCCGCAAGGCCCTCCTGGAAGGACGAGTCGACAATCCCGCCGCACTTGCTCGACTGCATGCACTGCGTGAATTTATCGCTGTCCAGCCCGAGTTGTCCGGCAATCTCGAGCAGCACCGGGCTGCCCTTCTCGCGCCACTCCGCCTGCCTCGCGAAAAGCGCGTCCTTGTAGTCCCAATACCTGCCCTGCTCATCCGCGCACTCGGCGGCCTCGGCCGCCTCCTGGGAGAAGGGGTGGCTGGGCAGCGGGAAGGGCTTGAATATGAACCGCACCTTGCCGTTGTAATCCGCCAGCACCTGCTTCACCGTCGCCTCTGCCTTCGCGGTGAATGGGCACGAATAGCAGCCGAACTCGATGATGGTCACGGGCGCATTCTGGGGCCCGAGCGAGTGGCCTGCGAGAGAGGTTGGCGGGATGAGCTGGCCCGGCGTGCCGATGGTCGAGTAGGTATCTCCCGTGCCGCCGGTCAGGCCGTGGTAGATGCAGAACTCCGTGGAGTTCGGGCCGTTGCAGTTGCCGTAGAGCACGAAGAAGTAAACTCCCTGCAGGAAGAAGAGCAGGCTGATGAGCGTGAGGATCACGAAAATCCACGAGAGGAGAGTGAAGTGCTGGTAGGTGATCTTGGCCAGCCTCTTAGAACGCAGCATGACTGCGCCCACTATCTGCGCCTTTATCTTTTCGTCAAATCCTGTCTCGCACGGCCTCAGCCTGACCATGTTGAAAACGCACTTCCAGGCCTCGACCGCGAGCTTCCTGTGCGAGGCTGAGAATATGCCGAGGACCGAAAGCGCGATTGCGGCTATGATGCACAGAACCATAGAATCAACTACCAAACCGATCTACAATCAAACTCATCCTGCCAGTTCAGCTATCTCTTTCGCCACCATCCCTATGCCAGTTCAGCTATCTCGCCCACCGTCTTTGCCAGCAGTTCCGCTTCCTCTTTCGTATTGTAAATATAATAAGATGCCCTGACCGTGCCGTCCACCCCGAGCTTCTTCATGAGCGGCATGGCGCAGTGGTGGCCCGAGCGCGTGCAGATGTGCGCCTTCCTGTCGAGCAGCAGCGAGACGTCGTGAGGCTTCATGCCCTTCACGTTGAACGAGACTATGCCGTTCTCGGCGCCGTAGATCGGGACGTTCCTGATGCCGCGCATCTTTTCAGCCGTAAACGCGCTCAATTCCGCGCAGTGGCGGTGCACGTTTTCCATGCCGAGCTTGGATAGGTAATCGCAGGCAACTGCGAGGCCGATGGCTCCTGCGATGTTGGGCGTGCCTGCCTCCCAGCCCTGCGGCCCCTTTGCCAGCTTATAGCCCTCCCTGCTCGCATCCATCACTTCCCCGCCTCCTAAAAATGCACCCTCCATCTTCTCCATCAGCTCATGCCGCATGTAGAGCGCGCCAATGCCCGTCGGCCCGAGCATCTTGTGGCCCGAGAAGGCGAGGAAGTCGCAGCCCAGCTTCTTCACGCTGATGGGAATGTGCGGAACGCTCTGCGCGCCGTCCACCAAAAGCAGCGCCTCGCCCTTTTCCTTTGCAATCCTTTCAACCGGCGCCTGCGAGCCGAGCACGTTCGAGATGTGGTTGACTGCAATTAGCCGCACGCCTTTTCCTCCGAAATCGAAGTTGTCCCTGAACTCCAATTTCACGCCCTGCCTTGCAAGCCGCTGCCAGGGCAGCAGGTTGGAATGGTGCTCGTTGGGCCCCACCTGCACCAAGTCGCCCCTATTCCAGGCGAGCGTGAGCGCCACGAGGTTTATGGCCTCTGTCGCGTTCTTGGTGAATATCAGCTCGTCCTCGCGCGCGCCTATGAATTTGGCCACCCTTCTCCGCGCCTCATCGTATTTCTCGGTAGCCTCGAGCGAAAGCCTGTGCGCGCCCCGGTGTATGTTCGCCCGGTAGCGGCGGTAGTATTCGAGCATGGCCGAGAGCACAGGCTCTGGCGTGAGCGAAGTGGCGGCGTTGTCGAGATAGACTAGGCCGTCCTTCAGGATTGGGAAGTCCTTTCTAATCGCGTTCAAGTCCATGGAATCACTCTGCTCCGACTCCTGCCCCGTGCATTCTCCCCTATGGCGCGCGAAGTGTTAAAATCGGAATTTTGAATCCTTTTAAACTTTCAAAGCCATATTTTGACCACTCTTTGATTTGGGTTTGTGGATTGGGGGTCTTGAAATGGCTGTGATTGTGGGTGTAAAGGCGGAGAAAGCGCTTGCCTCCGGGAACACACCAACAGTGGCGGTTACCCTCACGACCGATACCGGCGAATCTGCCACTGCCACCGGCCCGGTAGCCACTTCTGCAGGCTCAAACGAGTTATTCGTGATTCCTGTCGATGACGCTGTACGCAACATAAACACAGAGATCGGCCCCAGGATGGTTGAACTGCAGCTCGAGCCCCGGGACCCGCATGCCGTGGACGGTTTCCTTATCAATCTCAAAAACGGCGAGGGGGCCAGTTCCACCGAGATCACTCCGATTTCGATGGCTGCTTCAAGACTCGGCGCCCAGGTTTTGTACATTCCGCTGCACCAACACATAAACGTAACCGCAAATGACATCGCGACAGGCATTCTTCAGACCCGTCCTTCCCTCACGCGCCCCGAGCTCATCCAGTCCGTGGAGCGCATCTGTCCCGTCATCTGCTGCAACGAACTCAACGGCGGCCTTCACGTGCCTGGCAGCACGATGGGAAATTTCAAGGGCCTGAGCATCCAGGAATTCATGGTTCTCATAACCGGCGCCGACAATTATCCTCAGGCCTACGGTCTGAACCAGAAAGTTCACGAAACGTTTGCCGAAGTTCTGGAGGCTCGGCTCGGCAAGGGCAATCTCACTTTCGGGCACGAGAGGGGCTACACGCCCACGCTGCCCGATGCCGGAGCTGCCCTTGATTTGATACGGGAAGTCGTGGAAGCAGCTGGCGCAAAGGGCATGGCCTCGGTTGCCCTCGATGCAGCCGCCTCTTCATTCTACGACCTTTCCACGGGGCTTTACCATGTTGACGGCCAGGACCTGACCGAGAGCCAGCTATCGGACTACTACGTCAATCTTTGCAAAAAATATCCTGAGATCGTGAGCATCGAAGATCCGTTTTTCGAGAACCATTTCAAGGCGCACGCCCTTCTGACTGCCCGCCTGGCCAAACTTTTCGGAGGCCGCGTCCAGACGGTGGGCGATGACCTCTACACGACCAACCCTGTGCGGCTTGAGAAAGGCATCGGGATGAAGGCCACCAATGCCGTGCTTGTAAAAATCAACCAAATAGGCACATTGTGGGAGGCAATCGAGTTCACTCTGATGGCCCGGGCCGCGGGCATGGGCGCCATGGTCAGCCACCGCTCGAAGGAACCGGCTAAAGAGCCGTTCATTGTCCATTTTGCAGTGGGCACCGGCTGCGGCCTGCTCAAATCCGGAGCTCCTGAAGAAGAAAGAAAGGACAAATACGAAGAGCTGAAGCGCATAGTTACCGCATCGCCCTTAATCGGCTATGCGAACGAGGATTTCCGGAGCCCCCGCCCAATGGACCCGCGCATGCCGGTTGTCGACAAATCTTTTGCCAGAGGGGCGGGTGGCAATCCATGCATACCTTCAACTATGGGCATGCCTAATGGCCGTCGCGCCGCTAAATAGGAAAAAGACAGAAAAAAGGAAAAAGCGCGAGAAAGGCAGGAAAAAGAAAAAACCAACCGCGCTAGTCGCCCTCAATTCTCGGCGCCAGATAATAGACGAGGCTCGCCTTTCCTATTCCGTAGCTCAGCTTCAGCGGCGCGTTCGTGCGCAGGTTCAGCGTTATGGGCACCTCGTCGGGGCAGGCCTTGGTTATGTCGTCCAGGTATTGAAGCGGGAAGGTGGCGCGCGCCTCGGCCTTCACGGTGACTTCCAGCTCCCCTTTCTCGCCTTTTTCGCTGACCGAGTGCATCTCGGCGCTATCGCCCTTTGCATTGACCGCAAACTCCTTGCCCTTTGCCTGCAGCATCACGTGCGAGCTCACGAGCGCCACGTCGCGCAGCATCTCCTTGAAGTCGCCCCCGCGCATCTTCACCGAGGCGTCGTGCTCGACCTTGGGCTCCCTCTGCACGCTGCCCGTGTTATCGAGCAACGGCACCGAGAAGCGCCTCTTGGCGCCGGCGCCCGCGAACTCGAGCACGAGCTTGTTCTCTTCCTTGGTGATGGAAAGCTTGTCCTTGGCCCTTGCCCTTCCGAGTATCTTGCCCAGGTCCGCGAAGTTTATGCCCAGCCGCTCGCTGCTGCCGACCTTGTAGCCCGAGAACGCGTCTTTCGGGGCCGAAAAAACGACCATGGCTATCTGCGACGGGTCCATGGCCTTCACACTCATGACATCCCCGCCCAGTTCGAGCGTGCCTTCCTCGATGAGGTTGACTATGGCGTCCACGCAGCCCCGGAGGAATTTCACATCATCAACATGTATCTCGAATTCCATAAACCCACCACACAAACTTAATCCCTATCAATTTTTATCTCTTGCTTGCCCGTAAACTCCTCGTTGCATCCCAGGGGCTCGCTGAACAGGCCCGAGATGAAAAGCTTGAAATAGCCTAGGTAGGGGATGCGCATGACTACCTTGCCCTTCACGCGGTCCGGGGTCACGGGCGAATTGCCTGCCTGAACGTCGAAAATATTGTTGTTGTCCCCTTTCGTGAATATGTATTCGTTGTCTCCCACGTTCACCACAATCTGCGCCCGGTGCACGATTTCGCCCGCGCGCGCAAACGGGTCCTGGCGCAGGGGCGCGTAAACTATGGTATCCCGGCGCCCGGTGCCCAGCTTCACTGTCTTGTTTTTCACGGTCACGGAAGTAGCGCAGCCCACGAACCACCTGTCCGTTTCGTTGTACCTTTCGCACAGACTGCAACCGTAGTTGAACAGCGGGTCGGGCTCGACCTCCTGCAGGCTCCTGTCAGTGAGGCATCCATGGTCGCTGGTCTCGTTCCTGCAAATGGCGCATCCCTGTGTGAGCAGCCCCTCGCTCTCCGCAGTAGTCCACTCCGCCTCGGTCATGTTGAATGCTGCTGCGTTCACCTCGCCCCCCTGGAGCACGAGCATGTCGCCCCTTTCGAGCGCCGGCAGCATGCTGCACGAGACCACGGCATCCAGTGGCGAGCCGGTGTTGAGCAGGAAGCCCGCCCCGTACCAGATGACCAGGGCCAGTATGATGGCGAGCGCAATTTCCCTTACTTCGCCCACAAGCCCGCCCGTCCTTACGCCGACCCACAGTTCGAGCAGCACGATTATGAGTATGACAACGGCCGCGGCCAAAGCCACCAGCGTGGACTTGAACACCAGATAGATAAGGAAAAGGGCAAAGAGCAGCACCCACAGGATCCTGCTGTCGTTCACTGCCTTCACGTAGCGGAAATCCTCGTCGCCCTCCTTTTTCTTCTGATCGGCCTCGGTCTCCTG
>CABMJK010000054.1 GCA_902386535.1 Candidatus Burarchaeum australiense | reverse complement strand
GTAGGGCGCGACATCGCGCTCTATGCGCCAGTACGGGTCCTGGTCGATGTCGCAGGGTATGACGCACTGCACGTCCTTTCCGTCGCCCTCCTTGCCCCCGCCGACCTGCTCCTGTGCGTAGAAGGCGACCGCGGCCTGCACGGCAGGATAGAACGAGAGGCCGACGTTGGTGGAATTGTCGAAGCCGAAAACCGCCTTCGCGGTAGAGAAGGTCGTGCGCTTGGCGATCCTGAGGGCAAACGGGTAGAGTTCGCGTATGTGCTCGGTGTCGTAGATGATTTTGGTGTCGTGCGGCTCGAAGCCGAGAGCGATGAGGTCAAGCGCGTTCTCCTTCGCATAATTTGTCGCGGCCCCGAGCTGCATGTCCTTCACGAGGAATTTCTCGTCATCGGTCATTTGGAAATACAATTTGGCCTTGAAGGCCTTCTGCAGCCAGCGCGTGAAAATCCACGGGACCAGGTGGCCCAGGTGCGTGTGGCCGCTCGGCCCGCGCCCGGTGTAGAGCACGACCTTCTTTCCCTTCTCATGCTCGCTCAGGACCACGTCCAGGTCGCGGTGCGCGAAGAACAGGCCGCGCCGCAGGAAAAGATGGGGGGGCGCGAGCTTGGCGAGTTTTTTTAGCAGCGCGTCGTCGAGCTTCTTGACTCCGAACTCCTTGATGAGCTTGTCATAATCAATCTCGCCGCTCACTTCCCAGGGCGTTACGGTAAAGTCAGGAGGGGTCATGTAAGTCGCACCCGTACGGGCTCGCACCCGCTTTTCATTCGTCGAAGAATTGCTGTTTGGGATAGACGGCCATACCCGCGGGCGTGATCTTCATGGGGCACACCTTGTTCTCGTGCGCCACGCCGCGCATCTTCACGACCTCGAGCGCGCGCTCGCGGTAGTTCTTGCGCCGGACGTTGTAGAGATAGATGAGGCCGTCGGTGAGGAATTCGATGCCATAGCGCGAGCGCGGAGCGCCCACCGTAATGTCGCCCACGCTCTCGCTGATGAGCAGGGTCGTGACGTCCCAGCTCCGTATGTGGTCGATGAGCTTCAGCAGCCCCTGCCTGCGCGTCTGCTCGCCCTCGTAGAGCAGCGCGAGCGGGGTGACCGAGTCGATGACCATGCGCTCGATGCCCATGTGGTCTATCAAGTCATGGATGACGCTTTCCTGGCTCGAGAAGTGGTCCACTTCGTAGGGCGGGTATTCGATTACCAGCAACTTTTTCTCCTTCTCGAGCTGCGTCAGGTTCCAGCCGAACCGCTGCATATTCCTGAACATGGAGCGCTTGTGCTCGTCAAACGAGATGTAAAGGCCAGGCTCGTCGTATTTGGTCGCGCCCTCGTAGAGGTATTGCAGGCCGAAAATGGTCTTGCCCGTGCCGCTGTCCCCGCAGAGCGAGATGGCGCTGCCCTTGATGAAACCGCCCTCTATAAGCGCATCCAGGCCGGAGATGCCGCTCCTGGTGCGGGTCGATAAATCCTTCGCGTCTTTCAGGCCGGGGCCGGAGCCGGCGCCGGTGCCGCTCGCACGCAGGACATCGCTGGGTGATTTCATTTGCTCGCCTCCGTTTTTTCCTTTCTTTCGAGCAGCTTCTTGCCCATCTCGGCCCGCCGCTCGGAGTCCTTCTGGAATTTTTGCTTGTCCTCAGGACTTGCAATCTTGTTTATCACGAAGCGCGAGAACTCGAAACTGTTCTGCGAGACGAGGAGCAGAAGGTCGTGGGCTTCGCCCAGGCTCAGCTTTAGGTGGTTGTCTGGCCGCAGAATCTCGACGCCTATAGGGCCGTAGCGCATGGCCACGCCCATGAGCGAGGTGAGCGTCTGCGTCAGCACGTGCACCTCGGCATTGGTGGAATAGACCCCGTCGGCGCCCTTGATGGGCTCCTCAATCTCGCCCTGCGCATAGAGCACGCCGGGCTCGCCGGTCATGCGGCCCACGAACTCGGTCGAAATCTGCTTCAGCTTCTCGACGTCCTGGGAGTGCATGTCAAAATAGAGGACCGCGAAAACGCCGCCTTCCCTGACGGCCTCGTTGGTGAGGTCTTCCAAAGTCCGTGCCATCGCACACCTTTTCGCCGGCAAGGTATTTTAAGCGTTAAGCCTTTGCGGGTGAGGATGGGGCGAGCATGAAAGGCCAGGAGGCGGGGCGCGGAGGAGTTCCGAATCAAACGTACTTATTTCTCAGGAATAAAACTCCCGCCCGGCACTGATTTCAGTCATGGAATTCTCGCGAAAGCAAGTTTCAGAGACGCCATACTTCCCAAAGCCATATTCCACAGCGCCCAGGTCACCAAAGTCAATTTTACGGGCGCCAAATTAAGGGGAGCGGTTTTCACGACCGGCTTATGCGGGCTGACGGATGTGAACTTCACGAACGCAGACCTGAGAGGAGCAAGTTTCATGGGCACGGGGTTTAGAGGCAAGCTTAACTTCACCGGAGCAAAGCTGGATGGAGCGAATTTCCGCGGAATGTATGGGGTAGAAGGTGTTTCAGAAGAGGGCAATAGCTATGTCAGGCCGGAACTCATCTTCCCGAAAGAATACGGACACCTCCTAACCAAAGAGCAGAAGGAACTGGTAATACGGTGGGTGTAGCTGCTGCGTAAGCGGGCTTTATTCCTGCAGCCGGCAGCGGAGCAAAGCCCACGCCGGGCGCACTTATTTAAATTGCGGCCGCGAATGCGTAAGCATGGAGTACGAGAGGAAAGTCCTGCAGCTTCATCCCGTGCCCGAGCTGCGCGGACCGCACGGCGAGGACTGGAGCGAGGTAAGCTGGCAGACCATAATGGACACGTTTTCCGATGACCTGAAAAAGGCCGAGGAGAAGGTGAAGGTGCTGGCCGTGCAGAGGAAGCGCGGTAGGAAGGAGGAAAACCTGCACAAGGTGCTCGGGCTCACGCGGCTGACGCTCATGGCCATGATAAAGCGCATGCACGACAGGGGCGGCGAGACGGACGCGCGCCTGTTCGTGGACCTGGTGCGCCTGCTCGAGCAGAGCGACGACCTGTTCAGCGCCTACGAGGATGAGCTCGAAATATGGAGCCAGTTCAAGTACGTGATTGTGCAGAAGCTGAAGAAGGAGAAGCTGCTTGTTTATGAAAAGAAGCACGCGGACAAGGAGGCCTTCGAGAAGGCGAAGGACAGGTTCCAGGACCCGCACGGGCTCGTGTGAATTCCGCGCTTCGGGAGGAACGGAAGGTTAAAATAGAATCCGAGGCCTAATTGAAGTCAGGTGATGACATGCCTGCTCAAAAACAAGCAAGTGAACCAAGTTCAAGCTCCGAACCCGAATATCTTTCGCGATGCGTGTATAGGGGAGCGGAGATGAGGGCCTATTTGAATTCCGGCGGCAGCATCACGATTACGATGTATGGAAAAACGCTTACGCTTGACAGCAACAGCATGAAGATAAAGGGCTCCGATGAGGAGCATGCGTTCAATATTCTCGTGAACGTGGCAGGAGGACTGAATGCAGACAATTATGCGACGTTCTTGGAGAGACTTAAGGACCCGAATGCTGCCAAGGAAGTCTATGACGAGAAAAACGGTGACGGACATATCTGCCTGGGCACCATGACCATAGATTTCAAGAACTGGGGGCGCCAGAAGAGGGGCGGGGAGCCGAGCGTGACAGGGGTAACTGATTCTGCGGAGGGCCTTCTCGGATACATAGAGGGCAGGATGATTTCCCATCAGTACAGGCACGACTGGGCTGAACTTTTCAGAGAGAGGGGACTGAATGTGCCGGATGACCAGCTGGACGCGACAATAAACGGGATTGTGAGTGCCATATTGCAGGATCCCAGCAAATATGACGTCGAGGCGGCCGCGGTGGAATCGCAGGCCGGCCATGAGACCATGCACACCATCTGCGAGGAATTTTTCACCATAGCGACCGACGATTTCAAGAACAGCCACCCCTTGCCCGTCCAGGAAGGGGCTCGCATAGAGGGCCAGTGGGCAGACAACAGCAAGTCTGGCACGACCGACGCCGGTACGACGTTTGCCACGACCATGTTCGACTTGAGCTTCACGGTGCCGGGGGACAACAGGACGCACACGCTCAGCGTGGGCAGGGCCAGCATAGGGGACCGCCAAACCTCGTACTACAGCGTGTTCATAGACGGAAAAGAGGTCGGCAGGACAGACCAGCAGACGCTCCTTATGTGGGGCTTCAAACTCGATGAAGCCGGAAAGTTGGCGGTTAAGGAAGGAGACCTGGACGCCCAAAGCGGAGAGAACGCGTGGACGGCCATCATATGGAAGTCAAAAGGCCTCCTCCCCGCCACCTATGGCGTGTTCGGACTTCAGGCGCCCGGGGGCGATGAGGTGCCGGCAAATTTAAGACAAATGCTGGCGGGCGTGCTGACGCAGTATTTCGCCGCTCAGGCGAGCGCGGGCGCGGAACAGCCGGGCGCATAGAAAAATGCGCCAAATGGCAGATGCTTGAAATTGCGCCGGCCCCGCTAACATTTAAATATCAGCCCGTCGAGCTGTAGGCATGCCAGTTCCTCTAACAGCCGTCGAGGTCGAGATGCAGACGCTTGAGAAGTTAGTGGGCAAGTTCTCTTTCGCACAGACGCGGCAGGAGCAGGAGGCCATAGTGGTGCAGGCGCTCGCGGAGGTCGCGCCGGGCCTCAAGGAGCGCGACAGGAACGAGATGATAAAGCGCGTGCTGAGCTACGGCATCATCGACGACCTCATCCGCGACGAGAACGTGGAGGACATCATCATAAACGCGCTCAAGCCCATCTTTGTTTTCAAATCAAGGGAGGGGATGCTGAGGACGGAAAAGAAGTACGGCACGCTGGATGACCTGGACCTCCTGATTCACAAGCTCCTGGTCTTCTCGGGCAAGCACAGGCTCAAGCCCATCAACAACTTCCACCTGCCAGACGGGGGCAGGGTGAACGTGGTCACTTCGCCCTTTGGGCCGCAGATAACGTTCAGGAAATTCAAGCAGCGCCCGCTCAGCATAATAGACATAGTGGAGGGCGGGATGCTGGACTATGAGATTGCGGCCCAGCTCTGGCTGTACGCCGAGGGGCTGGGCATAAAGCCCGCGAACATGCTGGTGGGCGGAATGCCGGGCGCGGGCAAGACCACGCTGCTGAACGCGCTCTTCTCGTTCTTCCCGACCAACGAGCGCATAGTGGTGATAGAGGACACGCTTGAGCTGAACACCAACACGCGGGACAACTGCGCCAGGCTCGAGGCCACGGGCGAGCTGAGCATGCGCGAGCTGGTGAAGAATACCCTGCGCATGAGGCCCGACAGGTTGATTGTGGGAGAGGTGCGAGGCGAGGAGGCGGCGGACATGATGACCGCCATGAATATCGGAAAAATTTGCATGGGCACCATACACGCGAGCAGCTCGCGCGAAGTGGTGATGAGGCTCGAGAACGCGCCCATGGACGTGCCCACCGAGATAATACCCCTCATCGACGTCTTCATAATATTGCGCCAGTTCTACCAGGAGGGCAGGGCGGTGAGGGCAGTGGTGCAAATCAGCGAGACCGGCGGCATAGAGAAGAAGGTGCTGCTCAGCGACCTGGCTAACTTCGACGCCAAGACCGGCAAGCTGGTGGACGCGCACCCGAGCGTCATTTACCGGGACCGCCTTGCGCAGGCGTCCGGAGTCACGCCCAAGGAAATACTGGAGGAGATAAAGGCGCGCACCCACATACTGCAGCAGATGGCCGTCAAGGGCAAGAAGACCATTGAGGAGCTGGCGGCCTTCTCGGCGGACTATTACTCTAATCCTGACGATGCGATAGAGAAGTACGAGATAGAGCTTTAGCGGAGGGAAAGGATGAGGGTGCAGCTACAGTAGCTGAGGGTCATCCAAAAACTTCAGCGAGCGCGAGTTGTTGGCGAGCAAACCGTAGAGCGAAAGCGAGGGAGGCAGCGGGCTTGAGGCGCGTTGCTTTCTCAGTTCCGGCACTTTTCCGTAGTTCGGGTTTTTGATTGCGCCTTTTTTCGTCAAATAATAGCACGCGCCGTGCAGGCGCTCGTAATCCGAATAGTCGCTCTCGCACCGGTCGCTCACGATGTTGGCCATGATGAGCGTTGTCGGCGGCTTCGAGCGGTTTATCGTGACGTGGCCGTAGTTGGGCGGAACCAGGAGCTTGTCGCCGGCCTCTGCCTCGATGAGCATGGCGTCCACGAGCTCGTCCTTTCTCGCACCCTTTCCGCGGCGTTTCATCTGCAGCAGGTAGGTCGCGCTGCCGTGCAGCACCTCGTAGACTTCGGGGTAGGAGAGCCCGCGGCGCGCCAACGAGTGATAGTGGCCCGCAGTCTTGTTGTATTCCGGGCCCAGCATGAGCGGAGGGATTACGGTGATGTCGTAGCGCAGAGGGCCTCTGCGCGCAATGGCGCGGTGCATGTAGTAAAGGGGCGTTTGCGAGTCCGCGCGGGCGGCAAAGCGGGCGTCGCAGAGAAGGCCGCGCATCTCGCGCAGGCGCCGCACGCTCGGAGGGATTATGCCCTCGCTGATGCCGTCCATGAGGAGGCTTCGGATGGACAATATTTATTAATGACGGGTGCGAGGTTAACCGCGTATGGCGACGGACTACGAGAAGCTGCTCGAGGCGAGGGCGAGTCCCACCGATGCGCGCACTTACTATCATCGCGGCAATGGCTACTACGAGAAGGGAGACTACGACAAGGCCATCGAGAACTACAACATGGCCATTGTGCTGAACCCGAATTTCCCCGAGGCCTACTTCAACCGCGGCCTGAGCTTCTACAACAAGAAGCAGTTCGACAAGGCCGTGGGCGACTACACGAAGGCCGCGGAGCTAGACCCGCGCAACGCCGTAATTTACAACAACAGGGGCGACGCCTACTACAGGAAGCAGGATTTCGACAAGGCCATAGTCGACTATGACAAGGCGCTTACGCTCAACCCGAAATACCTGAAGGCATTCTACAACCGCGGCCTGGCCTACGCGTGCCAGCAGGATTACGAGAGGGCCGTGAAGGATTTCGACAAGGTAATCGAGCTGAACCCCAGCTTTGCCGAGGCGTACCACATACGCGGGCTCGCGTTCGACTACATGGGCAATTACGAGCGGGCGATCTCGGACTACGAGAAGGCGCTCGAGCTCAATCCGGACTTCGACGAGGCCAAGACCCACCTGGAGCAGGCGAAGCAGAAGCAGGCGGGCGGGGGCGCGACCACGACAGGAGGCGGCACGGAGGGCAACGTCGTCAACCCGGTGAAGCTGCTCTCGAAGCCCAATATGACGTTCAAGGAAGTCGCGGGCCTTGCCAAGATGAAGGAGCTCATAAACGACATGATAGTCTATCCTCTCCTGCAACCGGACCTGGCGCGCAAGTACGGGAAGCTCGGCGGCGGAGGCGTGATGCTCTATGGCCCTCCGGGATGCGGAAAGACCTACATCGTGAAGGCGGCGGCAGGCGAGTGCAAGTCCAGCTTCATAAACGCCAAGATAAGCGACATCATGGACATGTACGTGGGCAACACGGAGAAGAACCTGCACAACATTTTCGAGACCGCGCGCAAGAACGCGCCCTGCATGATTTTCTTCGATGAAGTCGAGGCGCTGGGCGGCCGCAGGGACGAGATGAAGCAGCAGCCCTACCAGAAGATGGCCGTGAACCAGCTGCTCTACGAGATGGACGGCCTCGAGGCCAAGAACGACAACGTGCTGGTCATAGGCGCCACGAACGCGCCCTGGGACGTGGACCCGGCCCTCAGGCGTTCGGGCAGGTTCTCGAAAATCATATTCATCCCCGAACCCGACCTGAAGTCGCGCGAGCAGATTTTCAAGCTGCACGCCAAGAAGTTCCCGTGCAGGCCGGGCATCAACTTCGGCAGGCTCGGGCGCTGCACCATCGGCTACGCGTCCGCGGACATCAAGCAGATTTGCGACGATGCCGCCGCCATCCCGTGGAAGGAGGCCTTCAAGGGCAAGCGGGAGCGCGAGGTCACCATGGGCGATTTCCTGAAGGCAGTAAAGCAGAAGAAGAGTTCGCTGCCTCCGTGGTACGAGAGCGCGAACAAGCAGATAGGCGAGCAGCGCGAGAAGACCATGGTGGACGGGAAGGAGCACATAAAGATTTCCGAGAGCAAGATGGCGCCCGGAGAGCGCGAGGCCTTCAAGGACCTGCTGAACGTCATAAAGAAGAACAACCAGGTCTGGTACAAGGCGCTGCTCTGGGTAATCAGGACTTTCTCGCTCTACGTGATTTAGTCTGCCTATTTTGACCGGTGCGAGAGCGTGCGCGCGGACCGGATTGCCGTTTTTCAGACGTATTGCCGACTATTTCCTGAACTATATAGTCCATTAGACCATAGTAGTAGTTAGGTGGAAAACTATAAATACCCTGGATTGAGCAGTAGATGCGGACGGAACACGATGAGGTGAAACTCATGAACTCTGGAAATGGAATCCCATTGACGAAGACGGCAATGCTGAGGAAAGGGCCCCTCGAAGTGATTACGCCGGGGAGGAGGGGGGACAGGTTATTTGCGACGATTGGTTCCAGACTAGATGGCATGATTGAGCAACCGAATTTTGTAAGAAATCGGAGAGCTGCAAGGGACGCTGACAGGGAACCCGAGAAGAAGAGGATGCAGAAGGACGAGCCGCAGGAGAAAGTCGCGGGAACGCTGGCCGCGCCCTACTGCATTGCGCCAGATGCAAGCACGGGGATGTCCCAGTTCAGGAACGACATACTCGCGCTCGCCGATTTCATCGAGAGCACTCCAGACAGGCGGGCAAGGAAGGTTGCACTGAAAAGGCTGGAGACGATGTGCAGCGACGTGGCGCCAGGGCTTGCTGCTGAGGTGCGCAGGCATATTGAAAGCCAGCCAAAGGCATCAAACACACGCGGGAAGTCGATTCAGGAAGCGCTGAAGGACGGCATGGAGAAAATAAGGGCTGTGATTGAGACTGGCCTGGAAGTGCTGACTCCGAAGCAGCCAGCGCCCGTAAAAACAGAAGGATAGTTGCAGGATAGGCGATTGTAAGGCAGGTATAGCGCCTCCGGACAAACAGCCAACGGACTAATTTTATAAACTGCCTGCGCGATTGGCACCCATGAGGCCCGTTCTTGCGCTCTTTTTCGTCCTCTTGCTCGCCGGCATGGCCTTTTCCTCCCTGCCTGCGCGCGACATACCCTACGGCCAGGCGGGCGAAGGCACGCTCGACGCGGTCGTGGAGCCGGCGTCCGCGCAGCCCGAGGCCAGGACGGGAAACGCGGATGTCCTCGCGCTGGTCAACCTGCCGTCGGATTCCGGGCCGGTGACGCTCATGCTCGCGGAGAGGACCGATGGCGGATGGCACGTGCTGAACAACGTGGGCACACTAACCCAATCCAGCACCGTGAAGTTCAGCGTGGCCGTGGCCTATGACGGGAAGACATCGGACGTGAGGCACTACGCGCTCATCGGCAGGACCGATGACGGCACGCTGATGGCCAAGGAATTCCCGCTCGCGCTGGACTGGAGCATTTACGAGGTTTCGATGCGCAAGGCAATAACGAACGCCAATGTGCTGCTCGTGCCGCTGCTCAGCATGGGCCTCATTGTGCTCGTCATTGCACTGTTTGAACTGGCGTTCGTGCACCGGCGCAGAGGGACGGGAACGACTGGCCCTGGGCAGGGCGTGGGAGCGGCTTCGGTGGAAGGTGCCGGAGGCGAAGAGGAAAACTCGGAGGGAGTCGTGACTTCGGTTTTCTTCCCCGTTGCCAGGCAGACTCCCGCGAGCGAGCTCATAGCCGACATCATGCTCAACCCTGCCTTCATTGTCTTCGAGCTGGCATGCATAGGCCTCTTTGCCATGCTCATGCTGACCTACGGCATAGCGCTTTTGGGCGAGGAGACGGGCACGAGGCTTTTCTTCATCACTGGAATCGGTTCGCTTTTCGTTCCCCTGATGTACACCGCGCTTGCGTGGCTCTCCGACATCTATGAGCGCAAGCCGCTGCGCTTCATCATCGCCTGCTTTGTCTGGGGCGGGTTTGCCGCAGTGCTCGCGTTCCTTTTCAACAGCCTGCTGGCCCTTGTCCTGAAAGCCTACAGCGAGGACGCGGCGCAGAGCGGGGTGCTCGCGGCCGCGGTCGTGCTTGGAAGCGCGGTAGTCGCACCCGTCATCGAGGAGACCACCAAGGCCCTCGGACTCCTCATACTCTCGGGACACCGGCGCTTTGCGGGCATAATCGACGGCCTGATTTACGGCTTCATAATCGGCGTGGGCTTCTCGTTCGTCGAGAACTGGTTCTATTTCATGGGCCGCGCGAGCCTGTTCGAGCCCTGGCTTTCGGGCTGGTCCGACTTCATCACCTACCGCCTGCTCTTCAACTCGCTGGCGCACGGCGCATTCACGGCTGCCTGCGGCGCATTCATGGGCTACTTCAAGTCCAGGCCGCATCTCGCGCGCTACACCACGGCCGCGTTCCTGCCCGGGCTGCTGATAGCCGTGGCGCTGCACTCGCTCTTCAACGTGAGCGCGATGCTGGACGAGATCGCCATCTATGCGGTGCGCATCCCGGTATTCGTGTTCAACCCGCTCATGGTCGCCGTGCTCGCGGTTGCGCTGATGCTCGTATTCTACCTCGCGATGATTGAGGAAAGGAAGAAAGTGGTGTGGGGCATCAGGCAGGTTTGAAAAGCCTTAAAACCATTATCGCCGATTGATATCCAATGCGACTGCTCGAAACGACGTTGTGCGGCGCGCGGATGCCGAATCCCCTTGTTCTAGCGTCGGGCATCTGGGGCCTCACGGGCGGGAATCTGGTTCGGGCCGCGAAGGAAGGGGCGGGCGCGGTCACTTCAAAATCATGCTCACTGCAGGCAAGGCCAGGCTACGGCACGCCGGCGCTGCTCGAGTGGGACAACGCGATGCTCAATTCGATGGGGCTCAGCAATCCGGGGGTCGACGCGATGCTTGACGAGCTCCGCTTCGCGATCAGGAATGCGGGCGTGCCCCTGCTCGCGAGCGCGTTCGGGAATTCCTATGACGATTTTGCGCGCATGTGCGAACGGCTCGCAACGGTGAAGCCCGCGCTCATAGAGATTGATATCTCGAGCCCGAACCACAAGCCGGGCGTGAAGACCGACAAGCCCTTTGCCTGCGTGCCTGCGGATGCGGCAAAAGTCACCGAGGTCTCGAAGAACTCTTGCGGCAGGATTCCGCTCTGCGTGAAGCTCTCGCCGAACGTGAGCGACATTACCGAGATTGCAAAGGCAGTGGAGGAGGCGGGCGCGGACGCGATATGCGCGATAAATTCCGTCAAGGCCATGGCCATAGACGTTGAAGCGCGCAGGCCCGTGCTCGCGAACAAGGTGGGCGGGCTCACGGGGCCGGCCATCTTCCCGATTGCGCTGAGGGCGGTCTACGAAATCAGGCGCACGGTCGAGGTGCCCATAATCGGCACTGGCGGCGTGACGACAGGCAAGGACGCGGTGGCGATGATGATGGCGGGCGCGAACGCGGTGGGCGTGGGCAGCGCCATAGCCTTCAGGGACAAGCCCTTCGTGCGCATTGCGGAGGAGATGGGAATTTTCATGCGCGAGAACGGCTATCGGAAAGTGAGCGAGCTGAAATTGGAGGAATAGAAAAAAGGAAAGATGCGGGCGGGTTGAAAGGCTGGCGAGACGCGGTTGAGCGGCGTTGAAAGGAAGGGGTTGGCTGAATGCTTCCACACAGATTACGCATACGCAAGGTAGTGAAGGAGAACGAGCAGGTGAAGACGTTCATTTTCGAGGGAAGGATGATTGCCGAGCCCGGCCAGTTCGTGATGGTCTGGCTGCCGGGCGTGGGCGAAAGGCCCATGAGCATTGCGTGCGACGACCCGTTTGCCCTTAGCATCGCGGCCGTCGGGCCGTGGAGCAGGGCGGCGCATAAGCTGAAGGCCGGCGACAGCATGTGGGTGCGCGGGCCCTACGGCAATTGCTACAGGCTGAAAGGCAGGAAGGCGCTGGTTGTAGGCGGCGGCTACGGCGTGGCGCCCCTGCGCTTCCTCTGCCTGCGCGCAAATGCCGCGGGCATGAAGGGGGTTTTCGTAATGGGCGCGCGCAACAAGTCCCTGCTAATGAGCATCCCGCACTGCGAGCATGTGATAACCACGGATGACGGCTCGGCGGGCATGAAGGGCCGCGCGACCGACGCGCTCGAGATGCTGCTGAAGAAGGGGAAGTATGATTGCGTCTACACCTGCGGGCCCGAGAAGATGATGAGGGCAGTGGTGGCGCTGTGCGAGAAATACGGGACGCCGTATCAGGTCTCGATAGAGCGCTACATGAAGTGCGGCTTCGGCATCTGCGGCCAGTGCGCCATAAACGGCGCACTCGCGTGCTACGACGGCACGATTTTCGACGACGTGAAAGGATTCGAGGAGTTCGGGAAATGCAGAAGGGATTCGTGTGGGAAGAAAATTGTCGACTAGGAGTTGAAGTATTCCATGATTGCAAAAGACGCGCGCATCGTCCTGCGCGACAGGATTTTCGAAGGCGATGTGCAGTACGAGGGCGGGAAAATAACGAAGCTGGGCAGGGGGCTGACGGGAGACAAATGCTTCAGCCTGCACGGCATCTACCTGCTGCCCGGCGCCATCGACTCGCACGTGCACTTCCGCGACCCCGAGGCGACCGCAAAGGAAGATTTCCTCACTGGCTCGAGCGCCGCCCTCGGGGGCGGCGTGACCACGGTCATCGACATGCCGTGCTACCGCAATCCGCCCACTACGACGCTGAAGGCGCTGAAGCAGAAGCTCGCGATTGCAAAGGCCAGGAGCGTGTGCGACTTCGCGCTCAACTTCGGCGCGGCGGCGAAGAATTTTTCCGAGGTGAAGAAGGCCTCAAAGCTGTGCGCGGGCCTGAAAATGTTCTTCAGCGAGACTGGCAGCGAGATGACGCTCACCAAGAGCGATGCGATTGAAAAGCACTTCGCGCTGTTCGACAGGAAAAAGCCGGTGATCGTGCACGCCGAGGACCAGCAAGCGATTCCAAAGGATGCGGAAATGCTCGAGCCCGCCGAAAGGGCAAAGGCGCGGGGCCCGGCCGCGGCGCTGCTGGGAATTTCAAGGGCCTGCGTGCTGGCGCGGGGCAGGAGGCTCCATTTCTCGCACCTCACCAGCGCCGAGGAGGTCGAGCTGGCGAAATCTTTTGCGAACGCGACGTGCGAGGTTACGCCGCACCATCTTTTCCTCTCGATAAAGGACCTCGAGCTGCTGGACAACCGCGGAAAGACGAACCCGCCGCTCCGGGGCGAGGACGCCAGGCTCGCGCTCTGGAACAGGCTCGACATGATTGACACGATTGCGAGCGACCATGCGCCGCACACGCTGGCCGAGAAGGAATCCGCCAAGGCGCCAGCCGGGGTGCCGGGAGTCGAGACTATGCTTCCGCTCATGCTCACTGCGGTAAATGACGGAAGGCTTTCTCTCGTGAGGCTGTGCCAGATGATAAGCACCAGGCCTGCGGAAATTTTCGGCCTGAAGCGGAAGGGCGAGATTGCCGTGGGCAAGGACGCGGATTTCCTGATAGTGGACATGAACGAGCAGTGGCGCCTGCACCAGGAGGACCTGCACTCAAAGTGCGGCTGGAGCCCGTTCCTCAATTACGGGATGAAGGGCAAGATAAGGAGCGTCGTGCTGCGCGGAAGGGAAGTCTGCTACGAGGGAAAAGTCCTCGCGAAGCCTGGCTACGGCAGGATGGCACGCTGAAATTTTGCTCGTTTTAAGCTTTTGTGATTGGCTCGAGCTCATGAGTATGGACACCCATTGCCTGCAGATTGGAGGCCATCTCGCTGAAGCTCAGCGCCCGGTTCACGATGCTCATGCTGCTTTCGCGGAAGCCTTCGAGCGCGAGCACCTTTTCCTTGCGCGGCTCTTTCTGGATGAGCGGCATCAACTTTGCCTGGAACTGCTTCTTGACCGCGTCACAGCGATCGTAGATGCTTTCATCGGGCTTGCCTTCGGTCAGGGACTTGAAAGCGTCTGCATAGAGCTGCACCGCATCCTTGAGCAGCGAGCCGAGCACAGGGTCTGGACCGAGTTTTGCCGTGGTCATGCAAAGAAGTTCCGCGTGGTCGGCAACGCGCTCCATACCCTTGGCCGTCAGCGTTTTTATCGGAGAGTTGGCGCACGTGCCGTTGTAGAGGCAGCGCATGATGAGGAGGTAAAGCCTGTCCGCATCGTTGTCGCGCCTTTGCGCCTCGAGCTTCACGTCCTCGCGCTTGGAGACTGCGCGTATGGCCAGGTTGCACAACACTTCGCTCACTATGTATAAGCGCTTCATGAGCACGTTGAAGTTCAGTTCCTCCTCGTGGATAAGCACGCGCATCACCGTCTTCTCGCGCTGCTCCTCAACGATCTCGAGGCCCGAGAGCCTGAGCCGCGCCTCTTCGCACGCCTCGGCAGTGTCCTTGCCCTTCACCACAATGGTGTCCGCACCGGCTACATAGGCGGCGATGATACGCCTCAGGGTATTTTTTGCGCCCGCCTGGTCTATCACGCACTCGCGCGGACCCGCTTCGATTTTCTTCGGGCTGAGCCGCAGGCTGCCGTCGTTTTCCGTGGCCATGTACACCACGCTGCCCGCCCGCAAGCCGTACTTGGAAACCCAGTCCTTGGGCAGGGAAACTATGAAACTCGACCCGCCAGTGAACTGCAGTTTTCTCTCGGTCATTGGCTCACCTCTTCCACAACTATATAGTATATGTGGCTAATATGATATTGCGATAGGAAACTATAAATACCTTAAGTGGACGGAAATAGTTAACGGGGGAGAAGGACATGGTTCAGGTGCATTTTAGTTCAACTGAGGGCGTGGGCGCAGGAAGGAACGGCAGGGGCGGCGCGAGGCCGCCCAGTCTGCTTGAAAAAGAACCGGCCCACAGAAGCCCCGAAGGGCGCCAGCACGAACTGTCCATAGGAGACCTGCGCGGCGCGATTTTCAACCTCGTATTTTTGCTCAGGCCCTATCAAGAGAAAAAGAAGCAGGAAATGCGGAAACCCTCGTATCTCGCGGAATTTGGACGGCGCCTGGGCCTGATTTCGGATAAAGGCGGCCAGGAGGCGGCCCTCGCACCCGATGCGGATCCTGCGCTGGCTGCAATGCTCAAGGAATATAACGGGATTGTTTCCAAGATGCCCAGGGAAACCGTGCTCGAAGTCCTGTCTGAAATTTCCCACAATGGCCCCGGCGAGTTCGCAAAAAAGTTTGCGCACGCAGAACACGCAAGATTGCGGGAAGGGGGCGAGCATGTGCATGAGAAACCCGAGGCACCTCACGCTCACGGTGCGCACACCCACATTAACGAATTGAGCCTCACGACCCTGCTCGCCGCGGTCGGAATTTTCGTAAGCACGCACTGATGAAGGCGCGGAAGGCATTTTTCGGGGTTTTTGTGCAAAGCCCAAACCGACGGAAGGTATATAAAGGATGCTATCGTTAAACATGGTCACCGAGAGCGTTATGGCTCCTGGCTGCAGGGAGCGCGAGTTTTTCGTGCTATGATAGTGCACATTCTGCCATGCCGTATAGATTAGGCTATCTCGGTTCATGGAAATCCGAGCACTTCGGATTTGACTTGGGCTTCAGGAACGGAAAATTGCACGTATGTGGTGCAACCAGCCGCATAGATTTTGCGGAAAGAACTTCACAGCAGAAGTCGACTCCAGTCGATCCTGCTGGAGGGTACTGCTATCAGAGTTCGGCTAAGCCATGCAAGTCAGCTCTCCCACCTGGGAGGGCGGCGTACGGCTCATTAGCACGTGGTCAATCTACCCTAAGGACGTGGATAAAGTCGGGAAACTGACTGTAACCCGCGATGGTCCATCGGTGCTGGAATGCTAGATGGATGAAACCGTGTGAGGAATTGGACTCACGTGGCCTTAGGATGAGACTGCGCCTGATTAGGTAGTTGGTGGGGTAACGGCCCACCAAGCCAATAATCAGTGGGGGCATTGGGAGATGGAGCCCCGAGAAGGGCACTGAGACAAGGGCCCTAGTCCTACGGGATGCAGCAGGCGCGAAAACTCTGCAATGCGCGAAAGCGTGACAGGGGAACTCTGAGTGGTAGGCTTTTAGCCTATCTTTTGGCGAGCCTAGACAGCTCGCAGAATAAGTTCCGGGCAAGACCAGTGCCAGCCGCCGCGGTAACACTGGCGGAGCGAGTGGTACCCACGAATATTGGGCTTAAAGAGTCCGTAGCTGGCTTCCTAAGTTTCCTGTGAAATCTCCGGGCTCAACCCGGAGGCGTGCAGGGAATACTGAGAAGCTTGAGAGCGGGGGAGGTCAGGGGTACTTTCGGGGTAGGAGTAAAATCCTGTAATCCTGAAAGGACCACCAGTGGCGAAGGCGCCTGACCAAAACGCGTCTGACAGTGAGGGACGAAGGCTAGGAGAACGAATCGGATTAGATACCCGAGTAGCCCTAGCAGTAAATTATGCAGACTGTGGTGTTGCAGTGGCCTTGAGCTGCTGCAGTGCCGTAGCGTAAGTGTTAAGTCTGCCGCCTGGGGAGTACGGCCGCAAGGTTGAAACTTAAAGGAATTGGCGGGGGAGCACCACAAGGGGTGGAGGCTGCGGTTCAATTGGATTCAACGCCGGGAATATTACCAAGAGCGACGGCAGTATGAAGGCCAGACTAAAGATCTTGCCTGACGAGCCGAGAGGTGGTGCATGGCCATCGTCAGCTCGTGGTGTGAACTGTCCGGTTAAGTCCGGCAAACCTCCCGAACCCATATTTAATCATTGCATGAGAGGGGAATTGCATGAAGGTAAAAGTGAGCGACAAGCTCGCCTATCTCATAGGGCTGTGGAAAGCGAGGAAGACGCGCGAGGGCGTGGGCATAATTGGGAATTCGCAAGTGCGCGAAATTTTCATCAAGTCCATACTCGAAACGAAAGTCGTGGGGCCTGAGAAAATCAGGCTGCACGGCGAGAGCGTGCTCTTCCATCACAGCGCGTACCGCGAATTCTTTCGGGAATTCACGCGTGCACCCTACGAGAGGCTGAAGCACCGGAACGAATTGAGCGCCGCATACGTGGCGGGATTGTTCGACGGGTGCGGAGGCATGAGAGAGGGCATCCCGTACTTCGCGAAAATATATGCGGAGGACGAGATGCTCCTTGCGAGGCTTGGCTTTGTTTATCTCCGCGCGCGCGAAAAGCTAGTGATAGCGAAGAGCAACGCGCAGGAGTTCATGC
>CABMJK010000053.1 GCA_902386535.1 Candidatus Burarchaeum australiense | reverse complement strand
GAGCTTCGGGTGCTCTTCCTTTGTCGCCGAGAGGATTTCGCGTATCTTGGCTATCTCGGGCTTTTTCAGCAGCAATGCCGCGCTCTTGGTCTCTTTCACATCCATCTTTTCCATGTACTTGCGCAGCGCGGAGGCGCCCTGGGTCTCTACGAGCTCCTGCATGTGCAGCAGGTTGAGAAGCACTGAATAAGTAATTAGAATCGTGTATTTCGCCGGGCTGTTTATTCCCAGGATTTTCTGCCGCAGGGCGATGAACAGGCGCTTGGATTTTGTCTGCGGCGGGAACCCCATGCCTGCGAGTTTTTGCGCATACTGTGAAATAAGCCGGTCAAGGTCTGTTTTGACCGTCTTAAGGTCTGGGGTGAGCTCGGTCTCTATCCATTTCACGTCTATTTCCTGCACGTGCTCCTTCACGTCAAGGTCGGTTTTCGTGCGTATTTGCACGTTGGTCATGAAAAGGTTCGAGAGAATCTTGCTTATGCGTTCCCTGTTCCCGCCCGGGGACGCGGTCAGGCCCACGAGCAGCGCGCTGGTTTTCATCCGCTCTGCGACAAGCGTGTATGCGTAATTCCCTATGGCGCGGTGCGCCTCGTCGAAAATGCACAGGGAGAAGGATCCTGGGTTCTTGAGCGTTCCTGAAACCAAGTCGTTCTTTATAGTCTGCGGGGTGGAGAATATGACTTGCTTTTCGTAAAGCGCCTCGCGCTTCTTTTTCAATATCTCGCCGGTTATTGTGATCACGCTGTCTGGGTCGGTATTGGAAATTTCCAGGAATGAATTGAAATGCTGCTTCACAAGCGGCCTTGTGGGCGCAAGGAAAAGGCATTTGCCAGTTTTCATCTTATCCTCTATCAGCATGAACCCTATCAATGTCTTGCCAAGCCCTGTGGGAAGCACCACAAGCATGTTGCCGTCTTTGATTATCGACTCGTAGATTGCTTTCTGGTAGGGCCTTGGTTCGTACTTCATTTTTACCACGGAATTCAGGAAGGTTGGTTTTCGGGGTTTTGATAATTAAATTTATGGGATTTATATTTGATTTGATAGGGTAGGGGGAGCATACTTCCACTAATATATTGAACCTTAATAAATAAAAACTAATGTAACTATAGTTACATTATATATTAGTTAGGAGTTTGAGGTGTTTTGAAAATGTTTGTTTACTTTTATGATGTAAAACCTAAGAAAAAAGATGATTATAATAGGTTGAAAAGGAGTTTTTACTACCACTTCAACAAAATCAAACTGAATGATTTTTCATTCAAAACCAAATCAGTCCTCATGGTCAACGACCGTTACGAGAAGCTCATAGACTCTTTTTTTCTGGGATTTAAAGGCCAGGTGGAGGTTTACAAGGTGAAAACTGATGGTGTGGAACAATTATGTTGAATTGGGCTAAAAAAACAAAACACACTAAAAAAACCTAATAGTGGAAGTCTGGGGGGTCTCCCTACCCACCTAACCTTTGATTATCTCGATTTCGCAGAGTGCGACTGGATTTTCAATCCCAAAAGATTCCAGTATCTCGGGGGCTATTTCTCCAATAACCCCTATTTTTGCGTTTTTGTAATAAACATCAGCTCCGCGGCCCTTGACGAACAGCACGTTCTGGGATTTTTTCAGTTCGAAATCCTTCTCAATCACCAGCGATATCGATTGGAGCACGCCTTTGATTGTGGAAAAATCAAGCGCTTCCGCGGATATCGCGAAAGCAAGGTGGTTTTTCTCCCTTGCCTCGTAGGCCCTGCCTATCTCGAAAATCTTCACAGGCAGCTCATGCGTCTTGTTGGCAGCCACATTGCCCAGCAGGGAGACCGCAAGATTCGTCCTGAGCATGGTGAAGTCCTCGGTCTTTGGGTTGATTATCTTCACAGCGTCGGTGTCTTTCCACGCGATGTCCAGCATTTTCTGGTTGGTGAGCGCGTAATTCACCACTTCTAGGAAACCCAACCCTATCATTCCCTGCCTCACATCATCATTGTTGTACGCGAGCGAGCCAGGTATGAAGAAATTCGGCACAGTGGGCTTGAAAACATTGTAGCCGTGCGCAATCGCCACATCTTCGGCCACGTCAGCGTAATGCGAAACGTCCATGCGATAGGGCGGCACGAAAACAGAATTTTTGCCGTCATTGGTCCAGCCGAGACGCGTGAGGTTGGCGAATATCTGCGCCTTTGTGTATTTTTCCCCAAGGAGCTTGTTTATGCCCTCGGTGTCAGCAGGCATTTTCTGCGGCTCAAGCTTCGGATAAGCGTCCTTTCCGACAACCATTTCGTAGACCTGGCCGCCGCGGTCGGCGAGCGCGCATACGAGGATGTTAAGCACCCCAGAGAGCGTCTTCTGGTGCGTGCCTGTTATGTCTATCACGAGATTTTTCGTGCCTTCGGAAACGCGCGTGCGCTCGCTGTTTATTATGGGGGGAAACGAAATCACGCCCTTCTGGTCGCAGAGCATCGGATAGCCGTCCTTTACCAGATGCGCGTATGCCCTGCCCTTCGGGTGCTTTTCAACTATCTCCTTTATGCCCATTTCCCGCTCGAAATCCAGCGGGATGAATTTCTCCTCCTTGCTGAACTTGTAAACGAGCGGGAACGCGATGGCGTCTGCATTGTGAATCCCGATTGCGACCTTCTTCCTCTTCCTTCCCACAGTTTCGTGCAGCTTTTCCTGGAGCTGGATTAGCGATTTCAGCGCGCTCTCATCCATTTTCACGCCTTTGACGACCGCGCCCACGAAAAAGGGCCGCGAGGCTCCGACCGAGGGGTCTATTTTCACCGCATAATCCGACTTTTTGGCAGCGTATTCCCCGGGCGCCTTTCCGTAAAACGAGTTGAGCGCCCTGGCTATGCCCTCTATGGAGAACAAGTCGGGCCTGTTCGGCGTGACCTCTACGAACATTTCGCCTTCCGATTCCTCGGTCGGCATGCCGATGTCGTTCAGGCCTTCGAGCACCTGCTCCTTCTTCAGGCCGGTCAGCTTCATTATTTCAGGCGAGGGTATCGTAACAACTGCCATAATCATCACTTGTCTTTCTGTTCGTCAGCAAGTTTTTTAGCGTATTGCGTCGGGTAGCCCTCGTCGAGGCAGCCCGTGCACAACTGCAGCCCTATCGCCTTCTTGAGGCCTTCGAGCGAGATGTAGCCGATGCTGTCCGCGCCCACCATCTTCCCTATTTCCGGAATCGTTTTCGTGTGCGCCGCGAGCTCCTTGTAGGTGGACATGTCTATTCCGTAGAAGCACGGCGCGCGTATGGGCGGGCATGTAAGGCGCACGTGCACCTCCTTGGCGCCCGCATTCCTCACGAGCGAGACAATCTCCTTCATGGTGGTCCCGCGCACCAGGCTGTCGTCGATGAGCGCCACGCGCCTGCCTGCAACGACATTGCTCACCGCATTCAGCTTCATCCGGACAGCATCCGTGCGTTTCTGCTGGCTCGGCATTATGAACGTCCTGCCCACATACCTGTTCTTTATCAGGCCCTCGTCGTGCGGGATGCCGAGCTCCTTCGCGTAGGCAGCTGCTGCTGTCCTTGCGCTGTCCGGCACCTCTATCACCACGTCAGCATTTACCGGATGCTCGCGAGCCAGTTCTGCGCCCAGGCGCTTGCGCACATCCATCACGTTTTTCCCGTTTATCGTGCTGTCCGGCCTTGAGAAATACACGTATTCGAACATGCAGGCGCGCTGCCCGCTGTCCTTTATTTTTTTTATCTCCATTTTCCCGTTGCGCACAATCGCAAGCTCGCCCGGGCCCAAATCCCCCTTGTGCGGAATCCCGTTCGCGTCCAGCGCCGTGGTTTCCGAGGCGAGCATTACCGTGTCCTGGCTTTCTCCCCACACGAGCGGCCGTATGCCGTTCGGGTCCTTGAAAGCCACGAGCGTGTCCCCTATGAGCGCGGTTATCGAGTACGCTCCATCCACTGATTCCATGAGGTGCTTCACCGCGTCCTCAACGCTCTTTCCTTCCCTGAGCTGCTCGTGCAGCAAATACACGACCACTTCGGAATCCACTGTGGAGACGAATTTGAAACCGCGCTTCTCGAGCTCCTTGCGCGCGTCCTTGTAATTGGAAACCTGGCCGTTATGGGAAACCGCGATGTTTATGTTGTTGAACGGCTGCACGTCGCTGATTAGGCAGAGCCCTGTCGTGGGGTAGCGCGTGTGCCCTATGCCAACAGTTCCCTTGGCAGAGAGGTCCGCGTCCTTGAAGATGTCCGTTACAAATCCTATGCCCTTTTTTTCAACAAAGCCATTGTCCCACAATACGAAACCAGCGGCATCCTGGCCCCTGTGCTGGAGCGCCACCATGGCGCGGTATATCTGCTGCGCCACGGGCTTGCCTTTTTTCGAGCATGCGCCCACTACCCCGCAATGCTCTATTTTTTCCTCGTCGCGAAGGAAACAACTAGAAGCTATCATAACATATATTCTAAGGGGCGTTTAAAATAATTGCTTATTCGGCCAGTTCAGGCGCGGCCAGGGCCAAAATCAGAACTTCGCATTCAGGTAGGAAACCGCGTTCTCGAAAACCTTCATGCCAGAACCTTTCCAGTCCGTTATCCTGTCCTTCACAGAAGGCCAGAACGGGTTGTTCGCCATGATGTTGTACGCTTCAGGGTGCGGCATAAGGCCGAAAACGTTGCCCTGCTCGTTGCAAATGCCAGCGATGCTCTGCAGCGAGCCGTTCGGGTTGTACGGGTAGCCTGCCAGCTCGTCCTTCTCGTTCACGTATTGCATCGCAACCATGTTCTTTGCCCCAAGGTCCTTGAGCGTAGCGGGGTCAGCCATGAACTTGCCTTCGCCGTGCCTCACAGGCAGCATCAGCCCGCCTATTCCCTGCGTGAACACGCACGGCGATTTGGGGTTCATCTTCAGGTACACCCACCTGTCCTCGAACTTCCCGGAGTCGTTGAACGTGAGCGTGACCTTCTGTTCGAAATCGTTGTAGGGCAGCAGGCCCATCTTGGCAATCATCTGGAATCCGTTGCATATGCCGATGACGAGCTTGCCCTGCTTCACGAACTCCTGCATCTGCTCCTTCATCCGAAAGCGCATCTTGTTGGCGAGCACCTTGCCGCTTCCCAAATCGTCGCCGTAGGAGAATCCGCCCGGGAAGGCGAGCAGGTTGAAGTTTTCGAGCATCTTCGGGTTTTCGACAAGGTCGTGCACGTGCACCCTGGCCGCCTCCGCGCCGGATGCGCGCAGCGCATGCTCTGTCTCGTATTCGCAATTGATTCCGTAACCGCAGAGCACTGCTGCCTTGGCCTTGCTGTTCATATCCTCACACCGTTCCATATAGCCTTTAGGTCCCGGCTGTCCTCGTTTATGAGCGTGCTTTCGCCCTTCCTTATCACGAAGCGCTTGTCCCCGCGCACCCTTCCCACCCGTGCGAACTTCGCGCCGTGCATTATCCTCTCGAATTTCTCCGCATCCTTTTCAGCGACGCTGACCACGAAACGGCCTGCGGATTCCGAGAACAGGAGCGCGTCCTCGTTCTGCGTTTCAGCGGGAATTCTGGAAACATCCGCCTCCACCCCGATTCCGGAAGGGAAGCTGCATTCCGCGAGCGCGACCGCGAGCCCGCCGTCGGAAATGTCGTGCGCCGACTTCACCAGCCTGAGCTCGCACGCATTGGAGAACGCACGGTAAAGCGGAAGGGTTTCCTCAATATTCACCTTCGGGCAGGTATTTCCGGTCCCGTTGAACAGGCGATAGTATTCGCTTCCGCCCAATTCCTCGCGCGTGATTCCAAGAACGTAAAGCGCGTCGCCTTCCTGCTTGAATTCGCTGCTCACCGCGTTGCGCACGTCCGTTATTTTCCCTATCACGGTCATCAGCAGCGTTGGGGGAATCGAGTATTTCCCGTCCTTCCCGTAATAGTCGTTCTTCACGCTGTCCTTTCCTGAAACTAGCGGAATCCCGTATCCTGTCGAGCAGTAGTAAACGGCCATGCACGCGCGCACGAGCTGCGCGAGCTTGTATTCCCCGTCCGGAGTCTTGTCGCTCTGAACCGGGTCTGGCCAGGAGAAATTGTCGAGCGCAGCGAGATAGCCGAACTTCGCTCCTACTGCGAGCGCGTTCCTCACAGCCTCGTCGAACGCGGCCATCGCCATGTCGTGGCTGTCCTGCACGTATTTCGGGCAGATGCCGTGCGCCACCACCAGCCCCTCCCAGCTCTCGAAAACCGGCTTTATCACCGCGGCGTCGCAGGGCGAGTTGTTGCCCATGAGCGGCTTTATCACGCTCTTGCCCTGCACCTCGTGGTCGTAGCGCCTTATGGTGTGCTCCTTGGACGCGATGTTCGGCAGCGCGAGAAGCCTCCTGAACACCACGCCCAGGTCGCGCTCGGTTATGTTCGGCTCCATGAACGTCTTGCGTTTCCATTTCGCCTCAAGCTTCAGGCGCGGGGGCTTGTGCAGGAACTCCATGTCCAGGTATGCAACGGTCTTGCCCTCGTAGAGAGCGTGCAGCCTGCCGCTGTCCGTGAACTTGCCCACCACGGTCATCTCGACCTCGTGCTTTTTGGCGAGCTGCTCCAATTTCTCCACGTTTTCCTTTTTCACGGCGATGCTCATGCGCTCCTGGCTTTCCGAAACGACTATCTCCCAGGGCTGGAGCCCGGGATATTTGAGCGGCACTGCCTCGAGCCATATCTCGCATCCGTTGCTCTGCTCTGCCATCTCGCCTATGCTCGATGACAGGCCTCCTGCGCCGTTGTCGGTTATCGCTTCGTAAAGCAGCGCGTCGCGCGCCTCGATTATGAAATCCAGAACTTTTTTCTGCGTTATCGGGTCGCCTATCTGGACCACGCTGGTCGGTATGTGGCTGTCGAGCTGCTGCGAGGAGAAAGTCGCGCCGTGTATGCCGTCCTTGCCCACCCTTCCACCCACCATCACGGCGAGCAACCCAGGTTCCACCTTCTTTTCCGAGGTCTTCCTTCCGTTTATCTCAGTGGGCATTATCACGAGCGTGCCGCAATATATTACCGGACGGGCAGTGAATCCCTGCTCGAACGTGAACGAACCATTGACCGTGGGAATCCCACTCTTGTTCCCGCCGTCCTTTATCCCTTCTACTACTCCTTCGTAAATCCTGCGCGGGTGCAGAACGCCTTCAGGCACGTTCTTCTCGTCAAGGTTCCCGAAGCACAGCATGTCCACGTTTGCGATGGGGGACGCGCCCATTCCGGTTCCGATGATGTCCCTGTTCACCCCGAGTATTCCTGTAAGAGCGCCGCCGTAGGGGTCAAGCGCGCTCGGTGCGTTGTGCGTCTCCACTTTCACCGCGATGTCGTATGCCGGGTTGAACTTGATTATTCCTCCGTTGTCCTTGAATGCCGAGAGCACGTAGGGCTTCTTGAGCATCTCGGTTGCCCCGCGTATGAACGTCTTGAAAAGCGAATCGACATTGTAATCGTCGCCGTTCTCGCTGTACGATATCTCGGCGTTGAATATCTTGTGCTTGCAGTGCTCGCTCCAG
>CABMJK010000052.1 GCA_902386535.1 Candidatus Burarchaeum australiense | reverse complement strand
GCCAGCAGTTACATACCGCCCTACGTGCGCGTGATGCGCATGCAGCGGGACATACCCTCACAGCTCATTGCCGCTGGCGTGAAGCATGGCAACCTGAGGCAAATGGTTGACGCGAGGATGCGGGAACTTGGAACAAAATGCAGGTGCATAAGGTGCCGGGAGATGGGGCTGAAGGGCATACGGCCTTCCGACGCGGCCCTGAAGCTTGCGAGGCTTGATTACGACTCCTCGGGAGGAAAGGAAGTTTTCCTCTCGTTCGAGGATGCACAGCGGGATGCGATGGCGGGTTTTCTAAGGCTCAGGATGCCGGGCAAGCCGCACAGGAAGGAATTGCAGGGCGGTGTCGCGCTCGTGAGGGAGCTGCACGTATACGGAAGGTCGGTGCCGATTGGCCTCGGGGGCAAGCGTGACGAGGTGCAGCACAGGGGCCTTGGGGCAAAACTGCTGGCCGAGGCCGAGCTCATTGCAGCGGAAGAATTCGGCGCCGAAAAAATCGCGGTGATGAGCGGCGTAGGGGCGCGGGAATATTACCGGCGCTTCAGCTATGCGCTAAACGGGCCGTACATGATTAAGCGCATTGGAGCGACGCGTTAGGGAAGACGCGGTCGAGAGAGCGGCGCGCCACGGAAGACGCGGAGAGGACGACATGGAGCGGCGCTCTGAACGCGGAAGGCAATAGCTTTATTAAGCGGCCGAGTGAAGCACTTGCAGCAACCAGTTCAGAAGGCGCGAATACAATGGCGATAGATCTTGCGGGAGCCAAAAAAATAGGCTTCAAATGGGCAGTCTGGAATTACGAAAAAAACGAGTGGGGCAGCGTAAGCATTGACAAGCCCGGGCCCTCGCAGGCGCCCAGCGACGCGATATTCTCCATCGATGTTGCCATAGAAATGCAGCAAAAAGGCGTAGAGCCGGCGCGGAGGGGAAAAGCACCTCCGGCAGTGCCACCTCAACAGCCGCGGCAGGCGCCACAGCAGCCGGCCCAGCAGTATCCGCAGCAGCCGCCCACTAACGCACCTTCACAGTACGTGCCCCAATTGCCCCCGCAGGGACCAACAACCATGCGCGGAGGATCATCTTTCTTCTCATTGCCAAGCCCGGACAGAGCGGCAGAGCAGTTGCAGGCGCCGTGGCAGCAGCCTTCCATGCCCCAAATGGCACCGGCCGCGGTTGCACCTGCGCAGACGGTACAAAGGCCAGCCCTGCCGCCCCTGAGGGTATCGGGCATGGACCTCCTGACACCCGCCATTGCAGGCGGTATTGCCATGGGCGTAGTGATGGGCATCCCGGTGCTCAACATCTGCATCCCGGTCTGGCTTCTTGGAGGCGTACTTGGCGCATTCCTGCTTCTCGCCGGCGCTCCCGTGAGGAGCACGCTCACACCACCCGACGCGGCAAAGATCGGTGCCTTTGCGGGCCTCATCGGAGCAGTCGTATCGCTCATCGTGAGCTTCTCGGCCTCGGTATTCGTCGGCAGTTCCGTAATAGATCTCGCGGGCGCGAAAAACAACCAGGCAGTAATGCTGGCACTGAACGCAATGGGCATTGCAGACAACGTCGGGGACGTGTGGTTCGTGCTGTTCCTGCTGATTTCCCGCCTCGTGCTCTTCGCGATCTTCGGGGAGCTGGGCGCCGTGCTCTACGTGAAGTACGGAAGGAAGTGAACGGACGGTTTGGCGCGAGGGGGCGCGGCGATTTTCGGGAAAGCTTTAATACACTTACTTGAGCAATACTGTCACTCGTATCGAGGTAAAAGAGGGACGGGCCCGGGATGAATACCCGACGAAGGACGAGACAAAACAATTTGGACGAGGGTGTGGTTTATGCGCGTTTATCATGGACGAGGCTTGAGAAAGAAGGGCGGCACCGGAGGCAAGAAGCGCGTCTCGCACGACAAGATGCTCTGCCATGTGGGTGGGGAATTCACCGCCACGAAAGTCGGTGAGAAGGACGTGCGGATGCTCGTCGGCATGCGCGGCGGGGGCAAAAAGGTCAAGCTGAAGCACGCTTCATACGTGAACGTGGTTGCCGAGGGAAAGGTGAAGAAAGCGAAGATAAGGACCGTCCTCGAGACGCCGGACAACCGACACTACGCCAGGCAGAACATAATCACCAAGGGCGCAGTTATAGACACCGAGTTCGGAAAGGTGAAGGTGACCAACCGGGTCGGCCAGGACGGCGTTGTGAACGGAGTCCTCCTGAAGTGATTGGTTGATGCCAAGGCCAATCGAAATTACTCGTGCATGGGCCGGCAAAGTTCTCAAGCTCAGGCTACCGGATTCCCACAAGGGACAGAATGGAAGAGTGCTCATCGTTGGCGGAAGCTCGAGGTACTATGGTTCGCCGGCATTGGTCGCGCGGGCCGCCTGCAGGGCAGGCGCGGACCTCGCCTATTTTCTCGTGCCCGAAAAGATAGCCCCGGTGGTGGCGTCCTACGCGCCCGATTTCATTGTGTGGGGCTACGAGGGAAGTGCTCTGAGCGGCAAGGCACTTGGGCTTTTTGGCGAGCTTACCGAAAAGACAGATGCACTGGTAATCGGAAATGGGCTGACGAAAGAGAAAGGCGTGCTCGAGACCGCGGCAGAGCTGGTGCGTCGATGGAAAAAGCCCGTTGTAATAGACGCCGACTGCCTGGGCGCGGTGAGGAAGAGCGGCCGGGAAGTTCTTTACACGCCCCATGAGGTGGAATTCAGGAGGCTGGGCGGTGCGGCTCCGAGCAAGGACGCGGACGAGAGGTGCGGGCAGGTGCGGAAGCTTGCGGCCGAATTGAGTGCGGTTGTGCTCCTGAAGGGAAAAATCGACGTGGTTTCCGACGGCGAGCGGATTGCGGTTAACAGGACGGGGAATTCGGGCATGACGTGCGGGGGCACTGGCGACACGCTCGCGGGCATTGCCGGTGCGCTGCTGGCAGCAGGCAATGGAACGTTCGAGTCGGCTTGCCTGGCAGCGCACCTTAACGGACTCGCGGGCGACCTGGCGCTCAAGGAACTGGGCTATTCGCTGATGGCTTCGGACATCGCGGAAAAGGTGCCGGCCGCCGTGCGCTCATTGCGCGGTTTGTGAGACTGAGCAGCACGTTGACGCGCATTCTTGCCTCAGGCCAGTCTCGTTGATGAACTCGCAGTAGGGCGCGTATGCCAACTGATAGCCATATTTGAAGTAGCATTTGTCCCGCTCGATTGGAGACGACACGAACTGGCAAAGGTCGATGTCCCCCCCGTGGTTTATGACGGCAGTGGAAAGCAGGCAGGTATCGCGCGAGGTCAGGTTCTGCAGGCCGAAGCAGCAGGTGGGATCGCCGCTTGTTTGCCCTGCGGCCGCCGAAAGGCAGGTCTGCTGCTCTTCAGGAATTGCAGTAGAATTCAGGCAGTAGTCCCTGTAGATGCACTTGCTAAACAACTCGTCGGGAGTCATATTCGCCACTATGGCCGTGGCATTCGGATTTATCAGGCTTGAGTTGGATTCATAGGGAGGCCTGGTTTGAAGCCCCACGGCGCATTGTGAGCCATAATATGGGTTTGTGGCGATGTCCGCGTGGGTTTGGTAAAAAGTCGTTGCCACTGAGCCATAGGACACTATGAGGGCATAGGTTCCGTTGAACTCCTGCTCACAGGCCCGCACGTCCTTTACCTGGCCGGCATAGGTATAGCACACGTCGCCTGCTTCATAGGCGTAATTCGTAACGTTTTTTCCCAGGGCCGCAAGGCTCCTGGCAAGGTTAACTCCGCAGTCCTGAACAGTCTTGCGGGAGAGGTTGTCGGGCGCGTTCCTCACGTCCTGCACGATCACGAGAGCCGAAGCGCCCTGCAACGTAGCCTCAAACTGGGCCTGCGTTATGATTTGCTCTGACGGAGGAGTCACTGGAGGCGTTGGCTGCTGCGACCGGAGAAGGGGCAAAACAAAGATTGCACCCAGGAAGAGCACCAGGACAAAGGCGATTACTGCCACTGCAGACCAACTCACACCCAGAAAGGAAGATGCAGGTTTTTCTTCGCCCATGGAACCACTGCTGTTGCATGATTGTAGTGTCGTGCTATTGCCCTATCACCAAGCTTTACGTCGTTAAATTAATAAGCTAATCGTTCCCGGCTGCTCCGTTCCGGTGGTAGGGGTTCAAAGAACCTTGGCCATGTCGCACTGGCCCATGTAGTTGGTGTCGCCCTCCACCGTCGCAGTGTATTCGTAGAAGGTCCTGAAGCTCACGGAATTCTTCGTGCCGAACTTGAGCGTAAAGACGGGCATTTCCGAAAGCTCGTTGTTGCAATCCTCGACGCTCTTGCTCTCGGAGCCGACGCGGCAGCTGTTGCCGCTCATTATGTAATTCTTCACGGCTATGTTGTCCGCCTTGAGCTTGGAGGAAATCTGCTTGGCGCAGGACTGGAGCGCGAATACCTGGGACTGCGTGAGGTTCGAGGTGTCATAGCTTATCGCCGAAACGTTCGAGGCGGCAAGGCCGCTGTAGAAGAGGCCGAAGGAGGTAGGTTGGTCTGCCTGCGAGGTTATGAGCTGGTGCAGCCCGAGCGAGGCGGCGCCCACTATTGCGAAAAACACGAGAAAGATGGCGACCCAGGTAAGCTTGACTTCCCGGCGCCAGGTTATGCGCTTGGTCACGAACGCGAATACTGCGAATACGCCCAGGGAAAGCACGACAACCAGCACGTCGGCGGCGCCTATCAGGAGGGTTGGCATCACCTTGGCGTTCTCACGCATCTGCGTGGGCGTCATGGGAGAGATGCCGTTCCAGAGGGAAAGAGTGTTCTTCATTGCGCCCCGGGTTGCGCTGCTCAGCACCGTGCTTATTTGGGCCGAGTGGAGATTGTTCAGGTTGTTATTGAAGTTCTCGACGTTGTCCGCCAGACCGGTGTAGTTCACTTCGAGAACAGGGAAATCGTTCAAATAGGAGGTGGAGCGGAATTTTCCGTCAAGCGAGGCCTTCATCTGCTTGTAGGTGCCGAGTTCCTTGAGGGCGTCAGCCTCGTTTTCAGCCGTGTTGAACTGGGCCCGCAGAAGCTCCTGGTCGGCGCGGGCGCGTGCGGCGTCGGCCTTGCTGTAAGTCGGCACGAGCGTCCCTAGCCGGGATTCCAGGACCTTTCCCCGGTCCCTGAACTGGCCCATAAGCACCTCAGTAAGCTCGAAGTTTTGAAGTTCTATGGAGTTGTTTATCTGCACCGAAAGCGCGTCAAGAGTGGTGAGGTCATTTTGAACGGCATACCGCAGCGCAGTCACGTTCGTGAGCCTGTGCATGTTGGCAAGCTTCGCCGTAACGTTGGCGTATTCCGCCAGGTAAACCTTCCTGTTCTCCATGTTGCTCAGATAGGTCTTCCGCTCGTTCGTCTTGGCCAGGATGGCCTCGGTCTCGGTCTCGAGGTTGACGAGGGGCATTGCCTTGTCGAGGAGAAGCTGCGCCTTCGCTATCGTTTCATCCATCTTGCTTTCATTTATGGTAACGCCGGGGCAGACGTCCATGCAGCCAGGCACTGGGAAAACGGAAAGCAGTATGCCTATTTCCTGGGGTGGCGCAGCGTCCCGGAGTTTTTCCAGGTATTTGGAATCAAACATGGCGGGATTGCAGGGACCTCCGAACATGGAGGATAGTTGAAGCGCGCTATTCTTGAGGAAGTGGGCTGATGTCTTCATGCCCTCGAGGTTTCCCATGGCGGCCTGCAGATTGGTGCCCGCGGTGTCAGGGGTTATGTCGAGCAGGTTTGTCTCGAACTCGGTGAAGTTGTTGTCAAGCGCAAAAAGCGTCTGCCCATGAACGGTTTTGGCCTCGACGAACCAGGGTATGTTGTTCATTTCCATTACGCCCGAGATGGGCGGCAAATAGCTGCAGCTTTCATAGTCATAGCAGAAAATGGATGGCGTCTTGGAACCCAGGCTGGTTCCCTTGAACATGGAAAGGTAGCTGGCCCCGACGCAAACGTCCTCGGAGCCGCCGCCGTAGGGCGTCGCCAGGTTGCGCGTTTCGTTGAACGCTTTGGCGAGCAGGATAAGCTCGTCAACCTCGGCCGAGGAGGGCAGGGCAGTGGTCGTGTAATAGTTCTTCAGGGCGCCCCGTATGGCGTCCTGGTCCTCCACGATCTGGTTTTCGAAGAGCACGAAGGTCTCCTGGCCATTTATGGTGGCAAGGTCATAGCCGCCGCCAATACTAGTAAGGGTGACGGAACTGGAATTCTCCCCGGAATAGAAATAGGGGTTGAAGTTGAACTCCTGTGCGCAGGAGAGCGAAATGAGTAGGGCTAATGCGAAAAACATCGCCCCTGGTCGCCAGCTCATCGAATAAATATGCCTAAGGTTGTTTAAAAACGTTTCTAATTGGTTTTGTCAAACCTGCACGCCGATGTTTTGCAAGTTCTACGACGAGCCACGATGGATATCAACGGCAGGCGAGACGGTGCGGCGAAAGCCTCCTGCCTCTGCGCCGTATTTCCTGCATCCGCTAGGGGTTGTAAAAATAAAAAGGAAAAAAGAAAGGGAGCAGTCCTATCTCTAGGACTGCTTCAGGCTGGCTATGAAGTCGTTGCCTGCCCTGATCGTGTCGGCGGCAGAGCCACCAGCGACGACTATGTTGTTGCCCACCGCTTTCACGGTTGGAGGCGATGATGCAGTTATCTGCACGTCGCTTCCCTGCAACACGCTCATAGTTACGCTGTTGACTGCAGGTCCACCCACAGTAATCAAGGTTCCGGCTCCGGCATCGCGGTCCAGTACAACCAATGGTGTCGTGGAGGTCGAGAGTGCGTAAGGCACTGACGCCGTCACGGATGAGCCACCGGTACTGAGCACTGCGCTCACGCCGCTCTGGTCTACAGTGCAAGCTGCACTGCCAGGAGCAGCAGAGCACGCGCCCACGTCCTCGGTTATGCTCGCCACCTTGATCTTTACGCCACCCTGCAACGCAGCCTCCTCGCCCTCGCCGAGTGTTACTTCGACGGGTGCGTTCGGGGTCGCCGTTGAGGTCTTGACGTAATAGAGAGCCTGCGCTGGCCTCTTCGCTATGTTGAAGGTCAGGCTGGTTGTCTCGAGGTTGCTAAACTTGGAGCCTCTGGCTGATATGAAGCCAAGGTCAGGTGTAGCAGGTGGGTAGGTTGCGCCTCCGCCAATGCCGTATACGACATCGGTGTAGTTGATCTGCTTCAGGCCGTTGCCCGTCGCGAAGGTGTATGATGCACCCGCTGAGGCGTTGCCCAGAACAGTCACGTTCCAATAGTCGTATGCAGTGCCGGCTGGAGTTCTGCCAGCTGGGTTGTTGCCCGGGTCCTCGCGGACACCGAACTTGAACCAAACACCGGCGTTGAGCGCTGGCTCAGCGACGAAGTTTATCGGCTGGTCTCCATCTCCGGGGTTGTAATTCACGGTCACTCCGCCTGATGCGTTCAGGAGGACTTCAGAGAGACGTGCATTGCATGACCCGGTGTTGGCAAAGACCACACCGCCGTTCGCACCTGCAGTGGCAGACGTGCTGTTCTGCAATTCAATGTAGAACGAGCTCACGGTCTGGCCACTGATGGTGAAGGCGTTGCTCTGCCCGGAGGTTACCTGCATCAGTTGTGTTCCCGAATCGCGGTTGGTGCCCGATGTGCACGATGCGTCGTAGATAGGCATTGAGCCAGTGATCAGGTTGAAGGTCAGGCTGTCGTAGTCTGAGCCCTCCACGAGGTCAAGTGCATCATACTGCATCTGCAGCACTGGGTTCTTGGTGGGTATGTTGTAGGTCGCACCCTTCTGCATGTGTGTGGATGCAAGTTCGTTGTCCTTGGTGTTTATGAGCTCCAGGGCCCACAAAGTGTCGACGGCAGGGCTGGGCGCGCTTGATTCAAATTCGCGGTTCTTCCACAGCACCTTCGTATACCACTTCTTGTTGTTGTCGTCGAGTATTTGTCCGTCCTTGAGCTCGATTTCCTGAGAGTAGACTGCCATTTCGGCCCACTTGGCGGTGAGGGTGTAACCGGGCGTTGCCTTGTACACTTTCACCTTCACAGTGGTTCCGTCTGGTGCTGCCCAGGAGTACGTGCTTCCGGATGGAATGCGGTCCTGCTTGAGCAGCTGGCCGTTCGAGTCGTATATCTCAAAGACAGCCGCACCGTACGGGATCGTTGACGACGGCACGGTAATATCCGTGAGTTTTACGATGTAGTTTCCAGCGCTCAGGTTCTCGCCGATGCGGACAACTCCGTAGGAGCTCTCCTTGGCAAGCTTGACTGATCCACCAGCCGAGAAGTTGTACGCAGGGTTCACTGTGATCCATGCGCCTGTGCCCGATCCGGATGTGGAGTTCACATTGTCAGGCAGGTTCATCTCGCTGATTATCCAGTCTTCGCCCAACCACTTGACGGCAACCCTGTGCCTGTCGGTCCTGGAGTCATCACTGTCGCATGCGCCCCACCAGCCGCCTGCTGTGGAGTTCTTGATGGTGCAGTACGGTATTCCGTAGTTGTCACCGCCCTTTGAGAACGCCGCGCGGTATGCTAGCTCGGGCTTCTCTGCGACGATCGTCTTGTACTGGCTGTTCCAGTCAGTCAAGGACGACACCCATAGCGTCTGGTCTTCAGTGTAAGTGAAGTCAGCCGCTGAGCTGTCCTTGGTGTTGAAGGTCGCGAAGGGTGTGAAGTCAGTTCCGCTGATCTTCTTCACAGCCTGCCTCGGCTGACCCGCACCAGAGCCGTACGACTGCGTCAGGAAGTCAAACTTGTTCGTGGTTGACTCCAAGCCAGTCCAGTAGTTGTTCGTGGTCGGCACGTCAAAGCCGGTTATGTCGGTGGTCGTGTTGTATATATCGTCCGTTGTGGACATGTTCCTGTTCCCCAGGTACTTGTCCGTGTAGTCGTTGATGAGGGTCTTCCAGCCGTAGACACCCGAAACCACACCGGGCAAGGTCACTTCCAACTTGACCTTCTCGTTGCTGATTGCGCATGTGCCTCCGGTCGCAGCTCCCCCGCCAAGTGCGCATGTTGCCTCGCCGGCAGTGCTTGCGCTAATTGTCTGTGCCTTGTACGCAAGGTTACCGAGCATGGCCGCTATGTTGGCAGCGACTACGCCGTCACTTGCAGCCGCACCTGAGCCTACGACAACCTGCGCTGTGGGCTGACCATTCTGGTTTACCAGCTGCACGTTACCATAGGTAACTTCTGCAACTGCCAGAGAGGCTCCCAAAAGCGCGGCTCCCGCAGCAAGCGCAGCCACTCGCTTTACATTCAACCTCTTCACGTTCTCACCTCATTTTTTTGTCGCCTGTTAATCGGGGCTTTTACAATCAATTTTATCGGCGACAATTGCCCCATATTTGTCCGGATAGCACGCTGTTTGACAGCGAGTCTACCTCGGAATCAAGTCCTTATAAGAGGGTATATTTAAAAACGTTTCTAGAACCTATAAACTTCAGTTTAAGTATCCACCTGATAAGTTCGACGCCATGCGATGTAGGTATCGCTTCGGCAAAGGTTTTTACGACGTAGAGCATGGCAAAACCTATTCGTCTCGTGGCGAAGTCCTCGGGAGTTTATTTTTTGCTTGCAGACTCAAACCGGGTTTCAACCTCTCGCCATTTGACGATGTTCCAGAGGTTGTCGACATAGTCCGCCCGCTTGTTCTGATACTTAATATAGTAGGCATGCTCCCAGACATCGAGCACGAACAGCGGCACCGCACCCTGCACCGAGAGCTTCTGGTGGTTCTCGACCTGGAGCACGATAAGCTTCTTCGCCGTGGGTTCCCAGGCCAGCATGGCCCAGCCCGAGCCCTCGACCGCCTTGGCAGCTGCGCCGAGCTGCTTCTTCAGGAGGTCGACCGAGCCGAAGTCCTTGCTGACTTGAGCGAGGAACGCCCCTGTCTTCGGTTCCTGGCTCTGGTCGTGCGGGCACAGGCCGGTCCAGAAGAGCGAGTGCAGCACATGGCCGGAGGCGTGGAACGCGAGCGCTCCCGAGAGCGCCCGGATGGAATCGAAGTTGCCGTTCTTCCTCGCCTCCTCGAGCTTGGCGAGGGCGGCGTTGGCGCCAGCCACATAGGCCGCGTGGTGCTTGTCATGGTGCAGCCGCATGGTGGCCTCGTCGATGTAAGGCTCGAGGGCATTGTAGGCATAGGGAAGGTCTGGCAGAACATAATCCTTGACAGGTTCTTCGGCCATGCTATCACCTCATATCCCTTGCTCCATACGATATTTATTTCTTGTTCTCCAGCAGCGGGCCGTAGTTCTGCAGCCCGAGCGCCGACATCGAGTTCCAGAGGCTTACGCGCCAGAGCCCGTCCTCGTTGATGAGTATGCACAGCCCGGCATTCCCGAGCCTGAACGCGCGCCACCGGTTCAGGGGCATTCCGAGGAACTTGCAAATGAAGGTGACGAGCGGAGTGTGGTGCGAGACTACGAGGACCTTTTCCTCCTGCGCCATGAAAACCTTTTTCTGGAAGAAGTGCCAGGTGCGGAGCTGCACGTCCTTCGCGCTTTCGCCCCCGGGCGGCCTGATGAGCGGGTCGAAGTGGTGCTTTTGCCTGAGAGGGTCGTCCTCCCATTTCGTGCCCTCGAGGGCCCCGTAATTCCTCTCGCGCAGCTCGGACGAGAACTCGACAGGACATTTGAGGTCAAGGCACCCGAGCGTATTGCGGACGCGTTCTAGGTCCGAGGAGAACACCCTGCCAATGCCCTCGCGGCCCAGCCGCTTCTTGAGGGACTCGGCCTGCTGCATGCCCAAGGCTGTGAGCTTCGAATCGCTCCAGCCGGCGTAGACCCTGTCCTTGTTGGCCTCGGACTCGGCATGCCGTACGAGAAAAATCGTGTCAACCATGCAGGAGTGGTGGGATGCGAGATAATAAATAATTAATAGCTGGCGGCAGTAGGAGCAGTAGGCTTTTGGTAGCGGGGTGTTCTGACCGCGGGCAGGTTTGGCAACGGGCGATTTCATGGGGGAAGAAAAAACGCTTGGCGAGCAGGCAGTGAAGTCCAGCCTCGGCGCCTCCGTGCGCGACGGCGTGCTGTTCTCGCTGATGACTGGCCTGGGCGACGCCTACATGCCCGCGCTGCTGCTATTCTACGGCGCAACCGATGCGGCCATCGGCCTTCTAACGAGCATACCCTACCTCTTCTCCGCCTTTGCGCAGCTGCTCATATCGAAGACGATGGGCGCGTGGAGGAACAGGAAAAACTTCGTGACGCGCGCGGTTTTCTTCCACGCATTCTTCTGGCTCGCGCAAATAGCGCTCGTCTTCTCGCCCTTTGACGTGCCGCTTAAAATAACGCTGGCCATCGCGGTCTTCGCACTCTACGCCGGCTTCGATGACTTCATCTACCCGATATGGTCCGGCTGGATAGCCGACCTGGTGCCCGAAGGCATGCGCGGCCAATACTTCGGCTACAGGAACAAGATTACGGGGCTCGCGCTCTTCCTCGCCACCCTCGGTGGAGGGCTGGTGCTGGGATTCTTCACGGGAAACCTGGGCAACGCGCTCCTCGGCTTCGCCGTCCTTTTCTTCCTGGCATTCCTGTGCCGGCTCGGGTCGGCATGGTTCATCATGCGCATGGCAGCCATACCGGGCAGCGGAAAGGAGTTCCGCACCGTGTCCTGGAACACGCTGCTCTTCCATGACGCGTGGAAGAATGCGAGGCTCTTCATTGCCGGAGCCGCGCTCATCTCGTTCACTCGCTATGTGGCCTCGCCCTTTTACAGCGTCTTCATGTTGCGCAACATGGGGCTGGGCTATGCCGAGTTCGGCATACTTACCTCGGCCGCGGTGCTCTTCAAGATAATCTCGTTCCCCTACTGGGGGAAACTGGCCGACAGGTTCGGTAACCGCGCCGTGCTCGTGGTTTCGGGAATCCTCGTGAGCGTCCTTCCGCTTCCCTGGGCCTTCTTCGCGAGGTTCGACGTGCTTCTCTGCACGCAGGTGCTGTCCGGCTTCGCCTGGTCGGGCTTCGAGCTCGTGAGCTTCAACTACATACTTTCATCGGCGCCCCGGGAGCAGCGCGTCTCGCTGGTCTCGCGCTACAATTTCTTCAACAACGTGGCCATAGTGGTGGGAGCGACCTTTGGCGCCTTCCTGCTCTCCGGAGTCCTGCCCCAGGTCTTCCTCGGCCTCGTGGCGCTCCAGCTCCTGTTCTTCATCTCTTCGGCGCTGCGCATGCTCGTCGCGCTTTTCATGCTGCCGCGAGTGAAGGAGCAGCATGCAATCTACCCGTACAATGACATGGGCTTCATGCTAGACGCGAGCGTCATCTATCCGGCGCAGTCGGTGGCAAGGCACGTGGCGCGGGGCATACGGTTCGCAGGACGGGTGAGGGCGCCCCTGCGGAGCGCGAGGAGGGCCGCGCTGGATGCGTTTGAAAAAGGAAGGAAAAAAATCAGGAGACGCTGACAGGGCCCTTACTTCGCCTTTGTTATTGCGCGCATGGTTATCTTGAAGTTCAGGGGCATGCCGACCAACTCGTGATTGAAGTCTATGCGCGCGGACTCATTGGTCATGTTGATTACGAGGCCCACCAGGCCGCTGGAAGTCGTGACCTTGGAGCCCAGCTTGATGCCCGCCGGGGCCTTTGAAAGCGGAACGTCGACTATCAGGTCGTCGCGCCTTTCGCCGTAAGCCTGGCTCGGAAGAATATGGATGGTTTTCTCCTCGCCGACCTTCATGCCCACGACTCCGGCCTCGAGGCCGGAAATCATCGCGCCATCACCCACGGTGAAGTTAAGGGGCACGTAGGTGCCTAGCCGCAGGACAAGGCCGTTCTGGATTGCCTCGTTCATCATGGAAGTGTCGAAGACCGTGCCGTTGTCGAGCCAGCCGATGTAGTCGATGGAAACGTTGTCGCCAACCTCGGCCACCAAGGTCGCCGGAGTTACGGCGGGCGTTGCATTCGCCGTGAAGTTCAGCGTGGCGTTGGGGGCCGGAGGCGCCGCAGGCCCCGCGCATCCGAGGAGCAAAAGGGCTGCAGTGAACGCCAGACAAATCATGAGGAAGTTTTTCATGCCCTGAACTGGGGGGAGCTAATTATATAATTGTGTTAGGGTCAGGGGCCGGGGCGCGGGAAGATGCCCAACTCCGCGCACCGCTCCACCACCCGCCGCAGCACGTCCTCGAAGAAGTTGGGCGGGAAGGATATCCCATACTTGGGCGGGCAGCCCACGTTGTACTTGCCCGCATAGCGCATACTGCTCGCGGCCCGAGTATTCCAAATTTCAGTCAGAGTTTTATCGTGCAGGTCGCCGAGGATAGTTATGTCATCGCCCGGGCATCTGAGAACCTTGCCGTCGCCCCTCATGAACACTCCGACCGCCACCTGGTTGCAGCAGGCACCGCCCGCATATGCAGCCACGCCGTCGCGCATGAGTTCGTCGAGCGTGTAAACGCCGTGCATGATCGCCCACACGTTGATTCGCACGTAAAGCCCAATCAGCGCATCGCGCGCAGGCACAATCTTGGAAAGCTTGTCCAGCGCCCCGCCTGCAATCATCGTCGGCGCCATGACCGGCTGTATGTTGCGCTCGCGCGCCCACACATACATGTCGAAAACTTCGTCGATGTTGGTCGGCGTTACGGGCGTGCACACGAATGCAAGCCTTGTCGGTTGGCCAGGAATGAAATCGTTGAAGCCCGCGGCGGCCAATCTTATTATGGCCAAATCCCTTGCCGCATGATACCCGTTTTTGCCCACTGATGCATCCTCAAGCTCAGGCATGAATGAGGTGGTGCCGAGCAAAATGCTCACGCCGAGCTCTCTGAGCTTGGCAGCAAGCGCACCGCCGTTCATGCCGTGTATCTTCATGCAATTCTCGTCGTCGCCGATGATGTCGCCTTTGGTGAAGATGCTTACCGTTATTCCCATCGCGTTCAGCCGTTCGAGGTAGCCTATCAGCCCGCGCTCCAGCAGCGGCTCGCCCGGCCCTATTAGCTTCACACTCCTCAGACCGAGCGCTTTGGCCTCTTTCAGGTAGCCGAGTTGCTCATCCCAGCCCATCCAGGTTACCTTCTCGAATTCGTCGGTGCGCCTGAAGCAGTGCGGGCACTGCTTGTCACATAGGCCGCCGAAGAGCAGCCCGTCCCTCTTTCCTTTCGTGCCCTGCTTGCCCGGCGTATCTATGTCCATCGTAAGCAAACGGTTGAAGATTGCGGCCTGCTTGATCTCGTCCTCGCTGAAGTTCCAGCCCCGCACGTCGTTAACAAAACCAGCAGGCATTTTGCCGTCGAAATTCTTCGTCTTCGCTATGTTCGGGTATCTGGTGCTCATGCTTGTCTGGCCGCCCATTCCGCTCACCCCCCTGTGAAAATTAGCTCATTTTGGAAATAACTAAGTTTACACGTAAATTTGAGCAACTGTCATGATATTGTCCTGATTTTCAGCTAAAATGCCAAAAAAGTGAGGGGTTTTTAAACAACCCCGCCGTAGAAGATGCTCAGGGCGACCATGGGCAGCACGGCATCGGTTAAACTGGACAAGACAGCGCGAGCCGCCGGGCGGGGCGAGGCGGGCATTGCGCGGGTGGGGGCGGCGAGGCCCGGCGTAAAGCTGGACAAAGCCGACAGAATCATCCTAGCCGAGCTGGACAGGGACTGCCGCGTGCCAGTGAAGAGGCTCGCCAGGCTGGCGCGCAAGTCCAGGCAGGCGGTGGAGTACAGGATAGGCCGGCTCGTCGAGGAGGGCGTGATAACTAGCTTCAACGTCTCCATCAACCCGCACAAGATGGGCTACAAGCTGTACAAAATCTACCTGCAGCTGCGCAACGTGCCGGCTGAGAGAAAGAAGCTGATGGAGTATTTGCGCACCTCTGACATAGTCTACTGGATGGGCGAGTGCGACGGCGTGTGGGACCTGATATTCGCGATATTTACTAGGTCGGACTACGAGTTCTACGCCCTGAAGAACGAGCTCATCTCGAAGTTCGGCAAGATAATCGTGAAGCGAGACTGGGGGATGCTCGTGGACGTTAAGCAATACCCGAAGGCGTATTTCACGGGCAAGGTGGCGCCGCCCACAGAGTTCGCGGGCGAGGTGGCGCGAAGCGAGATGGGCGAGCTCGACTACGCGGTTTTGCGGGAGATTGTAAATGACGCACGCGTGCCGGTTACGAAGCTGGCGGCAAAGGTGAAGGCAACTCCCGCGACAGTGGCGGCCAGGCTGCGGAAGATGGAGCAGACGGGAGTGATAATCCAGTACAGGATTGGCGTGGACCTGAACAGGCTGGGGCTCGAGTATTACAAGGCCATAATCCACGTCGACAAATATACCGAGGAGGACGCGAGGAAGCTGCTTGCGTACGTTTCCGCGCTCCCGCAGGTGCAGTATTTCATCCGGGATGTCTGGAACCTCGAACCCGAGTTCGCGGTGGGCAGCTACCAGGAATATGGGGAGATCATGGACAGGATGCGGGCCGAGTTCCCGCTCGTGATACGGAATGTGGAGTCGGTGCTGATGAGGACCGACGAGTGGACGCCGGGATTTAAGAACATTATGAGGCCGGTGAAATTGATGAGACTGGGCCCTAAAGTCGGAAAATTATTTGAAGCATAGGGGGTCTTCCTGGCATAATGCGCTCATGGAATCTTTGCCCGCATTTTTTCCGAGGGCATAGGCAAGCCCCCTGCAACCGATGCACTTTGGAAGATATTCACAGGTTTTACATTTTCCGGTTAAGTGCCTGTCCATGTATCGGGCAGTTTTGAAAAAGGGCAGTTCCATTATTTGCTTAAGGGGATGATCCCGTATGTTCGTACCGGCTATTTCAATTCCGGCACAGGGCCGAACCAGGCCATTGGCAGTTATGTACAGGCTATACATCACCTGAAAGCAGCCGGCGGATGGAAGGGATCATCCCCTTAAGCAAATAATGGAACTGC
>CABMJK010000051.1 GCA_902386535.1 Candidatus Burarchaeum australiense | reverse complement strand
GAGCCGTTTTATGCGCTCGTGCACGGTCACGCGCGGCATTCCCGTCTTGCGCGAGATGTCGGCCGTTGACTGGCGCGAGTCCTTCCTGAGCTCCCCGAGTATGCGCTCATCCTTCTCGTCCACCTTTTCAATGCCCTTTTCGGCCATGCCTTAATTACGGCGAAAAAGAATATAAAGGCACCTGTTTTCGGACGAACTGTCAGAAAATTGGGTTCCAACACAGCTAATTTTGACAATATGTTCAGTTTTATCCAGCAAATATTATATAAAATATCAGCGAGTATATGACACATGGGAAATGGAACTTTTCGCACGGCCGCTCTGGAACTGGCCAGGTTCGAACTTCTGTTCCATCTGAAACATAATCGGCTCTTTCTGCAACATTTATCGCGCAAACAATATATCCCGGGCCCGCGGCATGTGTGGCTCGGATGCCCGAAGGTGCTTGTCTGATGTCCATCTGCCCAATATGCGAAAAAGAATATGCGGGAACCGCGATGAAGCAAGACGGCGAGACCTGGTTCATCCACAAAACGCACGTGGAGCAGGAATACGTCGGGCCCGGCCTATTCTGTCCCAAGTTGGTGATAGACGACAAGTGCGTCAGAAAAGCCGGAGGAAAACGCGGAAAGAGACGAATATAGCGCTATATAGAGCGGAAAGAAACGGTTATAAAGCAAAAAATGCATAAAAAAATGGGGTGGTGTGTGGTGGCTTCGCAGATGGCCGTGTGGGCTATCGTGCTTCTGCTCGTGCTGGTAAGCGTGGTTCATGCAGGCAAGCTGGTCGGCTACTATCAAACCTACCTCACTGATCGTGCAAACAGGGCTCTTTACATTCTCTTGAAGTGATAGTATGAAACCGGAACATACCCCTACTATTATTGCTTCTGATAGCCGCCCGTGCGGCAACGCAGTCAACTTCACGCTGGTCGCGCATCAACGCCGATCTTTAGTGGTAAAAACGATTCGATAAACTTTGGGGGTGCATTTAGATGAATGGATATAAGCAGCCAACAGGTAGTGCAAGAAACACTGGCAACGCCGGGGCTACCTCTGGCGGAAATAAGGGCGTTTCGCCTGAAATTTATTACAATCGTGGGGCCTCGTCTGCCTCTACCGTGCCAGGCGCTGTCAAGGACTGGCCTCCAATAATGCGCACCGACCTTGCCGGTCCAAAGAAGAAAGAGCGCGGGATAATCAACATGCCGTTCATCATGAAAACAATGCGCATAGAAGCGATGCTGAACGAAATTTTCGCGCAAACCATTTGGGTCGCCGGCAAGACTGCGGAATCTGCAGTCAAAAGGGCGGCGGATTTGCAGGCCAGAGACTCATCGACCATAGTCTGCTGCCTCGGCGAGCACATAAAGAAACAGGATGATGTCGAGACAATGATGCGCGAATACACCCGCCTGTTATACCTTATGGGGGCAAGAGGCGTGACGACCTCCATCGCCGTGAGGCCTTCGCCCTTCGGTTCGGACGTGGAAGGCTATGTCGACCGCGGCAAGGGAAAGACGCCCCGGGACTATGCCTACAACAATCTCAAAAAACTCGTCGAGGTGGCAAAGGAAAACGGCGTTTTCGTCTGGATAGACATGGAGGGCCTGCCCTTCTCCGATTACACTCTTGCAGTCTACAAGGACCTGCAAGTCAAGTATGGCAACGTGGGCACCGTGCTCCAGGCCAACGTGCACCGGGCAGAGGCAGACCTCCGCTCGGTTCTGAGCGACCCCGCATTTTACGAGGCTAAGCACCCACCAGTCATCAGGCTCGTGAAGGGAATATACCGCGAAACCAAGGATGCCTTCACTGACTACGATGACGTGCACGCGAACTACTCCAACCTGATTCGCATAGCCTTCGAGGAAAGCCCGCCAGGCACGCGCGTTGTCGTGGCAAGCCACCACGATGGCAGGGTTCTTGAGGCGCTCAAGCTGAGTGAGGAGCACCCTGATAAGCCGCTCGAACTGCAGGTCTTGAAGGGCGTTAGGACAGACCTGGCCGAAATGCTGAGGAACAACGGAATCCCCGTCACCGAGTATGTTCCCTACGGCACCATCGCATTCGCCTACAGTGCCAGGAGGATGGCCAAGTCGCCGGAATTTGCCAGCACAGTAATGGCTGACATGTTCAAGGCCGTGCCGAAGCTCGTAAGGCCGCACATGAGTAAGATCGTAAAAGCGACATACCCGATGTTCTTCGGCTCCCAGCTCTTTGTCGAGTCCGCAAAAGGCGACCCGAATGCGGGTAAGGAGCTGAAGCAATTCCTTGCCGAGCTTCCTGCAAGGCGCGAGGCCGCCAAGGTGGCAGCTGCCGCCGAGGCACAGAAGGCAACGACCGATGCCGGCGCAGCGCAGCAGTCCGGAAGCGGCAACGGCACTCCGATTTCGAAGGCAGAGATTAACGACGGAATCAAAGCAATAGACCGGCTGGGTGTTTAGATGATGCAACGGTTGTTATATCACAGCGCCACCGACCCTGGCTCGGGATCCAAGCCAGGCCCGCAAGGAGACCAGCTCAGGCACCAGCACGGTCAGCCCCCAGCATTTGGCGCCGTATCAAGCAGATATGACAAGTGCCTGCAGTTCTCCCAGTGGTATCCCGCCATGCTGCAGGACGCCAAGCTCATAGACACCAAATATCCTGCAAAGGGTTTTTTCACGCTCAGGCCATGGGCAGTCAGGACAATGAAGCAAATGTACTTGCTCTACGAGGCCGCGCTTGAGGGAACAGGCCACGAGCCTGCACTGTTCCCGGCCGTAATGCCGGAATCGCTGCTTCAGAAAGAGGCCGAGCATCTCGAGGGCTTCAATCCGCAGGTTTTCTGGATAACCCAGATAGGCTCGAATATCCTGCCCAAGGGCGAACGGCTGGCGCTAAGGCCCACGAGCGAAACTATAATGTACACGGTCTACAAGGACTGGATAAGCGGCCTCGCCGACCTCCCCTTGAAAATATACCAGAGCTGCCAGGTCTGGAGGGCCGAACAAGAAAGCAAGGCACTCATACGCGGCAGAGAGTTCTACTGGATAGAGGCGCACGACGTTTTCGCGACCATGAAGGAAGCGGAACAGCAGGTCCTGGCCGACATTGCGATGTCGGAGAAGGTCATACACGGGCAGTTCGGCATTCCGATGCTTTTCGTGCTGCGGCCTTCATGGGACACTTTCCCGGGTGCGGAATACACTTGTGCAGCCGACACGCTGCTGCCTGACGGAAAGGCGCTCCAGCTTCCTTCAAGCCACAATCTGGGCCAGAAGTTCTCCAAGAAGTTCGACATAAAGTTCACGAACTCTGAGGGCAAGGAGGAATATGCATACCAAACCTGCTACGGCCCCTCCATCTGGCGCATCCTTGGCGCCCTTGTTGCAACGCATGCAGATGAGCGCGGCCTGCGCTTCCCGTTCGAGGTCGCGCCCCAACAGGTAGTGATAGTGCCGATAAAGGCCAAGGCTCCCGCAGACGATGAGCTCGTGGCACAGAAGTGCATGCAGCTCAAGGAAAGGCTCGAGCAGGCAGGCATCCGCACCATAATAGATGCCAGCGACAAGAAGCCCGGCTTCAAATACAACCACTGGGAGATGATGGGCGTGCCCGTGCGCATTGAAATGGGCGCAAGGGAAGCTGCGAGCGGGAACGTAACGCTCGCCTCGCGCACAGAGCCCGGCAAGATTCCGGTGCACGAATCACAACTCGAAACCGCGATAAGGGACATGGGCCAGCGCCTAAACGCCACATTGAAGGCCGAGGCCGACAAGTTTTTCAACGACAGCTTCATCACCTGCATGACCATCGAGGAAATGCGAGAGAACAAGGACCACCGCGGCTTCTACCGCATCCCCTTCTGCTCCATACAGGATGACGGGGGAGCCTGCTTCGACAGCCTGAAGAGCGAGTTCGAGATAGCAGTGCGCGGCACGAAAATAGGCGAGGACGAGAAGCCGCCCCAGGGCTGCAAGTGCGTGGGCGGATGCGGCCGGGATGCCGAGCTCATGGTCTACGCGGCGAAGCGCTATTGAGGTGTGAGCGGGTGCGGAAATGCAAACATTATGGCGGCAACCCCTTTCCCCGCAACAACACGATTCGCTAAAAAATTTGCAGGCAAGCATGGGCCGGCTGGGCGCGCAGCAGTATGGGGACCTTCTCGATCTCAGAAGGCGCGTCCTTTCGGACTTCATAAACCAAAAGCAGGAACCGCAGCCGCAGCCCTATGGGCAGCAGGCCCTTGAGCAGCATCTCCTTGCAAGCTCCTATCCGGTTCTTTCGATACTCGCGCCAGCCCTGACTTCGCACGAGAACAAAATCGAGTTTCCCGGCGACCCGATGTGCATTTACACCGCCCTCTCCTACCCGATAAGCCAAGTAGTCCTCACAAAGACTGCCTTGGACCAGAACCTCAGTGACTTCCCGGCCAGGCAGGTGGGCCCCTACAACGACCTTTTCCCGGCATGGTTCAACCTGCCTTCCGACGACTACCGCGCCTCGATAGCCGCAGGCGAGAGCATAACCTACAGCTACAACGGCCAGCCGCTAAACACAGACCAATATGTTTTCGACCCGCGCGTATGGAACGGCAAAGTGCGCGATTACCTCGAGCAACTCCTTTCCGTCACGAAGCCGAAAGTGGTTCTCCTAAGCAGCGTCTCGCCCGCCCACCGCTATGCACTTGAAATCGCGAGGCTCGTGAAGGCCGCAGATTCCGATACCCTGGTGGTGCTGGGCGGCAGGCATGCCGATGAGACGATCAGGATGCACAAGAATGGCGAAAGCAAAGGCGAAGTAACCCATGCGCCCAGCGGCCTCGTGAACGCGATTCGAAAAGGAATCATCGCGCCCGACTGCGTTGATTTCATGATTGCGGGCGAGGGCTATTACGCGCTCGATTTCCTCATGAAGTGTATTTCCCTGTCAATGGATGTTGAGACGAAGCGGACAACGAAAGAAAACGTGATAGCCGCGCTCGAGCAGAAAAAGGAAGAGCTGGCGCACCTGCCCGGCACCGCCAGCATAACCTACCTTCCAAAGGACCTGCGCCCGGTCTCGCTCCAAATCCACGGCAAAAAAACCGACCTGGCCGACCTTCCCCTTCCCTACGAGCCTTTTGCAATAAGGGCGCGCTTCCCCATATTCCGCAACAAGGACGGAAGCGCGAAGCTCACTGCCCATGCAAATACCGCGCAAGCGTGCCCTTTCAGCTGCAGCTTCTGTTCAGAGTCATCCGAAGTCGTCGGGCAGCTGATAGCCACAATCCAACGACACTATTATCGCAAGCTAATCGAAAAAGACCTCAAAAATGGAGCCGCCGCAATGTTCTTCGATGATTCCATGCTGTGCGGAGGCAACGAGAAGAGCATAGCCGCACTCGTTGGCGCATTTTACGACGTAAAAAAGCAGGGAAGGGACGGCCTGAAAGTGGCAAAGCAGGGTTCCCCCGAATACGATTTATTCTACAGGATGGCGAACATCGAATGGGGCGCCCAGTTCACGGCCGACTTTCTGGTCAAGCACCTCTCAGTTCATAATGCTAGCAGGCTCCTCAAGCTCGTACGGGACGCTGGCTGCACCTACATCTACATGGGCATTGAAAGCGCGTCCGAGAACGTGGCGGATGCGCTGGACAAGCACAAGCTCAAGCACGGGAAGTCGGGCGAACCGAACACCTGGCTCGGAAACATCCGGCAGGTTCTTCAACTTGCAAAGGGCGCGGACATACGCGTCGGCGCTTCGGTTCTCTTCGGCCTTCAGAGGGAAACGAAGGAGACCATAAGATACACGATAGAGGAAGTGGGAAAGCTGGTTGACGAAGGCCTTCTTTACGTCGTGAGCCCAAACATACTTACCTATCACCCGGCCACCGCGATAACGAAATCCGACGGAATGGAAGAGAAACTCGATTACATAAGCCCGTCGGTGGCGGTCTCGCCGCCCTATGTATTTTTCGAGGAGGCTTTCCCGGGCGTCGTCTCGATAAGGCTTACCGAAGCTGACATCTGGGACATACACAAAATGGCCGGCGAGCGGTGGAAGGCCGCGCGGAACATGAACCCCATGCAGGACTCCCAGCTGGCCCCAATCCAGGCGCCCTCGATACCGCGCCACGAGTTCTACGCCGACGACGGGCTGAAGCTTATTGACAGCGCCAACTATCCAAAGGAAATTTCCTCGTTCCTGCAAGGCGAAGGCAGGGTGATTTCGAAACTCATCGCGAACGGCGAATACGATACGCTGGTCGAGGTAGGCGCGATGGACAGCGGCTTCTTCCTGAGCCAGGCGCTCAAAAGGGGTGCGTCCTACGTCGGGATCGACCTGGTGCCGAGCCTGATAGAAAAACTGGACGATCGCATAATGGATTTGAGGGGCAACGTGCAATTTTCACCCGGGCAGCGCGTGGAGGCGCACGTGGGCAATGTTCTCGACATGCCCTCGATTTCCAACCAACTGTCGCTCCTTCCGCACTCCTCGCTGGTCTCGTTCCCCTTCAACAGCTTCGGCAACATTCCGGAAGCAGCCGAGGCGATTTCAAAAGTTGCCAAGGCCGGCATGGACCTGGTAATCTTCACGTACACCACTGACGCGCGCTCCATGCAAGTGAGAACCGACTATTACGCGAACTGCAACTATGCCCACATCGAAAGCGAGCACACGCCGGCAGGGGTGCTCTTCCATTCAGAAGACGGCTTATGGTCCTATGCCTATGATGAGGGATTCATACATGGGCTGATGGAACGGAACGGCTACGAGGCGTCGACAATCCGTTTTGGCGACATTGGCGTTGCCTATGTCGGAAAGCTGAAGAGATAACATGAACATGAGGTGGTAATATGGCCGAAGGAAACATGCGCATGATGAATCTGCGGGTTGACCCCGCGTCGCAAGCCAAGCTTAAGGGGCTGACCATGGGCTATATCGGGTTCAGCGGCGTGAATGTGCAGGTCGTCAAGACCCATCCGCTGGTGGACGAGGCCATCCGCTCGGCGAGCAAGGGCGCGACCAAGAAGTTCGGCGAGGGAAGGGCAATCCACGAAGACCCTGTGATAAAGGGCATCCGTGTTCTCTTCTCGCAGGTGGGGCTCGATCCCACAAAGAACGATCCTTCTGGAGAAGCGCTCATAAAGCGCGTGCTCAAGGGCCAGCCCCTCTACCGCATAAACACGGTCGTGGACCTTAACAACGCGGAATCCATAAGGACCGGCGCTCCGTTCGGCGTATACGATGTCGACAATTTCCAGGGCGACACGATAACTTTCTCGGTGGGCGGGTCAGGCGCGACCTACGCGGGAATAGGCGGACAGAAAATGAACGGTGAAAAAAGGATTCTGAGCTCCGATGAGCTTGGCATTTTCGGCGGGCCAACCGCGGACTCGGGCAGGACCTGCATCACCGCGGCCACCAAGAGCGTGCTGATGCTCATATACTTCCCGACCTCGGCGTCGCCAGCCATACTGGAAGATGCAATGGCCCACACGATAGGCCTGATGGAAAAGGTCACCTCGGGCAAGGCGGAATACCAGGGTGTGTTCTCGATATCGTGACGCCGTCGTGCGGAGCCCACATTTAAAACCTTTGCAGGAAAAAGGTAGCCTATGCGCGTTTGCATAGTGGGCACGGGAAAGATGGGCAGCGCCCTAGCCACCGGCCTGGTGCGCGGCGGCGCCGTGAAGCCAAAGGAGCTCGCGCTCTTCGATCATGATCCTGCAAAAGTCCGGGCGCTCGCGCAAAAGCTGGGTGCGCGTGCAGCGAAAAGCGCAGCCGAGGCCGCGCGCTCTAGTGAAGTAATAGTGCTTGCGGTAAAGCCCGACGCGGTCGAGGCCGCGCTCGCGGACATGAAAAGCGCGCTTGCCGGGAAGCTGATCGTGTCAATAGCTGCGGCCGTGCCGCTGCGCTTCATCGAGTCCTGCCTCCCGCATTCCGCGCGCGCGGCAGCCGCAATGCCGAACATACCGATGCACGTGTGCAAGGGCATGGGCGTCTACTGCCTTGGCAGGAAGGCAACCAGGCGCGATGCCGAGATGCTGCGCAAGCTCTTCTCGAGCGTCGGCCAGGCGCACGAGGTGAAGGACGAGCGGCTGCTCGATGCCGCCCTCATAACCGGCAGCGGCAATGCATTTGTCTATCTGATAATTGACGCGATGGCCAAGGCAGGCGAGAAGGCCGGCATGAGTAGGCGCGATGCGCTGAAGCTCGCGGCAAGCGCGGCTGAGGGCGCGGGCGCCATGGCGCGCGAAAGCGGGCTCGAGACCGAGGACCTGATCGCGCTCGTCGCAACCAAGAAGGGCATCACGGCCGAGGGCCTGAAGCGCCTCAAGCGCGCAGGTGTGCACGATTCACTCAGCCGCGCAATGCTCGAATGCATACGCGTGGCGGCAAAAAGGCGGAGAAAGGGCAGCAGGAAGCGGTGAGCAGCAAGAGTCGTGAGTTGAGTTTTATGCACGCAATGAATTTTTCCCCCCAGAAGTTCAGGCTCGTGACCATAAAGGCAGGCACCAACGTGCTCGCCAGGGCAGACGGCACGCTGGACGAGGCCTCGATGGCGCGGCTCGTTAACGAGATGGCCGGCCTCTGGAAGCAGGGCAAGGACGTCATCTTCGTGACCTCGGGCGCCATAGGCTCAGGCATGGCCCTGCTCGGGCTCAAGCGCAGGCCGCGCGAGACCGTGATGCAGCAGGCCTGCGCCGCTGTCGGGCAGAGCGCGCTCATGCACTCCTACGAATCGCTCTTCTCAAAGCACGGCATCAGGATAGCGCAGGTGCTTCTCACAAACGAGGATTTCACGAACAAGGCGCGCTATCTCAACCTCATGACGACCATCGAGGCCCTTCTCAAGGCCCGCGTAATCCCGATAATCAACGAGAACGACGTGGTCTCGACAACAGAACTCGAGCACGCGGAGAACGGCGAGAAGCAGGTGGTCTTCGACGACAATGACGGCCTTTCCGCGCTCATGGCGAGCAAGATGCACGCAGACCTCCTGATTCTGCTCACCGATGTGGATGGCCTCTATGACGCCAATCCGAAAAAGGAGAAGGGCGCGCGCATCATAAAGCGGGTCGAGGCCATAGGCGAGGAGCTCGAGGCTGTCGCGGGCACGGGCGCCGGGCTCGGGACCGGCGGCATGAAAAGCAAGGTGGCGGCAGCCAAGCTGGCCACGCGCGCCGGCGTGTGGGTCGCGATTGCCAACGGAAAAAAGGAGGACGCGATTGCGGGCGTGCTTGCCGAGCGCGAGGGCACGCTCTTCTCGCCTTCCTCTTCGGGCCTCTCGGGCAAGGAGCAGTGGATTGCCTTCGCCTCGCCTGCCAAGGGCACGGTGGAAATAAACGAGCGGGCGCGCGACGCGCTTTTGAAGAATGGCGCGAGCCTCCTCGCTGTCGGCGTCACCGGGGCGAAGGGCGAGTTTGCAAAGGGCGAGGTGGTCGAGATTAGGTGCGGCGCCGAGTTCGTGGGCCGCGGCAAGTCCAACTATTCTTCAAAACAACTTCTTTCAATCGCAGGCAAGAAGAAGGCGGAGATAGCCGCGCTGCTGGGCAAGGCGGAGGAAGTCGTGGACAGGGAGAATCTGGTTGTAAATGGAGGCAACTGAGGTAATTGAACTTGGGTGAAGGTGACGAAAAATGGGCGATGTCGAGGAAAAGTGCATGAAGGCGAAAGCGGCCAGCGAGATTATGAAGAATGCCGCCACTTCTGAAAAGAACAGGGCGCTGCTCGCGATAGCCAAGGCGCTGCGCGCCCACTCCTCCGCGATTCTCGCGGCCAACAAGGCAGACCTCGCGGCATCCGCATCCCTTCCGCTTTCAGTGCGCAAGCGGCTGGAGCTCAACGAAAAGCAGCTCGCCTCCATGGCCTCGGGCTTCGAGCTAATCGCGAAATTCCCGGACCCGGTCGGGCAAGTCATGAAAAAATGGAAGCTCAAGAACGGGCTGCGCATTTCGCGCGTGCGCGTGCCTCTCGGCGTCATAGCCTTCATCTACGAGTCAAGGCCGAACGTGACCGCCGAAGCTTCCTCGCTCGCGCTCAAGAGCGGCAATGCCATCGTGCTGCGCGGCGGCAAGGAGGCAATCAACAGCAACAGGGCGCTCGTGCGCACGATGCAGTCCGCGCTCGCGGCCTCGGGCCTGCCGGCCGACGCGGTCCAGCTTATAGAAGACACCACTCATGAGGGCGCGGCCCAGCTAATGCAGATGCGCCAGTACGTGGACGTTCTCATACCTCGCGGAGGCGCTGGCCTCATAAGGGCGGTCGTTGAGAACGCGAAGATACCTGTGATCGAGACGGGTGCGGGCAACTGCCACGTCTACGTGGACGAGGGCGCGGACCTGAAGATGGCCGAGTGCATAATCCTGAATGCAAAACTCACCTCGCCCTACGTGTGCAACGCGCTCGAGCACGTGCTCGTGAACGAGAAGGTGGCGGCCAAGCTTTTGCCCTCGCTCTACGACAAGCTTCTGAAGGCCGGCGTGGAGGTCAGGGGCTGCGACCGCACGCGCCGCATACTCGAGAAGGCAAGGCCGATGAACGAGGGCGAGCTTTATCAGGAATACCTTGACCTCATAATCGGCATAAAGCTGGTCGGGGACGTGAGGCAGGCGATTGACCACATAAACAGGTACGGCACGCACCACAGCGACACGATTGTCACCAAGAACAAAAAGAATGCCGCGCTCTTCGCGAGCCAGGTCGACTCCTGCTGCGTCTACGTGAATGCCTCGACTCGCTTCACGGACGGCTACACGATGGGCTTCGGCGGCGAGGTGGGCATAAGCACCCAGCGGCTTCACGCGCGCGGCCCGATAGGCCTCGAGGAACTCACCACCACGAAGCTCGTGATAGAGGGCACCGGGCAGGTAAGGGAATAGGCAGCAAAACTCCTCCCTCTACTCACGGTTCCTCCATTATCGTCTCAAAAGTCGACATCGTGAAAGTTTTGTAGGCGCCGTCCAGCTCGCGTATTTTGTTTACCACGAGCCTACCTATTTCTTCCACCGACGCGCCGCGCACCTTCACCAGCATGTCCCACTCGCCCGTTATTATGTGCACCGCGTAGACTCCGGGCAGCTTCGCTATCTTCTCTGCCAGCCTGTGCTGCGGCATCTTGTGGCCCGGCTCGTAGGCTACGAGTATGAATGCGGTGGTGGGCCTGTCGAGCTTCGAGTAGTCTAGCGCCAGCGAGAACTTCCTTATTACGCCTTTCTCCTTCAGGCGCCTTATGCGCTCGTGCACAGTCATGCGCGCTATGCCGCTCCTGCGCGAAATGTCGGCCGTCGACTGGCGCGAGTCCTTCTTCAGCTCTTCGATTATGCGTTCATCAAGTTCGTCTATTTTTTCGCTCATATTGTCATTATGACAAGAAATGTATATAAATGTATCTAAAAGTGGTTAAATTGACATTATTTTTGGCATAATTCTAATATGCAATGCCGCCCCTATATGCGTGGGTGGTCATATGGTCTCGGAAATCGAGAGGCGCGGCCGCGGGAAAAAGGAAGGCGCGGGCTGCTGTCTGCCTGCCCAGGACATTAGGGTAACGAAGCAGGAGGCAGAGGAAAGCTTTGCCGTGGTTTTGGCCCTGCAGGACAGGCAGAAAAGAATGAGAAGGATCGAGGAAGAGCTGGAACCGGACGCCATGTTGTAGAGCTGAACCGGACCGGCAAAAACTGAAAGAAGTTGCACGAAGAGGCGCAGTTAGGCCGTGAGGGTGATAGACGTGGGGAACAATACCTTGATATTTTCAAAAAGCCGGTGGACGGACCAAAAGGCAGGGAGTTTGCTGCCGCGCGCTTTGGTGTAGTTTTGGCTTTGGTTGTTTGTGCTTGCGCATTCGGGGAAGGCGCTGAGCCAGAAGTCCGGGATTTGGGTGAAATATTGAGAAGGCTAGAGGATCGTGGGCTTGCTGCAGCGCCGGGCATACGAACTGAGGCCCTGAGAGCAGTGCGAGGCCACGAGCAGACGGAGGCTGTTGCACCCCAACAGATTATGCCACTAACATCATCTCCGAACCAGCCTGTCTCATGAGCGGGTCTGATTTCAGGAAGTGGAACGAAGTAAACGCGGTCATTATGACAAGAAATGTGCGTGAAACGCGTGAAAAAAACTTCAGAATGACGAAAAGTTCGGCACAACTTTAATATGGCGCTGGGGCGTTGGCTTGGAGCAAAGTGGTGGATGAAAAAATGGCGGAGAATGGGTTTGCGGGAGAACAGGCTCGGCGCATGCCGATCGACAAAAGCCGCGGCATCAGGCCAATAGACAAACTGCCATCAGACAGGTGGAGTGTCAAACTTCTTTCGCAACAGGATGAAGAACCATTGGGTGCTTATGAAGTACTCAATGCGCTTCGGAAGTTAGATCTCGGCAGCCAACCGTGCAGTTTGGTTCAGGGGCTGCAGGACAAGCTGGGAAAGGTAGCGTCTGAACTTGGCGTCAGCATGGTGCAGAACAAGGAAGTCGTGGAGTTTTTTGAGGAGCTTAAGGCACGTCAGAATGCAAATTCCGGAAATGAACCGTGCGTCTTGGCTCACGACCTGCAGTACGATATAGGGAAACTGGCTTTAGAAATGGGTGTTGATGTAAAAGAACGCGGTCTTGGCAGCATTCTCACAAAAAGCGAAGTCTCGATTTCGGAAGTCAGGCAGATGCTAGTCGCTATTTTAGAGCAATCAATCGAGCAGCAATCACGATTGCTAAACGCGTTGAAGGATGGTGCAAGTGCCCCAGCCTATTCGAAGCAGCCCGTTGGCCGCATATCTGCTTCGACTTCCCTAAAGCTTCTGGGCGATGGCGCAGACGCCATACGCTATGCAGAGCCGTCAGTTGACAGTGCCGCCATCCTGCCTTCATCTTTCAAGCCCCTGAGCGACATTGCAGTTGAATCGTTGCAGGCAATACTGGATAAAGTGTCCGAGGCCAAAGGCACAGATGTTGCGGGAGCGCTGGCGCGACATATTGAAGAAGATCGCGGGCCGACCCTGCGGGGTTGTTGAAGAACGGATGGTGCCTGCAACCGCCTTTGCTTTTTATTTCTTCTTCTTTCATATAGACTAGACGGGAGAGGACGTTCATGGCCGACAAATACGCCAAGATTTCAGACATACTCGCAGGCAAGTTCACTGGCAAGGCAGTCATGATACGGGGCTGGGTGCACCGGGCCCGCTCGAGCGGCGGGCTGGCCTTCGTGGTCGTGCGCGACGGCACGGGCGTGGTGCAATGCGCGGTCAAGAAGGATGCGGTGAGCGCCAAGGCCTTCGAGGATGCGGGCAAGGCCTACGTGGAATCGAGCGTGAAGGTCGAGGGCGAGGTGAAGGAGGACAAGCGCGCGCCCGGCGGCTACGAACTGGCTGCCAGTGACTTCTCGCTCGTGAGCCTGGGCGAGGCTTTCCCGATTGCAAAGGACCAGAGCACCGAGTTCCTGCTCGACACGCGCCACCTGTGGCTGCGCTCGCAGAGATTGACGGCAATCATGCAGTCGCGCGACTACATTGTGCGCTATTTGCGCGAGTTCTTCTTCTCGCACGAGTTCATGGAGTTCGCGCCCCCGATAATCACCAAGGCCGGCTGCGAGGGCGGGGCCACGCTCTTCCCGATAAAATATTTCGACGACGAGGCCTACCTAACGCAGAGCGGCCAGCTCTATGCCGAAGTCTTCATCTACACTTATCCCCTGGTCTTCATACTCGCGCCTTCCTTCAGGATGGAGCCGAGCAGGACAGTGAGGCACCTGGCGGAATACTGGCACCTCGAGCCCGAGATGGCCTGGTACGACCAGAAGATGAACATGAAGCTGCAGGAGGAGATGATCGAGTTCGTGTGCCAGAAGATGGCCAAGGAGCACGCGGACCTGCTCGAACTCGTGGGCAGGAAGCCCGATGACCTGAAGAAGATAAAGGCGCCCTTCGACAGGATGACTTACACGGACGCGATTGACCTGCTGAAGAAAAAGGGCCTCAAGGTCGAGTGGGGCGACAACCTCGGCGTGGACGAGGAGAACGCGCTGACAAAGGAGTTGGACAAGCCGATTTTCGTGCACAACTACCCGAAGGAGATGCGCTCATTCTACATGCGCGAGGACCCGGAGAACAAGGGCACGGTGCTGGACGCCGACCTGCTCGCGCCCGAGGGGCACGGTGAGGTCATCGGCGGCAGCGAGAGGATTTGGGAGCTGGACGAGCTGCTCAAGCGCATGAAGGAGGAGAAGCTGAAGGAAAAGGATTATCAGTGGTATGTGGACCTGCGCAGGTACGGGAGCGTGCCGCACTCGGGCTTCGGCCTCGGCATCGAGAGGCTCGTGAAGTGGGTGCTGAACCTGGACCACATCCGGGACACGATTCCCTTCCCGCGAGTGATAAACAGGGTATATCCATAGTCAGATGGCTGGTTGGTGCTAACCGTGCAATTAAAGCAGCTTCTAGTGCGTGCAAGGCGCGAAGAGCTAGTAAACGGCAGAATCGCGGCCCAAACCTTCTCCAAAAGCGAAAAAGAAGCCCTAATCAGGCTCGGTTACCTGCGGAAAGCTGGCACAAATTTGGAACTTACGGACGCGGGGCGCAGGAAAGTGAAAGTAGTTCTCACAGGCGGCGTGTTCGACCTGCTGCACCTCGGCCACGTCTACACTCTCGAGAAGGCGCGCAAGCTGGGCGACCTGCTCGTAGTCGTCGTGGCGCACGATTCCACGGTCAGGCGCCTTAAGGGCAGGCCGCCGCTGCACACGGCGCGCGAAAGGGCGGAGCTTCTCGGGAAGCTCAGGTGCGTCGACGTGGCGCTCGTGGGCGATGCAAAGGACCGGAACGCGGTCCTGAGGCGCGTGAAGCCCGACCTCGTGGTCTTCGGCTACGACCAGAAGGCGGACGCGCGGCTTCACGCGAAAATACGGAAGCTGAAGGAGCGGCTGAAGGGCAAGGCCTTCAAGACGTCGAAAATCGTGGAGGGGATATAGACTTCGAAAAACGGTGCAGATGCAAAAATACGACGAAAAACCCGCAAAATATAGAGACTATATAGGCCGGGGGGAATATCTTTAAAATCTTTTGGGGAACATAGCGTGCACACGCATTTTACGAGTGGGAAGGCGAACAATATGGAGCTTGAAACATCTGTGGCAGCACTGAAGGAAGCGGAAAACAAGGCGGCCTCGACGCTGGGCGACGCGAACGAGCGGAAAGAGGAGCGGCTCAAGGAAGCCCGGAACCGGGCGGCCGCAATAGTCGACAAGGCTCACGATGAGGCCGAGAAGCTCAAGGACGCGCAGCTTGCCGAGGGCAGGACGGAAATCGGCAAGGAGACGAAGGCCATAGCCGCCAAGGCAAAAGCCGAGGCGGACAAGGTCAGGAAGACCAGCGTGCCTGCCGGCACTGCGGAAAAAGTGGCCAAGAAGGTTTTCAAGGACATAGTCGGCTGATGCCGGCGCCGCAGCGAGTCAGTCAGAGGTACAAGCATGTTCAGGGCGTGCGGAGCCGGGTCGGTGGGCGGCGGATAGCGGTCAGGGGGAAATTGCGATGTTCAAGGCAGCCGAGATGCAGCGCATACGGGTCACGGGCCTACGGGCGGACCTGGAGCCGGTCATCAAGGCGCTGCACGAGATGGGAGAGGTCGATTTCCGGAAGGCCGGGAACGGCTATTTTGAGGCCGACGCGCCGCTCGAGCACTTCGCCGAAATCAGCGAGCAGCTCGTGAGGATGCGGGGCATCGAGGCAATGCTAACTCCCCAGCCGGGCAAGACACGGAAACAGAAGGTGGGTAACTGGCGCGCAGTTGTCGACGAGTGCAAAAATATCCAGGTGGACGCATTCCTTCGTGGCCTCATCGAGCAGCGCGACGAAACGAAGCGGAAGAAGGCGGAGCTTAATTCCAGGATTGCAGTTCTAAAACAGCTTGCGCCGCTCGAAATTAATTTGGCGGCAGTGCAGCAGAGCAACCTCCTGTCCGCGCTGGCTGGCACGCTCCCGACTGCCAAGCTCAAGGAAGTCGGGAAGAATCTCGAGAAGGCCACAAGGAATTTGGAGCAGGAGGCGGTGGAGGTTTCAAAAGGCAGGAGCGTGCTGCTCGCGGTCTTCGAAAAGCCCGCCGAGTCCGCGGTTAAGGACGTGCTCGTGCAGGCCGGGTTCTCCGAAATTCCCCTTCAGGGCATAGACGGCGAGCCCCGGGAGTTGCTGGCAACTGCCCAGGACGCCCTCCAGCAGCTGGAGTTCAATTCCAAGCGGCTCGAAGCCGAGCTTGAAAACGTTTCAAAGGAATCCCTGCCCCGCATAGCCACGCTGCGCGAGGCGCTCGAAATAGAGGAGCAGCGTTGCGTGATAACCCGGAAGTTCGGCAGGAGCGCCAGGCTCTTCGCGCTCGAGGGCTGGCTTGTGAAGGCCCACGAGAAGCGCGTGGAGTCGGAGCTCAGCCGCATTACGCACGGCACGATAATGTTCGAGGAAGTTGCGCGCAAGGCCCATGGCGCAGGGCACGATGCCGGCCACGGTGCCGCAGCCCACGGGGCCGGAGCCGCGGCCGAGCAGGAAGCCGACGAACTGCCGCCAACGGTTCTCCAGAATCCCGCTCCGCTCGTGCCCTTCGAGGACCTGGTAAAGTTCCTTTCCATCCCGTCCAGCGACGAGCTAGACCCGACCCCGATATTCGCGGTCACTTTCCCGATAATCTATGGCATGATGCTGGGCGACGTCGGCTCGGGCATAGTTTCTTTCATCATAGCCTGGCTGCTGATGCGGAAATTCAAGCACCCGCTGCTGCAGATAGGCTGCAAGCTGTGGATGATCGGCGCGGTCACGGCCATCCTGTTCGGCATAATCTATGACGAGTGGTTCGGCTTCTCGCACGCGCACCTGCTCGGCCTGCCGGCGCACGAGTCTCTTTACCAGGGCATGCCGCGCCTTGAGAATACGACCCTGCTGCTCGGCCTCGTGATTCTGGTGGGCGCGGCCCACATAATGGTCGGCTTCATACTCGGCTTCATCAACGCGTGGAGGCACGGGGACAAGAAGCACGCGGCCGCAAAGCTGGGCTGGATAGGCGTCGAGCTGGGCGGCATACTTCTAGTGATGACCTACCTCTTCAACATGTTTGGTGCCGAGATCGGCCTGGGCGCCGGCGTTGTGTTCGGCCTCTCGATAATCCCGATTCTTTTGGCAGAAGGCCCGCTCGGCCTGATTGAGATACCGAGCCTGGCGGGCAACATCCTTTCCTATGCCAGGGTAATGGCCGTGGGCCTCGCGGGCGTGGTGCTGGTCCAGGAGATAATCAACAAGATGCTGGTTCCCGACCCGGCCTCGGGCCTGATGTTCTTCCTCCTGCTGCCGATTTTCATCGTGCTGCAGGTTCTGCACATCGTAATCGACATGTTCGAGGCGCTGGTGCAAGGATCCAGGCTTAACATGATCGAGTTCTTCTCGAAGTTCTATCACGGAGGTGGCGTTCCTTTCGAGCCGTTCAAGGTGGAGAGGAAGTATACGGAAAAATGAAAGATTCTGAAAAACAAAGGCGATGAAAACAAGAGGTGAGTGGAATGGTGGATTTGACTGGATTGGGACCGGGGCTTATAGCCATCGGAGCCGGACTCGCAATGTTCGGCGGGGCCATCGGGACTGCGTGGGCGCAGACGGGCATAGGCTCTGCGGCAATGGGAACCATAGCCGAGAGGCCCGAGACCGGAGGTTCGCTGCTGATGTGGCTCGTGATTCCGGAGACCATAGTCGTGCTCGGATTCGTCATAGCCTTACTGCTGAGCGGCAAGGTTGTCTAAGCCGGGGTGGCAAGAATGGGGCTTGACGAGTTGAGAAAAGGCGTGCTGGAAAAGGCGCGCGACGAGGCGCGGACTGTGGAGAAGTCGGCCGACGCAGAGGCATCCTCGCTGGTTTCCAAGGCCGAGGCGCAGAGAAAGGAAATACTCGAGGCAGCGAAGCGCGAGGCCGCGTCCCTGGTGCAAACCGAGCGGGACGAGGCGGTGGCGAACGCGCACCTCGAGACCAAGCGCGAGATGGCCAAGGCGCGCGAGGAGCTTGTTGCATCCATCGAGACCGACGTATGGGAAGAGCTGCTGAAGGCGCGGAAGGACAAGAAGGCCTACGCAGAACTCTTGCACAGCCTCATAGCAAAGGGCAGGAAGCTGCTGGCCGACGAAGGTCCCGAAGTTGTCGTGTACGCGCGGGCCGAGGACGCGAAGCTTCTGGGCGAGCTGAAAGGCGCGAAACTGGCGCGCGAGCCCATCGAGTGCTCGGGCGGCGTGGTAATCACCTCCGCCGACGGCCGCGTGCGCGTGGACAACACCTTCGAGGCGCTTTTCGCCGAGAAACGCGATGAGCTGAGGATCGAGATACAGCACGCCGTGTTGAAAAAATGACGCAATGGTGAAGCACAATGATACGGATCAAGGAGAAATGGCTCTGGGTGCAATGGCGGCGGGTGAAAGGGATTGCCGATGCAGCCGTGCTCAACAACCTGCGCTACGCCTACTCGAACGCCCGCGTAAAAGGGATGCGGGCCCACCTGCTCTCGCAGCAGCAGATGGACGAGCTGATGGGCGCGCGCAACGTGGAGGAGCTAATGGGCATGCTCAACAACATGGGCTACCGCGAGGACTTCATCAAGCCAGCCGTCATGTTCGGCGGCGCGGACCTGGTCGAGCTGGCGCTCGGCAGGAACATGGCGCGCACGTTCACCAAGGTGCTGAGCTTCGCTCCGCGGGACGGCAAGAATACGCTGGGCGCGCTCATAGACCAGTGGGATGTGCACAACATCCAGACCATACTGCTCGCGAAGGCGCTCGGCGAGGAGAACAAGCGCATCGAGCCGCTTCTCGTGAACGCGGGCTCGCTTGGGGAGGATGCGGTGCGCGAACTGCTGCGGAAGGAGAGCGTGAAGGATGTGGTGGAAGAGCTGCGCGGCACGGGCTACTATGACGCGGCGCAGGAGGGCTACGAGAAATACCAGGAGACAAAGGAAATCTCCTCGCTGCTCGCGGCTCTGGACGCGCACTACTATGCCACCCTGCCATCGCACATACGCGCCTCGCACAGGGACGAGCACGTAATAGTGGGCCTGGTCAAGACCGAAGTGGACGTGAAGAACGTGATGAACATCCTGCGGGCGAAGAAGGCGGGCCTGAAGGCCGAGGCAATCGAAGGGCTCGTGTTCGAGGCCGGCAACCTTTCCCGCCTGGAGCTCGAACGGCTCGCCGAATGCGAGAACGTCGAGCAGACGGTCAATTCCCTGAAGGCGAAGTATGAGCTGGAAGGGGCCTTCGAGAAGTTCAAGGAGGACGGCTCGCTCGTGCACTTCGAAGTCGAGCTCGAGCGCAGGATAGTGGAGCGCGGGCTGAAGGCGCTGAGGCGGAGCATAATGTCCGTGGGCGCGCTCGCGAGCTTCATCTTCCTGAAGGAGGAGGAGACGAACAACATACGCAAGATAGTGCGCGGCATCGAGTTCGGCCTGCCTCGCGAGGAGATAAGGAAGATGGTCGTCCCGATAGGCGGCTAGGCGAGTGAGTTTGAATTGATGGCATGGTGTGCGCAATGGCATCCGAAGAAGCGAAAAAGGAAAAAATCGTCGTGATTGGCGACAGCACGCTCGTGACGGGCTTCAGGCTCGCCGGCGTGACTGAATATTACCTTGCCACGGGCAGGGATGCCGAAGCCAAGCTTGCCGAGCTCATGGAAACAGGGGCCGCGGGCGTGATAATAGTGCCCGAGGAAATAATGGTCGACATGGACTGGCGGCTGAAGAAGAAAATCGAGGCAGCGGCAAAGCCCGTGGTCGTGCCCGTGCCCGGCAGGAAGGGGCCGGTGGGCGAGGCCGAGTCGCTGCGCGAGATGGTGAAGCGCGCGCTGGGCTTCGACCTGATGCAGAAGAAGTAGGCATGTGCACGGAAGAAGCGATGATGTTTGTCAAACGATTGTGCTGATGGGGGTCGATGAAGATGGGAAGCTTGATCAAAATTTCGGGGCCCGTGGTAGTTGCCGACGGCATGCGCGGAGCCAAGATGTACGATGTCGTGAAGGTGGGCGACGAGAAGCTGACCGGTGAAATCATCCGGCTCTCGGGCGACACCGCGACCATCCAGGTTTACGAGGACACGGCGGGCATCAAGCCGGGCGAGCCGGTCGAGAACACGGGTATGCCCCTATCGGTGGAGCTCGCGCCCGGCCTCCTCAAGTCCATTTACGACGGCATCCAGCGGCCCCTCGAAGTTCTCGTGCAGCAGAGCGGAAGCTTCATCGGCCGCGGCATAGTTGCCATGCCGCTTGACAGGAAGAAGAAGTGGGACTTCGAGCCCAAGGCGAAGAAGGGCGACACCGTGAAGCGCGGGGACATCCTCGGCACCGTGCAGGAGACGAGCGTCATCGAGCACAGGATAATGGCGCAGGTGGACGGCAAGGTGGAGGACATCAAGAAGGGCAAGTTCAACATAACCGAACCGATCGTGAAAATCAGCGGCGTGGAATACCCCATGCTGCAAACGTGCCACGTGCGCAAGGCGCGCGAATATGTGCGCAAGTTCGACCCCAACATCCCGCTCATCACGGGCCAGCGCATAGTCGACATGTTCTTCCCGATTGCAAAGGGCGGAAGCGCGTGCATTCCCGGCCCCTTCGGAAGCGGCAAGACGGTCATGCAGCACCAGCTCGCGAAATGGAGCGACACGCAAATTGTGGTCTACATCGGCTGCGGAGAGCGCGGCAACGAGATGACCGAAGTGCTCACCGAGTTCCCGCACCTGGAGGACCCGAAGACCAAGAAGCCGCTCATGGAGCGCACGGTCCTGATAGCCAACACGTCCAACATGCCCGTGGCCGCCCGCGAGGCGAGCATCTACACAGGCATCACGATTGCGGAATATTACAGGGACATGGGCTACGACGTCTCTCTGATGGCAGACTCCACGAGCAGGTGGGCCGAGGCCATGAGGGAAATCGGAGGCCGGCTCGAGGAAATGCCTGGCGAGGAAGGCTACCCCGCCTATCTCGCGCGCAGGCTCGCCGAGTTCTATGAGCGCGCAGGACGCGTCACGTGCCTGGGCACCGACAGCAAGCGCATGGGCTCCATCACAATCATCGGCGCAGTCTCGCCTCCGGGCGGAGACATCAGCGAGCCGGTCTCGCAGAACACGCTGCGCGTCACGAAGGTCTTCCTTGCGCTCGACGCGAGCCTGGCTAACAGGCGGCACTTCCCGTCAATCCACTGGCTCACGAGCTACTCGCTCTACACCGAGAACCTGAGGAACTGGTATGTCAACAACATTTCGGCCGAGTGGCTCGACCTGCGCACAAAGGCAATGGCCCTGCTGCAGAAGGAAGCCGAATTGCAGGAGGTCGTGCAGCTGGTCGGCCCCGATGCGCTGCCGGAGAAGGAGCAGCTCGTGCTGAACGCCGCGCGCATGATCCGCGAGGACTTCCTGCAGCAGAGCGCCTACCACGAGGTCGACACCTACACTTCGATGGAAAAGCAGTATCTCATGCTCAAGATAATCCTGAGGTTCGACGAGCGGGCGCACGGCGCGCTCGACCTGGGCGTGAACCTGAAGCGCCTGCTCGACCTGCCGGTGAAGGACAAGATCGGAAGGATGAAGGAAATCAAGGAGAGCGAGCTGGCCAAGCTCAAGGAACTGCTGAAGGAAATCGACCACGAGTTCGACTCCCTCAAGGCAGGCATGCGGTAGAATTCAATGAAGGAACCGGACGGGAATCGATGACTGGACCGATGCGATAGGAATTCAATCGGAGTTTGACATTGGGAGTTGATGAACATGATGAAGGAATACCAGACAGTAACCGACGTGGCCGGACCCCTGCTCTTCGTGGGCGATGTGGGCAACATCGGCTACAACGAGCTTGTCGAGATAACGCTGCCGAGCGGCGAGAGGAAGAAGGGCCAGGTGCTCGAAACGAGCAAGGGCATGGCAGTGGTGCAGGTTTTCGGCACGACCGCGGGCCTGGACGCCAAGAACACGCGCGTGCGCTTCCTCGGCGAGACCATGCGCCTCGCTGTGAGCGAGGAGATGCTGGGCCGCGTTTTCAACGGCCTGGGCGAGCCGCGCGACAACGGGCCTAAGATAATTTCCAAGGAAAAGGTCGACATTGCGGGAAGCCCCATCAACCCCTATGCGCGCGAAGGGCCCCGCGACTTCATTCAAACAGGAATTTCCACCATCGACGGCCTGAACACGCTCGTGCGCGGCCAGAAGCTCCCGATTTTCTCCGGAAGCGGCCTGCCGCACAACGACCTCGCGGTGCAGATTGCAAGGCAGGCGAAGGTCGTGGGCAAGGAAGAAAGCTTTGCCGTGGTTTTCGCCGGCGTCGGCATCACGAACGAGGAGGCCCTTTTCTTCATGCGGGACTTCGAGAAGACCGGCGCGCTCGAGCGCGCGGTGCTCTTCCTGAACCTCGCAGACGACCCGAGCGTCGAGCGCCTCATCACGCCCAGGCTCGCGCTCACGACCGCGGAATACCTCGCCTACGAGAAGGACATGCACATCCTGGTCATCATCACGGACATGACTAACTACTGCGAGGCTCTGCGCGAAATCTCGAGCGCCCGCGAGGAAGTGCCGGGCCGCCGGGGCTACCCGGGCTACATGTACACCGACCTTTCATCCATCTACGAGCGCGCGGGCAGGATAAAGGGCAGGAAGGGCACGATAACGCAGCTCTCGATCCTCACCATGCCCGGCGACGACCTCACGCACCCGATTCCCGATTTGACAGGCTACATCACCGAGGGCCAGATAGTGCTCAGCCGGGACATCCACAGGAAGGGCATCTACCCGCCCATCGACCCGCTGCCATGCCTCTCGAGGCTCATGAACCTCGGCATTGGCAAGGACAGGACGAGGGAGGACCACCGCGGGCTGGCAGACCAGCTCTACTCGGCCTACGCGCAGGGCCGCGACCTCAGGGCGCTGAGCGCGGTCGTGGGCGAGGAGGCATTGAGTGACAGCGACAAGCGCTACCTCAAGTTCTCTGACGAGTTCGAAAAGCGCTACATCACGCAGGCGCGGGACGAGGACCGGAGCATCGAGCAGACGTTCGACCTCAGCTGGGACCTCCTCTCTGCGATTCCCGAGACCGAACTCAAGCGCGTGAAGCAGGAATACATCGAGAAGTACGGGCGCAAGTTCAGGAAGAAGGCTTAGACCCGAACAGTGGCGGACGCAGCGGCTCGACGACGGCAGGGCGAACGCGCAGGTACGGGCCGGCGGACGAAGGGAATATAAACCGGGGCTGCAAATGGCGTGGATATGAGATACGCGCTTCCCGCAGCCTTTATTTTTTCATTCCTACTGCTGGCCCTGGCCGGCTGCACGGCAACCCAGCCGCAGGCGACCGAGCCGGTAGTGCCCACCTATGAGCCGCCGGTAATCGTGCCCCAGGTTGCGAACATAACGATAGAGCTGGTGCGGCTTCCGCAGGATGCAGTAGTCGAGGGCAGCAGCTTCTCAGTCACGTGGTTCGTGGGCAGCAACCTGGCGAAAACCGCGACCCGCACCGGAATCTACTACGGCGAGCAGTCCAAGGCTGACGTCTATGCAATCGACGAGCGTGCCTATCCCGGCCTCACTGAGCCGAAGTCAGGAGACGTGCCGGGCGTCTACGATGCCACGATAACCGCGGGCAGCAAGGACATCTATTTGCGGGCCATGGCAGTGGTTGACGGCAGGACCTACTGGACCGACGAGGTGAAAGTGCCGGTGCTGGCAGTTCCCCTCAACCTCTCGGTGCGCATAACCGGCGCGCCGAATGACGTGAATGCCTACGTCCCGTTTGAAGTGAACTGGAGCGTTGACAGTAACAAGCCTAAGCAAGTGAGCCTGATGGAGCTGCGCTATGGCATCCAGTCTGCGCCCGTTCCCGATATTACCTCTTATCCCGAAAGCATTCTAGTCCTGCCCGAAGACGGCCTCGTGCCGGGCTCCTTCAGCGCCAACGTGCCGGCCCAGCTGTTCCAGGGCCTCGTTTACTTCCGCGTGCACCTCGTCGTCGATGGCCAGGACTACTGGAGCGACGAAACCATCGTTCGCTCCGTCCAGATCGGGTTCATAAATGCGGCAAACTAGGCGCTTTGATCCAGCACGCCACGTTTCCGAAAAAGCTTTTATTTGTTCTTGAACTTGTTTTTTGCATGGACTTCTTCGAGCTAATCAAAAGCCGCCATTCCGTCAGAAGTTTCGACTCTAGGCCGGTCGGCGAAGCCCTCATCGAGAAAATACTGGACGCCGCCAGGCTGGCCCCCTCGGCGAAGAACACCCAGCCTTGGAGATTTTTTGTCGCGCTGGACAAGGGGGCAAAGGAAAAAGTCGTGAAAACAATGGCAGCGCACAACCAGTGGGCAATGGACGCCGGGGCAATAATCGTTGTTCTGGCGGACATGGATTACGGCCACAAGAAAGAAACCAAAAACTACCTGATCGACATCGGCCTGTGCCTTGAAAATCTGCTGCTGGCGGCCGAAGACGTCGGGCTGGGCGCCTGCCCGTGCACCAACTTCCAGAACGAGCTTCTGGACAAGGAACTCGGGCTGCCTTCCAACCTGAACTCCATCGTAGTGGTGGCAGTCGGCCACAAGAAAGGCGAGCCGGAAATACACGAAAAGAAGTCAGTGCAGGAAGTCGTCTGGCCGCCTCAATAGACTTCAGAACTCGTACGGCAGGAAATCGAGCTTCATTTCGTCCGAGATGACCACCGACTCTATTCTTTTCACGTTATCGGTAAACACGTTCCGTATGTTCCGGTTAAGGTTGTAGAAATCCTCGTCCTTTTTTACCTCGACTTCCAGCTCCAATTCCCACGGGCCTATCGCTTCTATTAGATGCTTCACGTTAGGATTGCCCCTGAAATAGTCCACTAAGCGTTTGTAGCCGTTCTCATCCGTTTTGCTCAGATAGATGCAGAGCTTGTAGTACTTGTAGTCGATCTTTCTTAGGTCCAGCTCAATGCCGTATCCTTGAATTACGCCTAGGCGCTTCAGTTCTTTCAGGCGCGCGAGGACTGTCTTGATGTTCAACCGCGTTTTTTCCGCGAGTTCCATGGCCGAAAGCCGCGAGTTTTCCACCAGCAGGCGCAGCAGCTTTTTGTCGCCATCCTTCAGCTCGCATTTCACGTTGCCGCCGACGTATAGCTCCTCCTGGGCCGAATGCCTTTCTTCTTCGAGGAAATACGAGCGGCGCAACACGTAGGTTTCTTTCACCATGGTTATGGCGTAGTCTGAAACGTATCTTCCGTATCTGAAGAAAATCTCGTCCTTTATTTTCCCGAATTCCACGATATCGCGGGCATAGACTGCAATCATGAGGTCCCATTGGCCTTCGCTTTTGGCCACCCAGCTGACCTTCTTGTTTTCCAGTAAATAATTCGTCATCAGTTTCTCTTTTTCTGCCGGCATTCCTGTGAGCTGGAAGTATATTTTGTAGACGAAGAAACCTAGCTTTCCAAGCGCAACGAGCGTGGTGAATTTCTTTATCAGGCCTTCATCAGCCATCCGTTTGATCCGGTAGGCAACAACGTGGAGCGGAATCCTGGTTTTCTTGGCCATGGATGAGAAGCCCTGTCTGGAGTCAGCATCCAGTTCAGCGAGTATCTTCCGGTCTGCCTTGTCCAGCGTATATGCCGCCATAGTATTACTTTATTCCAAAAAACATATAACTTTTACCAAGCTTCAAGAAGTCTAAGTAAGAAAATATTAATGTCGTGTCAGGCATAAATATGCAGCATGGCAATGCCTCGAGAACTTGGCAGGCGCTGTCTGGAGCATTTCAAAACAGGCTTTCCGGAGCTGTATGGGAAATGCATACGAAACGGCATCGAAAAGCAGCCAACCGAGAACCTGGAGTTTACGCTGGATGGCCGCGGTTTGCAGTACCTGAATTCCGTATTCAGATATCCCCTCGCGCGGAAAGAGGGCGCCACGGCCCTTTTCAAGCTGCTCGGGAATATGAGAAACCTCGTCATCTTGGATGCTTTTGGTGGGAATGGCTATTTGACGAGGATATCTAAGGAAATCGGGACGGGGGCCAAGATAATCACAAACGATATCTCGTCCTTCATGGTCCTGTGCTCCATGGAACTGGGCAATCCGACCACCTGGCAGTCTGCAGACGATTTATTCCTGATGAAGGACGGCTGTTCGGATGCCGTTGTAATGGCTTACGGCACCCATCATCTTCCCGTTGCAAGGAGACTTCCGGCGCTACAGGAGGCCTACCGCGTGCTGAAAAAAGGCGGGAAGCTGCTCTTGCATGATTTCGAGAATGACAGCAGCATGGCAAGGTTCTTCAGGGAAGTGGTGGAGCGGTATTCGGTGACGGGCCATAATCACGCGCATTTCGATAGGGAAAAAACGCTTCTGCTCTTCAGAAACGCCGGTTTCCGGGAAACATCAGTAACCACGCTTCACGATGATTTTGTTTTTCGAAACGGCAGTGAAAAGGAAAGTCTGGCCGACCTCCTTGAGTACTTCTATCTCATGTACGGGTTGGAAAAGCTGGGCGATATGCGGGCGCAGAAAACGAAGGATAAATTGTATGCGCTAATAAATGAATACTTAGGTACGAAGTGTTCCCGTTCCGGCAAGGAATGGGAATGCAGGGCATCGCGCGAGGCAGTTGTTTTCATTGGCGAAAAATAGACGCCGCCGCTAATTTCTGCGCCAATTCCCGTCCCCCTCGTCGTAAGCTCGCCTTTTCCGCCCCTTCTACGGCGTCAGCCTATGCCTATCCCTCGGGAACAGCGCGCACTCTCTGATGTTGGCCGCCCGGCACACCTGCATGGCCATTCTCTCGAGCCCGATGCTCCAGCCTGCATGGGGCGGTGCGCCCATCCTGAAAGCATTAACGTAGAATTCGAAGTTGGCGGGATTAATGCCGTGGAATATTATCTGCTTCACGAGCAGGTACGGCAAGTGGTTGCGCTGCGTGCCGCTGCATATCTCCAGCCCGCGGTACATGAGGTCAAACGCATTGCACAACTCCGGCTTCTCCTTCACCGGCATGGCATAGAACGCCTTTATCTTGGTCGGCCACTCGGTTATGAAGAACGCCTCCTCGCCCAGCAGCTCGCCCATCTTCCTCTCGTTCTCCTTCGTAAAGTCATCGCCAATCTTCATGTCAACGCCGTTCTTGTTCAGCAGCTCCACGAGGGAAGAATACGTGTGCCGCACAATCTTGTCAGGCACCAGGATGTCCGACTTCACGGTCTCCAGCTGCGCCTTGCACTTGTATTTCGTACGCTCGAGCATGTGCAGGAACACCGCCTCAAGCACGTCCATCGCGCCCTCGTGGTCGCAGAAGCCCATCTCGGCATCCATCTGAGTTATCTCGTTCAGGTGCGTCACGGTGTTGTGCTTCTCGGCGCGGAACACGGGCATGGTCATGAACACACGGTCCATGCCGCCTATCACCGCCAGCTGCTTGTACAGCTGCGGCGACTGCGCCAGGAAAGCCTGCTTCTCGAAATATTGCACCGGGAAAAGGTCCGTGCCGCCCTCGGTGGCAGCTGCCACTATGCACGGGGTGCTTACCTCCTGGAACTTGAGCTCGGTGAGCTTTTCGCGGAAAGCAGCAGCCAGCTCGCTCCTTATGCGGAAGATTGCCTGCGTCTCGAGCCTCCGGAGGTCGACATACCTGTTGTCCAGTCTCACGTCGATGTCAGCCGGCACCTTGCCTGTCAGTTCAAACGGTATCTTAGTCGTTATCGGGTTCAGGATTTCTGCCTCGCTCGGCATGATTTCCAAGCCAGCCTTGGATGCGCCACCCTCCTTCACAATCCCTCGCACCCGTATTACCGTCTCCTTGGGGAAAGACATCAGCTCGAACACGGCGTCAGGCGCTTCCCCGCGCTTCGCGGTAATCTGCACGATGCCCGTGCGGTCGCGCAGCAGCACGAACCTGAGTTTGCCCACGTCGCGCACCTCGTGCGCCCATCCTGCGAGCGTGACCTCCTTGCCGTTCATGCCCCGGAGCTCTTCCACATAGTGCGTTCTAAGAAATGCCATTTTCCTTCCCCCATGAATTACTTACTCGAACACAATGTTCACTTTCGCATCCAGCAGCGATGAAAGCGCATTGCCCAGCGAGCCCAGGTCCATCGGTATCTGCGAAAGTTCGCTCGAGGGCAGCCTGACCTTGTAGAGCTTGCCCGTCATGGCGAAGACCTCGTTTATGCCGAGCAGCTTTGCCGGCATTATGATGTCCGCAATGGTCTTGCGCACGTCCGGGCTCATCTCCGCAATCCTGACCTTCTTGCCGACCTCCTGCGATATCTCGGCCACCACCTTGCCTTCCCTTCCTATGAGCTTCCCCACGTCTCCTTTCGTGAGCACGAGCACCACGCGGCCCAGGTCAATGGCCTTGGTGAAATCCGCGTCCCCGAGATTGTACTTGTCCTTCATGCCGTAAAGCAGGTTGCTTATCTTCACGTCAAGCGCGGTGAGCCTGCCGTCCGCGAGCTTGGCGCTGCAGCCGGAGCACAGTGTTCCGCTGGACGCGCAGAGTTCGCATATGGGTAACTTCATGTTCTCACCTCCTCTTGCTGCCGAAGAACCGAAAAAGAAAAATCAACTTGCGGCGGGTCGCTGGCCGGCAAATCACTTCGTTAGGGTGATTTCTATGGAAGACACTTTCGTCATCCTGCCGTCCATCGACTGAAGTTCCTCAGTGGCTATGCCGATGTGCTTTACCTTCGCGTTGGGCAGGAAGCGATTGCGAACAATCTCCGCCACATCCACGGCGCGCGATATTAGCTTTCCACGGGCCTTGAGGCAGACCTCAGGCACGTTGTTGTTGAACTGGGTCACGACAGCCAGCACGTAGCTCATGATCTCCTTCTTGCCAATGTAAATCATGCGCTCGTCACGCGGGGCGCCTGTACTGCTCATGGTGTGGCTTGGCGGCCTGCTCACCGGATGCGCGGCGCCCGTTGCTGCCGGTCCTGGGGCATAGGTGCGCGGTGCAGGCGCCTGTCCCATTCCCTGCGTGTTTGTAAAGTTCGTGTTTGTCGTGTCCATTCTTCCACCCCGGTGTTTGTAGTTCATCCATGCATTGTCATTAGTTTGAGTTTTTGCCCGCGTTTTTGCCCAGTTGCTAATTCTCACTCAGTGGCTAGCCATACCTGTGCTTTTGCACCAAGGCATCCAAATCCACCTCTTTCCCCTTCTCCGCCAAGCCTTTTAAATCCTTTCGCGCGCCGGCCTTTTCCCCGCTTTTTCCCTCAGATTTTTCGCCCGCTTTCCCGCCCTGGCCCTTTTTCCCGCCCTTCCTGCCCCAGCGCTCATCGAGCCTTTCCCTGAGCGACAGAATCATGCGGTCCCGGTGCGCAATCTCGGCGTCGCGCCTAAGCCTCCACGCAACGCTGCGCTCTACCTCCCGCAGCCGCTCCTCCAGCTCCGCCTTCTCGCGCTCCAGCCTCTCCACTGCCTTGCGGAGCTCCATGTTCGAGTTTGCCAGCGCCATCAGCTCTTCCGCGAGGTCGCGCCTTTGCTCGGGTGTCTGCCTTGCCACCTGCTCTTTTCCCCCACCCTCGCTCCGCGGCTCTCTCAATTTCCTCTCCTCCTCGAACATCAAAAGCGCCAGGTGCACGGACAGCCCGCCAATCGCCAGCCTCTTCACCTCCTCGGCCCGGGCCTCGAGCCCGAGCTCGGCCATGGCGCGGTCAATCATCCTCAGCTTGTTCTCGAAATTATGGTAGGCCCTGAGCGCTGCGGCAATCGCGTCGAGCTCGTGCTCGTTGGAATAGGTTTGGCCCTTCGCGAGCCCGATCTTCTCGCTCTGCGTCATGTCACGGGGCGGGGTGAAAAGCCGCACGTTCGACCAGGCCGCAATCTTGGCCACTGTCTCGGGCGCCTTCGCCACGTCGGAGGCGAACAGGCACGGAACGCCGAAGCGCCGCGCGTGCTCCAATGTCCTCTCCTTTCCCTCATCCCTGCCGCTCCACGCGCCTACAATCTTGCCGTTCAAGTCTACGGCTGCAATGGCAATGGTTGTTCCGGGGTCGACCCCCACGATTATATACAACGAATCTCCCCTGTCCGTTTGCAGGCCCGCCGCGCCACCCAACCGCAACTGCCTAATCGCCTTCGAAAAGCGCGCCCAGGTTGCGGGCCGCGGTCTCCATCGCGAGTATGGCATAGCCCAGGTCGCCCTTCGGCTTTATGAGGCAAATGAGCACTGCCATCTCTCCCACTTTCATCGCAATTATCTTGCCCTGCGTGTTGTCCGCAACCACGTACTTGACCTCGCCCTTCTTGAGCTCGCTCGACACCATCTCGGCGCGGTCCATCATGCGCGCGCTCATGGCGGCAATGACCTTCTTGTCCACTTCTGCCGGCAGGCGCGCGCTTATCATCAGCCCGTCGCGCCTCACGACCGCAGCCGCGTCGATCTTGCCGCCAGATGTAAGCGTCTTGAGCACTGCATCGAGCTTCTCCTCGCTCACGGGCGCGGTCTTTATGCGCTTCTTCTTGCTCGTGCTCTGCGCCATGGAGGCCGCCGCGAGCTTGAGCGCATCCTTCACCTTGGTCAGGTCTGCCATGGCCTCGGAAAACTTGCCCTCGCTCGCCTGCTTCTTCGCCTCCTCAATCGCCTCGTCAAGCCCTATCTCGCCGTACTTGCGCTTCTCCTCGCTCACGTCAGCGCCCAGGCGCCGGGCCTCTATGAGCATTGCCTCGATGTCGCTCTTCACCGTGTAAAGCGCGGAGAGCTCGGCGCTCACCTTTGTCGCGGCCTCGGCCTTCTTGAGCATGGCCGCATGCGCCGCATCATACTTCCTTCGCGCGTCCACCATCAGGCCCCGCGCATCATCGTAATTGTGCTTCATCACGCCTTCCTCTGCCTTGTCCAGGCCCGCCACCACGGTCTCGAGCAGCGAGGTCTCGTCCTCGAAATTGAAGCCGGCCGCCGCCAGCGTGCCAATCTTCTGCATGACCTGCCCGACCTCGTCGCGCGTGTGCTCTATGTGCTCGAGCATGTCGCTCTCCCTTATGGCGGCCTCGAGTTCCTCGGGCTTCTTCACCGCCTCATAGTAGCGTTTGCCGAGCACGAGGCCCTTGGCGAAGTCCACGGCCACGAAAAAGAAAGCGAGGAGGCCGAGCAGCAGCAGGAGCGAGCCAAAGGCCTTCAGGGGGCTCGAGGCATAGGCCTGCACCAGCGCCCCGAAATCACCGGGCTTGAGCGCCTGCACCGCGGCCTGGGCAGCTGCCGACGACTGCAAAAGGTAGGCTGATGCGAGCCCGAGCGCAACCAGCACTGCGCCGACTCCCAGATACTGCAAGTTATTCTTCTGCCCCGCGCCGGCAAAGGCGTAAATCATGTCCTTGAACGCCTGCCTCTGCCGGATTGCAAGTATTGTGCGGTAGACGAGCCGCACCAGCGTCCACAGGACCAATAGAATGATGAAGCCCAGGGCCAGGACAACCCCGACTGACGGGTAGAGGCCGAGCTTTGGCATGAAAAGCGAGAGGGCGTTTTGCAGGATGCCCAGTATGGGTGCCACGACCGGGTAGGACTGCACGTTGCTCACCGAAACCGTCACGCTCGGCGTAAGCATGTTGGCCTCAACCCAGGCCCGGTCCATCTTCGTCGCGGTCGTGAGCGTGTAAGTTATGCCGCCGCTTTCCTGCGCGCCAACGCCCGTCAGCTTCCATTCAAACACCAGCGGGTTTTCGCCCGTCTGGCTCGTATAGTTGGGCGAGAAGGCGATGTCCGAGGGCGAAGTCGTAAGCTCTGCCGGTATGCGCTCGGCTATGATGATGTTCGAAGCCCCGGTCCCTATGCCGGACGTGTTTATGAGCAAAAAGTTCTGCGCCGAGTAAAGTTCGCCGGTCTGCCTCACCAGAAGCGAGCGGACTATGGATACGTTCGAACCCACGTTCACGGGCTCGAAGGTGTAGGACCAGGCATCCACTTCCTGGTCTGCGTCGGTGTCGAGCTCCTTGTAGCTGCTTATCTTCTCCTTCTCGGGGAAGAACTTGGACTCGTTCACGCAGCCGCAGAGGAGCAGCAGGACGGCCGCCAATGCCACTAGCCTTACCGACGTCATGCCCCATTATCGGGTGCGGTATTTATATTTTATCGGACCGCGTAAGGGAGGTAGAGTGAAGAAGGGAGTTCTCAAAAGAACCGTAGCTAGATAAGAGGGAAGGTATCGGGAACCGTAGGTTCCTGATGCAGGGGTGGCAGAGTCTGGTCAAATGCGCAGGGCTTAGGAAGAGGGGGCTTCCCCCTTCTAACCCCCTTTTAAGATACCCTGTGCCTTAGGGCTGCGCAGGTTCGAATGGCCCTTTTACTCGCTGCGCTCGCAACAAGCTTTTTCCCGCGGGAAAAAGATGCCCCTTTTTGCTGGGGCAAAAAGCGGGAAGCGCCAGCGGAAAATGGTACGAAAATCCTGCCCCCTGCATCATGCTTCTTACTAGAGGTGTACCGGAGGTCAGGCAATCGCCTAGGTTGCAGTTATGTCAACTAGAAACGTACGGATCTTTTCGAAAACTTCGGAAAAACGTATTTAAAGGGGCGCAGTTATAAAAAATAAGCATGCCTCGTGTAGCAATTACCGGTGCTCATTCTGCTGGGAAAACTACTCTAACATTAGCTCTCGCGGAGAAAACAGGCATTCCGTCTATTAGAGGAGACACGGTGAGAGACATTGTTAGAGAGCGCTTCCCCGGAAAACTTATGGAGAACATGACCCTTCCTGAAAAATGGATAGTGGAAAAAGCCAACCTGGATAATCGCCTTAGGGCAGAAGCCACGCAAACAAATTTTGTAGCTGATGGGTGCACAATTAATTCAGTGGTTTATGCATTGGCATATTGCGGAGATGCTATCAAAACGTTTCCTGACTATGAAACATTCAAAACAACGGCCCTGTCCAATGCGCATAACTACACGCACATACTATATCTTCCATCCGAGATTGGGCTGGAAAACGACGGGTTCCGGCCTACCTCGCAAGATTTCAGAGAAAAGGTTGATAGGATACTTGACGAGATTTTGGATGCGTTCCCTATTCGCGTGTTACTTGGAAGCGTTGAAAGAAGAATAGAACGGGCTCTCCAGTTCTTAGGTCTAAATACTTCGCCTAGCATGTGGGATAATTATATAGCTTTCGAAGGTCTGGATACGGCTGCCAAAACCGTCCAGATGAAGCTCTTGCAAGAACACGCAACGAGCAACAAAATACCCCTTCATGTCGTCCAGCACCTGCGAGACGGCACTATAGTTCGAGAAATAGAACAGTTGAAACTCAGCGACCCATGCGGTAATGCCTATCGGATTGCAGAATTGTCTACGGAGCTGCAAATAAAGGAATTCAAAAGCAATCTGATTCTGGAGAGATTGGAGGCAGAACAAATGGTCATATCGGATCGCCAAAAATTTTCAATAATGGCGCTGGGCGGGTCGCTGGGGCGGATTTCTTTGGCAAACTTATATGCGATTACCCGCAATATCTCTGCGCCGGGGAAAGTAATTTATTTGAGGACACAACCAGCAACTGCTGACGGAATTTATACCGCTAAAGCGATGGAAATATTCGATAAATTGGGTCGACGGCATGGATTCTGCTTCGTGGACGGGCATGCTGCTGATTTGGCTATACATCTAAAGATTGTCAAGGCCGCTTTTCATACTACGGCTGGAAGTAAATCCGGAGAATCGACTGGGGCACCAGGATAGTCTGGCTGAATGGAGCAGTCAGCCTCCAGCATCATCCTTGGGTTGTGCCCCCTGCATTTTGTTTTTTACTAGGGCGCGCCAGGAATGATGGGCATTTGAATGACTCCGCGTCCGCCATTTAAAAAAGTCAGATTTGCATCCTTCCTGATTTCCATGTCTTCCCCAGTCGTTTTGTCATGCTCAACCATGACGAAATTTATGATGCTCGTAAAAGGCACGTTTGCAGGCAAATTGAACAGGACCTGCGCAGAAGATCCGGACTGAATGAATACACCGGAACTCGAAACTGAACCAGAGCCATACGTGAGCTTCTCTCCGTTAGGGTATGATGCTATGGCTCCTGCCCTGATTTCCTTTATGGTTATATCGTTGGCGGTAGTGTTTATGAACTGTGCATGGCATGCCACGGTTAGTTTCGGTTCTTCTGTCGGAAGACCGACTGCTTCCCGTAACCAATCAATGGTAAGATCAGGATCCACATTGCCATTTCCGATGGGGTTATTTATGGTTGAATAGCGATCCGGGCGGTCGTCGAAGATTCCAAACACCATCAGCTTGTTTCCGTCAATTTTAAGATAATTCGATGCAAGCGAGACCGTATAAGCGTTAGCCTGGAGGTTGCCCGTATAGTCCCTCGCCGGTTGAAGTTTGACTGTTGTACTACGCGGAACCGAACATACCACGGCTCCCGTCAATGCGACTAACGTTATCAGCGGCCATATCGTTTTTTCTACAAGTCCGCGCCTTAAGAATGTGGCTCTGGGCTGTTTGGAACTGGGGGTCGTTTCCCCCGTCTTCGTCTGCCTTACTTCTTGGGGTGCTACCAGCCCAATCACCTCTCTGTATGGAACTAGGCCATTTCACATATATAAGGATAAAAGCTGCCACGTCCGACGGCGATTGGCTTTAAGCGGAAGCCAGACAGACCCTAGCTTCATCCTTGAGTTGTGCCCCCTGCATTTTCGGAGAAAATGCGGGGTATTGGCCGCAAGGCCAATTACCCCCTACATCTTTCTTTTTAGGCCGCAGCGTCTTTTGCGCAAGGCTAGGCCTGAAGCCTAGAACTTGCAATCTGCGGGTTCGCAAGGCGATTAGACTACTTTCTTTACGCCCTTGGCGCGCGGACCGCGTTCGCCTGCCTCAACCTCGTATTCCACGACGTCGCCGACCGCGAGCGCCGCGCCACCCTCAATCGACGAGGTGTGCACGTACACGTCCTGGCCGTCGTCGCCCGTGATAAACCCAAAACCACGCGCTGCGTTGAACATCTTCACTTTTCCCTTCATTATATCACCCATTGCGCCTTATTACCTGTATTATATCCGGAGCGCATAAGTTATAAGACTATTTAACGGAAAACTGCAAAATGCGGCCTTGCGGGATGAGCGCCATTCCGGTCGCGCCTGCATTAACTATTTTAAATGTTTGGTATGAAAAGTATGACTTGTATGAAAAAGGATTTGGGGGGCAAGAGGTTTTTCGGCAGCGTTCTCGTGGGCAGCAAGGGCCAGGCCGTGATTCCCGAGGAGGCCAGAAGGCTGCATGGGGTAAAGGCCGGCGACAGGATGCTAGTTTTTGGAGGCCCCGGCGGAGCGATAGTCTTTGTCAAGGAAGACGTTCTTAGGAAATTTGCCGAGCGGCTGATGAAGCGCGTTGCGGGAATGACCAAGGCCAAGAAGGCTTAGGTGCTTTTATGAGCGCGGCAGAAGAATACGTAATCGAATGCCAAGGGCTCACCAGGAAGTTCGGCAGCTTCACCGCAGTGGACTCGCTGAATCTTAGGATAAGGAAAGGCGAGTTCTTCGGCTTCCTCGGCCCGAACGGCGCCGGGAAGACGACCACCATAAGGATGCTTACGACCCTGCTCTCGCCCAGCGCCGGGTGGGGCAAGGTCGCTGGCTTCGACGTCACCAAGGAAGCGGCTTCGGTGAGAAGCAGGATCGGCGTCGTGCCGAAGGAATTCGCGCTTTTCGACGACCTTACGCCAGTCGAGAACCTCTGGTACATCGGCGAGCTTTACTGTATGTCTTTGGAAAAGATACGGAGCAGGACTGACGAGCTTCTGCGCGTGGTCGGGCTTTACGACAAGAAGGACGTAGTTTCGGAGGGATTTTCCGGCGGCATGCGCCAAAGGCTCTCCATAGCTGCCAGCCTGCTGCACATCCCGGAGATACTTTTCATGGACGAACCCACCATCGGCCTCGACCCGCAGAGCAGGATTTCCCTGAGGGCGCTCATAAAAAAGCTCAACGAAACCGGCATCACGATAGTCTACACCACCCATGACATGGAGGAGGCCGACAAGCTGTGCGACATCATAGGTATTATGAATAACGGCAAGCTGGTTGCAATTGGAACTTCGCAGGAACTGAAGGACAAGTATGGCGGCAATGCGGTCATAGAACTCGAGTTGGAGAACCCGGACAAGGCGCTGCTGGCCTCGCTCCAGAAGTTCTCGGGCGCATCAGCGATGAACGTCAAGGGTGGCAAGGTGGAACTTATCGTCGGAAAGAACGGGGGCGCGATGCTCCACAGCGTATCCGCGTTCCTCTCGAAGAAGGGCGCGAGCGTGCTGGAGCTGAGCGTAAAAGAATCCTCTCTCGAGGACGTGTTCATAAATCTCACCAAGGGAACTGAAGAGGGCGTATGAAAATGGACGACCGCGATTCCGAGAAGCCGCTGGACCTGAAGAAGCTCTACGTCATAGTCCGGAAGAACTGGATGGTCATGAAGCGGGACAAGGCCCGGCTGATTCCGCTCATGCTGCTGCCCCTCCTCATGATAGTCATATTTGGCTATACCGCGGGCACGGTTTCAAAGCACATCCCCTCGGCCATCGTCGAGTATGACAACTCGGCCTTGTCGAACTCGTTAAAGTCAGAGCTTTACGCCACCAATCTTTTCTCGTTAGGCCCACAGGTGGGCAGCCAGAGCGATGACCAGAACATCATCGATTCCG
>CABMJK010000050.1 GCA_902386535.1 Candidatus Burarchaeum australiense | reverse complement strand
CAAATTCATAGAGGATTTGTTCTTTTTGCGGAAGGACACGGGCGGTATATTGGCTGCGCCCCAGGCAGACACCATAACTCAGGGCCTGAAGACAATACACTTGCGCTATCCGCGCATGGAAGAAAATGCGAAGCAAGTGGTGGAGTTCCTGCAGGGGCAAAAGGAAGTTTCCGCGGTTTTTTATCCGGGCCTCGACCCGCGCTTCCCATTCGGCGGCCAGATGAATGGGCCTGGCTACATGGTGGCCTTTACGCTTGAGGGCGGCTTGGAAGCGGGCAAGGTGTTCCAGAACAGCCTCCGCGTCCCGACGCGGGCGGTCAGCCTTGGAAGTGTCGAATCTCTTGTTTCTCATTCTGCAAGCACGACTCATGCCACAGTGCCAGCCGAAGAGCGAGAGCAATTGGGCATACTTGACGGCCTCGTGAGACTCTCTGTGGGCATAGAATACATTGGCGACATAATCAAGGATCTCGAGGCGGCACTCAGGAAAGTTGCCGGAATCTAAATCTTCGTCGCGGCCCACAGCACCAGAAGCACGGTCGCGACCAGCATCGCAGGCACCGCAATCTTGGCAATCGCGACTATCGAGTTGACAGTGCCGATGAACTCGCTCGACTGCCTCGGCCCGATGACCTTTATGCGGAAGCGCTCGACCGCGGAGCCCACCTTCACTGCCTCCATCTTGGCAATGGCCTTCTGGGCGCACGCGAGGACGCGCTTCTCAATCTCCCTTCCCCGTGCGCTTCCGACCGGGTTCAGCACCCCGCGCACGAGATTGACGCTGTGCGTGTCGGTCGTGTAGGCCTCGGCATTGAAGCCCGTCTCGTTCTCGACCAGGCTGAGCAGTTCGCGCCTGAAGGACGGCAAAATTCCGTTCCCGTCCAGCAAAAGCATGAGGTATTTCTTCCTGCCAAACGAGAAGGCGGCGCACCTCAGGCCGTTCACGCCAATGCCGTCTTTCTCAAATCCCTCGAAAGAGTCGCTCTCGGTCCCGAGCTTGACCGCCTCCTTCCCGGCCGCCTTGCCAACCGCTTCGGCGACCGCGTCCATGTACTCGAAGCCAATCGGGTTGCCAGAGTCAATGCGCGTTATCTCGCCCATCTCGGCATTGTGCGCGTCGCATATTATCGGGACCTGCACTCCGCAGGCGCGCGCTCTCTCGCTGATGGCCATGCCCAGCGCGAAGTCCACGTCCTCAGTGGTCCTCGGTGCGCGTGTGAGGCCGATGAAAGCCGAATTCCCGAACCGCAGGCAGTGGGCCTTGGCCGTGCCTTTCGCGCCAACCGCGAAATCCCCGCGTGCATCCTCGTATTTTATCTTCCGCAGCGCGGCATCGCACGCCTTCCACACTTCCTCGACCTCGGGCGTTGACACGGGGTTGAAGTCGTGGGTGGCCGTCCCATGGAAAACAAAAGCCTGCATATGGTGCTTCGCGCCCGTCATCCACGCAATGAGGCGCGGGAACTCGCTGCCGCCAAGGTTGCCTATCGGCCCGTAGTGCACGTTCGGCACTATGAAGGCGCACTTCTCTTTCCTGCCCCTGAAGGCCAGCACGCCCACCGTGGTCTCGACCTCCTGGCCGACCGAGTCGAACATCTCCTCGATGTCGCTGCTCCTCATGAGCCATTGCCCCATGAAAAGGCTGAGCGCGTCTATGCCGCTTATGCCGAAGTTCCGCTTGAGCGGTGCGTTGATGAGCCAGAAGATGGCGTAGAGCGCGAGCAGGAACACTCCGCTCACGAGGTAGAATTTCACGACCGCCGCGAGCGGGCTGCTGTCGAGCACGATGGCCCGGCTCGCGAGGAAGAAGATGGCATTGTAGGCGAGCTGCAGGATGGCGAACAGGAACGCCGAATATTTCAGCCTGAAGACTATCTTCGCAATCGCATACCAAAGGATGAAGTTCAGCCCGTAGCCCACGAAAATCAGGTTCATGCTGCCCGCATAGAGTTCGCCCGATGCCACGGCGAGCAGGTAGAATATGGAATAGAGGAAGGCGCACACGAGTGCGAGGAAGAGCATGCGCCTGAGCGTGAGCTCGCGCTTGATGAGCACGGTCGTGAAGGCGCTGAGGAACGCGGGAATCGAGACCAGGAATATGCCTGCGCCGGCGTTCTCGATCAGGCCCGCGCCGCCCACATTCCCGCTCACCATGGCGAGCAGGATTCCGAAAACAAAGCCCAGGGCCAGGAGCACCATGCTGCACCTGGTTGCACTGGGCAGCGTGCGCATGTAGCTCGTCAGCCCCACTGTCCTTTCCTCGAGACTCACGGGAGGATTAGGCACCCCTAGTAATTTATTAGTTCCACCTTTACTCCGCCTTCCTGGGCATACACCCTGATTCTCGCATTTCCGTCAACGTGCAGCCTGAAATCCGGGCCGGAAGAGCAAAGCATGTCGGCAGCCACGGCATAGCCCTTGCCGACAACGAAAACGCGCTTCCCCCTTCCCTCTACGTCCGCAGGCCCTGCCAGTTTCACATCCACCATCCGCACGTTCCCTTCCCCCAACATGCACACGTCGTCCAGCGCAGCCGCCAGCCCGCTCGCCGTCTCCCGCGCCTGCATCTCTGCAATGCCCTTGCCTGCATCCGCGTTAATCCTGGAAATCACCGGCATCCACGCCGCGAGGAAGGCCAGGAAAGCGGCCACTAGGACTAGGAATTCAAGGGAAACCTGCGCCCGCGCGCAGCCGCACCCGTCGCAGACTCGCACGCCGTGCCGCCTCACGGTTGCTCGCACGCGCCCCTTGCCGCATTGCACGTGAAGTCCGACGGGCAGTCCTCGCTGGTTTGGCACCTTATCATGCTCCCGACTTCGCCCAGGGCGCTGTCGCTCTGCTTCTCAAGCGTTTCGCTTCCCTTCGTAGCCATCTTCTGCATTTGCACAACCAGGATAAGCGCCACTGCGAGGACTGCTGCCAAAATTATGATGAGCTCTACCGAGATTTGCGCCCGTGATTGCCTCCAAGCACCGCGCACGTTCTTCCTTTGGGGGCAAAGTTAAATAATTCTATTCTTGACCTGGGCCGAAAATCGCCCTCTTCCGCCGTTAGCTCATTCCCCTTTGCTGCAGAAATAGCCCACGGCGAAGCTGTCGCCCAGGCCGAGCGAACCGCTGGCAGTCCCGACCGAGAGCGCGGGCACGAAGCAGAAGCCCCTCCCGAATTTCTTCCTGACCTCTCCCGAAACCTCGACCGGCTTTGCCTCGAAGCTTTCGAGCTCCTCCAGCAGGGGCTCCCGGCCCTCCTTTGCCTTGAACGCCGCGAGCAGGTGGCCAAGGGCGAGCCTCTTTCCCGCGTCATCCGCCCCCTCGCCCGCCATCACCGCATAATCTCGCGTGTGCATCACCGCGCTCGGGCACAGCTCGAGCATTTCCTGCATGAACGCGGCCTCATTGCGCCACTTCGCGCCCCGGGCGCTCGCCACCTGCCGTGCCTCATGCTCGTTGAAGCCAATGCTGTCGCAGTGCGGCACGAACATCTCTAACACAGATGCCAGCACGTCCTGCCTCTTGTAATCGCCCATCTCGAAGTGCACCTTCAGCCGCCTGTTCGCGCCCTTCCATCTCCTGAGCAGCACGTTTACCTCCTCTATTCTTCCTTTGGGCTCGGGTATGTCGAGCAGGTGGAAGCCGCTCACGACCGCGCGGTCCACGAGCTGCACCTGCTTCTCCATGCACCTCTTGAAGTTCCTGTTGATGAGCATGTGCGTGTTGTGCATGTCGTTCACCGCGATGTAGCGGTCCCTGCCGAAGTCGACCACGAAATGCACGGGCACCTCGCCATCGCTCATGATGTCGCTCGCGTTCTGGAAGCAGAAGGGCGAGGGCACCAGGACCGACGGGTGGAGGTGCTTCGTAAGCCCGCGGCAAACGACGCTCGAGTGGATGTAGCTCCTTACCCCGAGCGCGGCAGCCAGGTTGGCCATGTTGCCGGCCTGCCCGCCAATCCTCTCCTCGCTGCTGCCCGCGGCCATTAGCAGTTCGAGCGTGCCGCGCGACACTATCTCCTCGCGGCCTTCGCCCCGGCGCACCGCATCAGCCAGCGACTTCAGCCCGACTTTCTGGGCCAGTGCGAGCGCTCCCTTGGTGTCGGTCTTGAAAACCCTGTCGATGTTGCTGTTGAATGCAAAAAGAGCGCTCCCGACCATCTGTCCGCGGGCGCACGCGGCGGCTTCCCTATAGACGTTGTTTTGCCGCATGCATAACCCTTTCCCCCTACACCTATAAAAAGATTAAGCGGCCCATCAGAATTTCGAAAAGGGAGGATAATAAGGAACCGTAGGTTCCTTATGCGGCTGTAGTCTAGCCTGGTAGGACTTAGGCTTCCCAGGGCTTTTCTTTTTCCCAAAAAGAAAACCCTCCTCTTTCTCGCTTCCGTATTTCCGCTCGGCGGAAATCGGCCCCTTTCCCGATGCGTCGGGAAAGAGGGCGGCGAGAAAGGGACACCATTCCTCTGTAGGGAATGCGTGCGGAAAAGAAAAACCGAAAAAAGCCTATAACCCGGGTTCAAATCCCGGCGGCCGCATTAGCAGAGAGCGATACCTGCATTTTTTAAACCAGCCAGTGAAAATCCGGTGGATGAACTCATGTATGAACTGCTTTACCTAATCGCGGTTTCCGCGCTCTTCGGCTATTCCATGAAGGTTGCGGACCTGCTCGACGAGCACGGCCTGAAGTGGTTCCGGGACGCCGACCTGCTGATGGGCGCGGCCTGGGGCGCCTTCGGCTCGCTGCTCGTGCTCTACGATGCCGTGATGGCGAACATCCTGCTTGCAATGATCGCGGGCTTCGTGCTGCGGCGGAGGCTGGACTATGAGAACCACGTGCTGGCCTCGATGCTAATCGTGATTTCCTTCCTGCTCTTCGCGCCCTTCGACTACACCGTCTTCCTGCCCTTCTTCCTGGTCTTCGTGATCTTCGGCACGCTCAAGGACTATTACGATGACGTGCTGCACGGGAAGGGCTGGGCCTTTGTGCTGACTGAGGCAATGCTCTATTATCCAATTCCCACGGCAATCTACGGCGTGCTCACGGGTGCCTGGATGCCCTTCGTGGCCTTCACGACCTACACGCTCGCGTATGACTTTACGAAGCTGGCCTATTTGAGGCGCGGAATCGGATAACCGCCGCTACCAGACATGCGGAATCAGTCTGTATCGCACCTTCTGGCAATATTCCGCGTAGCCGGGCAGGTCGCGCCTAAGAACTTCCTCCTCGTTCAGGATTCGTGGTATGATCACGGCAAGTATCATGATGAAGAAGGGCAGCACGGCCCAGTACGAGCCGAGCGCAAGCGGCGTGAACAGGTACATCAGCATCGTGCCCAGATACATCGGATGGCGGATTATGGCATAAGGTCCAGTCGATATTACTTTCTGCCCCTTCTGAACCTCGACTACACGTGAAGCGTAGTGGTTTTCCCTGAAAACTAGGAAGATCAGCGCGTAGCTCAGAAGGATTATTGCATCTGCGGCAAGCACGAGCGCAACCGGCACGTCCGACCAGTGGTAGCGGTGGTCGAGGCCTGGAATGAGGAAACTGATGAGAAAAAGTACGAGCGCAATCTTGATTATCAGTCTTTGCCTGTTCTCCTTTTCCTTTGTTTTCATGCGCTTCTCCAGGAACTCCGGGTCTTTCTTCAGGAAATAGAGAAGGACGAAGATCGGCGGGATTAAGACGACTGCGCCGTAAAGCCACGCCTGCCAATAGTCCAGCGTGCCTGCGGGGACGAAAAACATTAGGCCTATCACGACCGCAGCTGCAAGATATATGAGAACCATCTTTTTCTTTAGGCCCGCCAACTTGCCGCGCGATGCGCATTTATCCTCTTCAAGTTCTGCCATGAAAATCAGGCCTCCTGCCGCCTGGCTTTCTTGATTATATCTACGACGGCCAGAAGCACGCCGATGCCCATCAGGCCATAGCCGACCGGCCTGTCCTCCCCGAAAAGAATTCCTGCAAGCACGAATGCGAATGCCAGGGCGGCCAGCCTGGAAAGCTTCCTTTGCTGTCCGTTCCTCTTCACGACAAACACTAACAACGCAATTATGGCCAGTGCCACCACGGCTACTGCGATATAGCTTTGCGACGCTTCCACGCTGCTTGATTGCAGGCCCTTCTTATATAGATTTACTTTACCTTGAACTTCAGGAAGGCCGCAATGCCGCCGAAGCCCTCGAGCTGCTTGCCAGCGTACTCGTGCGCGTTGAAATAGACCACCCTGGCCCCGCTCTCCTCGGCCTTCTCGACCAGCTTCTCAATCTCCTCCTCGCGCCGCACGAGCTCGTCGTTCACCATCAGCCGCTCAATCGCCCCATAGGCCAATGCCTCTGCCACGGCCTTCCTTCCATAGGCCGCGAGCCCGCTCCCGCCGGTTCCTGAGCTTGGGCCGCCGGAAATGGCGCCTATGAACTCGTTCATCTGCTCAATCTCGCGCGCAGCCCGCTCCTGCCCCGCAATCTTCGAGACAATCCCCTGCCTCATGAGCTCGTAGATGCCGCTCATCTCGCAGTTGCTGCAGCCCTCGAAGGAAAGCCGCGCCAGCACGTCCTTGTCGTTCTGCTCCACGAATTTCCTGAAGTTGTCCTTCTCAAAGCCCGGGCCAGCGACAATCACGCGGTGCCCGTAGCCCTTCACCTTGTCCAGAATCGCGCCGTAATATTTCGCCACGGCCTGCGCATGCACCTTCCTCTCGTCCTTCTTGCTCGCGCGGCTCTCAATCTCGCAGACTTTCCTCACGCCATAGCCCTTCACGAGCGCGATGGTGGCCTTCTCCTCGTCCATCGCCACAATCGCGAGCTTCGGCCTCCGCGACTCGGACTGCGCCTCCTTCAGCCTCTCGAGCTGGTAGGGCTTCCACTTCTTCACCACGCTCACCTGCTCGCCCGGGATGACGTCGATGGTGTGGTAGGCGCCTATCTGTATGTATTCCTCGGGATGGCCCGACTTTATCTTGCCCGTAATGCGCAGCCTGCCCGTCTGCTCGTGGAACTCGATTTTCTCTGCCACGATTTCCACGGTCACGGGCCGCTTGTCGCCGCTCTCGCCCTCGCCGGGCTTGAAGCGCCTCATGGACTGCGACTTCACGATGTCGCCGGGCCCCAGCACCCGCTCGATGTGCCAGATGTCCTCGTCGCTCTCAGGCGTGAGCCGGGCCTCGCCCGTTGCGTGGTTTATCGATGCGCGCATGAACGAATTTTGTAAAGCGCAATTTAAAAAGGCAAACCGCCGATAACCTGGTGTGGGTTAAATGGCGGCCATAGTCACTAAAAATCTCACAAAAACTTATGGAGAGCTCAAGGCAGTGGACGCGCTGAACCTCGAGGTGGCCGAGGGCGAGATTTTCGGCCTGCTCGGCCCCAACGGAGCGGGCAAGACGACCACCATTTCCATGCTCTGCACGATTTTGGCGCCCACGAAAGGCACGGCCCTGGTTAACGGTCACGATATCATCAGGGAGCAGTCGGGAGTGCGCTCCTCCATCGGCATAGTCTTCCAGGAGCCAAGCGCGGATGATTTGCTGACGGGCCGCGAGAATCTCGAGATGCACGCCGAGCTCTATGCCGTGCCAAGGGCGGAGAGGAAGATAAGTAATGACGAGGTGCTCCGCATAGTCGAGCTGACCAGCCGTGCCAACGACCAGGTGAAAACCTACAGCGGCGGCATGAGGCGCAGGCTCGAGCTGGGCCGGGGCCTGCTGCACACCCCGCGAGTCCTTTTACTGGACGAGCCCACGCTGGGCCTCGACCCGCAGGGCCGCGAGCACATCTGGAAATACATAACGCGCATAGCCCGCGAGAAGAGGATAACGGTCGTGATTACCACGCATTACATGGAGGAGGCGGACATGCTCTGCGACCGCGTGGGCATAATGGACCACGGGAAGATTGTCGTGCTGGACACGCCCGCGAACCTCAAGCGCAAGGTGGGCGGCGACGTGGTGAAGGTGCGCGCCGCGGGCATCAACGAGAAGCAGCTGCGCAGCCACGCGTGCGTCCGCTCCATAGCGAAAAAGGAAGGCTGGTATTACGTCACCGTGCACGACGTGACCAGGAACCTGCCGTGCGTCGTGAAGGGCATGCGGGACATAAAGGAAATCGAGTTGCACACCGTGACGCTGAACGACGTGTTCATGAAATATACGGGCAGGGAGCTGCGCGAGGAGCCTGCCGAGGGAGACTACAACGAGCGCATGATGCAGGACTATGCGAACCACCCGAATCCATAGGGGTTTGGAAATGGGCGTTTGGAAAACAGGTGCTTGAAAAATGAGCGAGCTTGAAATTGAATGAGCGAGTTGGCGAGACGATGAGCGAGTTTGAGATTGAATGAGCGGGTTGGCGAGACGATGAGCGAAGCTGAAGCCGTATTGGCCATGTGGAGGCGCGAGTTCATAGTCTACCTGCGGGAGCGCGAGCGCATAATTTCCTCCATCGTCTCTCCCATCATGTGGATAGTGCTTTTCGGCACGGGCCTGGGCGCGAACGTCGAGGTGCAGGGCTACAACTACCAGCAGTTCATGTTCCCTGGCATCGTAGCGATGACCGTTCTCTTCACCTCCACCTTCTACGGCATCTACATAATCTGGGACAGGAAGCTGGACTTTCTGAAGGCCGTGCTGGTGGCTCCGGTCTCGCGCGGGGCGGTGTTCTTCGGCAAGCTGCTCGGGGGCTGCACCGAATCCATGCTGCAGGGGCTCGTGGTGTTGCTCCTCGGGCTGGCCATCGGCATTTCCTTCACGCCATATTCCTTCGTGCTCGCATTCCTCCTGCTGATCCCGCTTTCGCTCCTGATGGGCAGCCTGGGGCTCATCATAGGCTCGAACCTGAAAACCCAGGAAGCATTCGGCCTCGTGATAAACTTCGTCATGTGGCCCATGTTCTTCCTGAGCGGCGCGCTCTTTCCCACAGGCAACCTGCCGGCATGGCTCGCAACCCTGACCTACCTCAATCCGCTGACCTACGGCGTCGACGCCCTCCGCGGGGCCATACTCGGGCCGGCAGTGCAGCAATTTCCGCTTTACGTTGACCTGGGCGCGATGCTGCTGTTCATGCTGCTGAGCTTCTGGATCGGCATAGTTAGCTTCGGCCACATGCAGCAGGCGAAGTAGGCGAACTGGCTGAAATGGGTGGATGAGAGGCGGGTGGATGCTCAGATTCTACAACACGCTTTCGCGCAGGAAGGAAACATTCGTCCCGCTGCAGCCGGGCCACGTGAAGCTCTACACCTGCGGCCCCTCAGTCTACATGGCGCCCCACATCGGCAATTTCAAGACCTACATTTTCGAGGACATCCTGCGGCGCTGGCTCGCCTACCGCGGCTACCGCGTGAGGCACGTCATGAACCTCACCGACGTCGAGATAAAGTCGATATGGCCCGCGCACGGCTCGCTGAAGCGACTGCTTGCAATCACGGGCCGCAATGCGCGCGCTTTCTTCAGCGATGCAAAGACCCTGCGCCTGCTCAGGCCCGCGATAGTTGCGCCGGCCAGCAAGCACGTGCCCGACATGGTGCGCCTGATTGCAAAGCTGATGAAACGGAAGTATGCGTACGTCTGGCCCGGGGACAACAACGTCTATTACGACATCTCGCGCTTCCGGAACTATGGCCGGCTGTCGCGCACTCCGCGCAGCAAATTTGCGAAGCTCGAGAGGCGCATAAGCAAGGACGATTACTGGCAGTACGAGATGGGCGACTTCGTGCTATGGCGGGCCAAGTCCTCGCATGCTCGGGGGAACGTCTGGTGGAATTCGCCCTGGGGCCCAGGCAGGCCGGGCTGGAATATCGAGTGCAGCGCCATGGCCCTGAAATATCTGGGCCCGACGCTCGACATCCACGCGGGCGGCAGCGACCTCGTCTTCTCGCATCATGAGAACGAGATTGCGCAGAGCGAGGGCGCCACCGGCAGGAAGTTCGTGCGCTACTGGATGCACTGCAGGCACCTGCTCATCGAGGAGCAGAAGATGAGCAAGTCGCTGAGGAACTTCTACACGCTTCCGCAGCTCGTGCGGCGCGGCTATTCGCCCCGGGCGATCCGCTATCTCCTCCTGAGCAGGCACTACCGCGAGCGGCTGAACTTCACGTTTGCGAAGGCGCGGCAGTACGAGCGCGACATTGCGCGGCTTGAGAAATGCTGCGCCCTGCTGCGGAATTACACGGGTGGCATGGAGAACGGCAAGGTGCGGGAAATGGCCGCAGCCGCGCTCCGGGCGTTCGAGGCTGCCATGGATGATGACCTGAACGTTCCAAAGGCGCTCTCTGCCTTCTTGCACATGATGACGAAGGTGCATGCGCTCGTCGAGCGGAAGGCAATGAGCCGCGAAGAAGCAGAAGCCGCGCTGGCGGCCGCCGAGAAGATGAATGGCGTGCTAGTGCTAGTCTGACTTTTTGCCTATTGAAGACGTTCCAGTTTAAGCACGAGGTCGTTTTTCAGCTCCAGCCAGTCCTTCGGCCTGCTAGCCATCGGAATGAATTGGTTTGTCTGCTTCTTCAATTTCCTGTAATCTGCCTGTTTCACGACTGCGATTGTGTTTTGGATGAACTCTGCGGCAGTTTCCTTCATTTTCTCCGACAGGAGCATTTTATTGATGGCGGTTGTCATCCTGCCGCACAGGGGCAGCGCATTATGGACATCATAAAAATCCTTGCCCTCGGCCCTTGTCCTCAGGGCATGGAGCTTCCTCGCAACCAGGTCTTCCAGTGAATACACGTAAAAACCCGTCACGAATCGCTGCGTATAGGTGGAGACAGCAGGCTTTATCACAACCGGCTTTTCAGAGATGATCTTTTTTGCAGCCACATCCACCCGAACATGGTCTTTTCCTCCAAGGGGCTTGTCATACTCGCATTCGAACTGGATAGTGTCGCGCACCTTCCTCAAATCCCTGAGTTTGTAGCCTGTCAGCCCTTTGGCAAGCCGCTCGCAATAGCTTCGCGTTTCCGTTATGCTTTCGCTGTCAAAATCGAAGTCCAAATCTTCGGAGAACCGCTGCAGCTTCTCCAGATAGACCTTGTTCAGCGCCGTGCCTCCCTTGAACACGAGCTTCTTCGAAGGCGCCGTGAGCATCGCAATCTGCCCGAGCACGTCGAAAACATAAAGCTCCTTCGCAACGAAGTCCAGCGGCAGGCCGTGCTGGGCCGCCAGCACCCTGCACACCTCGAGATTCACTTCAACCATATTTTCCACCCCGAATCTCTTTTTCAACTGCCAGCATCTTCGTCCGACCTGTCTGTGAAGCGAACTTTGCGACGTAAAGCCGGAACTCCTTCCATTCCCGCGCAGCAAGCCGCGCCTCCCTGAACGCCTCGACGAGCTTCCGCCGCTCTACGGCATACTCCGGCAAATAAACGCAGTCGAACAGCGTCTTTGCGCGCGTCGACACGACATAATCGCCCCTCCGCTCGAAGCCCACCGCCTTTTCCCCGAGCGCCACTGCCCTGAACTCATATTCCCCGACTTTTTTGGTTTCCGACGCCGCCGTTGTTACAACCGTAATTGTAAACGGCACTTCTGCAATCAGCTTGTGCAGGTATAGTGCCGTGGAAAAGCCGAGGTAGCCGTTAAACAGCGCTTGGGCGCACGCATAGGCATCGCGGATGGGTATGGTGGAATAGGTGCCGCGCTTCAGGTGGACGATGCGGCCGCCCCTACCCAGCCTGCTGAGTGTTGTCCTTAGTGTAGCGGCATCTGCCAGCCCCAAACTTTCAAGCACATCGAGCCCGGCAATGCCGGCCGGTGAGCGCTCGATGGCCTGCAGAAGCCCCTGCGTGACGTTATTTTTTAACATGCTATGATAAACAAGTTGTTCATTATAAACCTTTCTATTTTTCAGCCTTTTCCACCTGTGCGGCTGCCAAGTTCTTCGTCAGGAAGACCTGCGAGTCCCCGGGCTCGTAGAAATCCTGCACATGGCCGCATATCTCGAAGCCGAGCTTCCTGTAGAATGAAAGGTTCTGCCTGAGGTCGCTCGCGACATCCACGCGCAGGCCCTTCGCGCCCTTCTCCCTCGCAAGCTTCTCGGCAAAGTGCACGAGCTCGCTGCCCACTCCCACGCCCCGCAGGCCCTTTTTCACGGCGAGGAACTCGATTACATACATATCTATGGCGCGCCTCAGGAGAATCGTGCCGACTACATCCTGGCCGTCAAGAGCTACATACTTGAGCAGGAAACCCTTGGACGTGCACTCAAGGCAGTACATGTGGCAGATGTTCTCGTACCACTGCTTGCCCCAGGACAGTGTCACGTCGTGCAAAATCGCGTCCACCGCTTCCCTGTGGGCTGGCGTGAACTCGATTATGGAATGGCTCATGACGTTACTGGACCGCGATTTTCTTATAAATGTTCTGCGGCCCGGTGCGGCAGGTAGGTTATCTTGTGCTCCTTGTACCACAGCAGGTGCTGGAACGTGTCTATCTTGTCTCCGAACTTCGCCCTTATGGCGTCAAGCACCTCCCTGAACTTCGCGTAAGATTCGACTTCCATCTCGACCTCGAGGTCTGCCCCGCCAATGGCCTCGTAGGCATACACGATGTTCGGGTGGTGCCTGAAGAACTCCAGCATCTTCCCCTTCACCGAATAGTCCCGCAGCGTGAATTCCACCTTGTACCAGTAGTAGCCCAGCTTCTCGAGGTCAATCATCGCCCTGTACTGCCTTATGACGCCCTTTCGCTCCATGGCCTTCATCCGGTTCAAGACCGTGGCAGGCGTCACGCCGGCCTTGCCCGCAATCTTGATGCTCGATGCGCGCGCGTCATTCGCTATCAGCCCGAGAATCTTCCAGTCCAGCTCATCCACATCTGCCTTCTGCCCTTGGCACAGCACGAGCGGCACGATCTTGCTTGTAATCTTCGGTTCCAGATAGACGCGCGGGTAGAGGTAGAAGGCGGTAAAAACCGCCTCCTCGAGTTTCGCTATGTGCTGGCCGAACCTTCCGAGCACCTTGGCCTTCTCTTCCGCGAATTCGCCTGCGCTGGCGAGCCAGCAGCCCACGCCCAGGTCGCGGAAGCCGTCAGCGCTGTCCACCCACCAGTAGCGCGGGTCCTTCACGAAATAGTCGATGATCTTGCGCTCGATTTCGGGCGTGGCCCCGCGCAGCTTGAGGAAGAACCTGTAGTTCATGTAGCCGAGCACCGAAGGGTCTATCACGGCGTAGAAGCCCCTTATCACGCCCTGCTCCTTCATCCGCTCGACCCTGTACTGCACCGCATCCTTCGACATCCTCAGCTTCTTTGCCATCTCCGAGTAGGGCCTGCGCGCGTCGGCGTCGAGCAGCCTCAATATGCCTAGGTCCTTCCTATCTAAGTCCGCCGTTGCCACAATCGAGTTTGCCACAATTACTAATTACAATCCAACTTCCTTATAAAGTTTGGCATTTCTGCGTGCCAACTTTCATATCCTCCAAACGCGTAATTTTGATTGGGAGGTGAGAAAGGATGATGCAAACAGGCCTTGAGGTTTCGGGCCTTTCAAAATCTTTTGGAGGCATCTGCGCAGTGAGCTCCTGCTCCCTCTCCATAGCGAAAGGCAAAATAGTCATGCTCATCGGTCCGAATGGCGCTGGAAAAACAACGATGTTCGACCTCATAAGCGGTTTCCTTATGCCCGATGCAGGCGAAATAACGATAAACGGAGATGCTGTGAAAGGGTTTGCGCCCCACAGGGTGGCGCGGCTCGGGATTTCGCGCACATTCCAGCAAACACGGCTGTTCAGGAATCTCTCGATATTTGAGCACATCGACATCTGCGCCAACAGCAGCAACGAAGGCATTTATGCAAACGCCGTTTCGCCGAAATCCGTTTCGAGGGCAGATGCGGAAAAAGCCATCGGGCGCGTTGGGCTCAAAATGCCGCTTGAGACAAACGTTTCAGAGCTTTCCTACGGTCAGAGAAAGCTGCTCTCGCTTGCAATGGCGATTGCAGCACCACACGACGTGCTCCTGCTCGACGAGCCTGTGGCAGGCGTCAACCCGGTGGTAAGGGAGCAGATCAAGAACGTGCTGCTTGCGCTGAAAGCCCAGGGCGATACGATTTTCGTCATTGAGCACGACATGGCGTTTGTGATGGACATCGCAGATGACGTGCTGTTTATGGCAGAGGGCAAGATTGTTGCGAAAGGCGGGCCTGAAAAAATAAGGAGAAACAAGGCAGTTCTCGCTGCCTACCTCGGTGGCCCTGAAACCAGCGGCAAGCGCGCGCAAATCCGGACCCATTCGCAGAGGGCGATGGTGGCCTAAGCTGATGTTTTTTACGAAAAACAAAAACGGTAGTCGATATTTGGGGGTGTTCGGGATGAGAAACGCATATGTGGTGGTTTTCTTGGTATGTGCCATGCTTTTATTCGGCTGTGGCGGCGGGCAGCCCGCCCCATCTGTGCCGGAGCAGCCTGGCATGCCCAGCCAGCCGGCGGCCGAAACAGGGCCAATAACAATCGGCTTCATCGGGCCCCTCACAGGCGACGCCGTATCAATAGGCGAGAGCACGAAGGCTTCGGTTGAACTAGCCGTCGCGGACGTTAACAGCGCAGGCGGCATAAACGGCAGGGAGCTGAAGGTGATTTACGAGGACGGAACCTGCGGCGCGGAAGGCGCCTCAAAGGCAGGCAACAAGCTCATAAACATCGACAAGGTGCCTGTGATAATAGGTGGCTCGTGTTCGTCCGAAACGCTTGCAGTTGCACCCCTGGCAGAGGCTGCCAAAGTCGTGCTGTTCTCGGACTGCTCGTCCAACCCCGGTGTACGGGATGCCGGCGACTATGTATTCAGGGACTATCCCTCCGACGACTACCAGGGCAAGTTCGCAGGCGAGTTCGCATACAAAGACCTAGGTTCAAGAAAAGTCGCCATCGTCTCATGCCTCTCCGAGTGGTGCATGGGCATGAGAGACAAGTTCAAGGAGGAATATACTGCGCTAGGCGGTCAAGTCGTTGCGGACGAATCCTTCGAGGTGGCGAGCTCTGACCTGAGGACGCAGCTCACCAAGGCGAAAGAAGCCAAGCCCGACTTGCTGTATTTCGTTGCGTATACGCCGGCTACGATACCTGGCCTCAAGCAGGCGAAGGAGCTGGGTCTGGCTGTAACTATAATGGGCGGCGATGTCTGGGATGACCCGCAGATATACAATGAGACCGGCCAGGCCTCGGAGGGCATCTACTTCACAAAGGGATACGCACCCCTTACGGACGCCTACAAGGCTGCGATGACGGCGAAGCTGGGCAAGGAGCAGATAACCATCTGTGCCCCGCAGGCCTACGATGCCGTGCACATAGTCGCGGATGTGATGAAGAAGGTCGGCACAGACCCCACCGCGATAAAGAACGAGCTCTACAACGTGCAAGGCTATCAGGGCGTTTCGGGCCCGATAAGCTTCGACGAGAAGGGCGACCTCAAGGATGCCGCAATGCAGGTCATGGTCGTCTCGGGTGGCAAGGCGGTGCCTTACGCGCCTTAGCCCTTCCTTTCTTTTCTGTTTTAATTTTTCTTTAATGCAGCGAGGTTATGCTATGCTCTTTCCCCCGCAGGTTCTTGCAAACGGTCTCGTGATAGGATGCATCTATTCGCTTGTGGCAGCAGGCTACGCGCTGGTTTATTCCACCGCGCGCTTCATCCACATCGCCCACGGAGCCACGGTCGTGGCAGGCGGGTTTGCGGCCTACTATTTCATGAATACTGCGGGTTTTGGATTTTTCCCAGCAGCGGCCATGGCACTCACCTTATGCATGGCTCTCGGCGCCCTTATGGAGCTCCTATACTACGCGCCACTGCGCAAAAGAAAGGCGACAGCAACCATGATGTTCATCGGCTCGACAGGCCTTTTTCTTCTGCTCATAAACGCCCTCATCTTGTTTTTCGGAGGAGAGGGTAGGATGATAATGCTTCCTTTCGGCAATCCTTCTTTCGAGCTTCTCGGCGCAATATTTACTCTGTGGCAGCTAGTCATTATCGCAGCAACCATCGCACTGATGTTGCTGCTGATGTATTTCATTAGGCGCAGCGACTGGGGCCTGATGCTGCGGGCGGTTGCAGACCAGCCGGCTCTTTGCGCCGTGAATGGAATAGACGTGGAGCGCATACACCTGATGGTGATTCTCATAAGCTCGCTTCTGGCGGGAGTGGCCGGCATAATGATAGGGGCTGAGCAGTCGATGAGGCCTGAAAGCGGCATCGACCTTGTCCTCGCGGGCTTCACGGGCGCCATAATGGGCGGAATCGGCACAATAGCGGGCGCTGCGCTGGGCGCAATACTCCTCGGCATGGTGCAGAATATGGGCGCGTGGTTCCTGCCCTCGACGTTCAAATACGCCATAGGTATGACTATTCTCGCAGCGTTTCTAGTATTCAGGCCGCAGGGAATTTTCGGGGCTAAAAAGGAGGGGAGCAGGGCATGATTGAGGCTTACCTAGTCTATCTCGCAACGCTGTTCTTCATAACCGCACTTTCAGCGTGCGCCCTCAATCTTGCAATGGGCTATACAGGCATAATCAACCTTTCGCACATGGCGCTTTTTGGCATAGGCGCCTACACTTCCGCGCTGCTCGTGCTGGCCGGGGTGCCGTTTGTCATGGCGCTGCCTATGGCAGGCATTGTTTCAGCACTGTTCGGCATCGCAATAGGGCGGCTTACCGTACGGCTCTCTGGAGATTACCTTGCTTTTGCAACACTGGCATTCGCCTATCTCATCTATTCCCTCGAGGTAGGCTTCACGGGCATTACGCGGGGCCCCTTCGGCATAATCGGCATTCCGCGGCCCAGCATACTGGGCTTCGTCTTCCAGTCGAACGAGGCCATGCTGCTGCTTGTTGCAGTCGTATGCACGGTCTGCATCTACCTGATTCACAGGATAGCCTCTTCTCCCTACGGGCGGCTGCTCGAGGCTGTCCGCGATGATGAAGTGAGGGTGCAGGCACTGGGCAAAAACACCGCAAGGCTTAAGCTCGAGGCATTGGCTGCAAGCGCGTTTTTTGCAGGCGTGGCGGGCTCCTTTTATGCCCATTACATCAGTTTCATCGACCCTTCAAGCTTCACCCTTTCCCCGCTTGCAATGATAGTGGCCATGGTGGTCGTCGGCGGCCTTGCATCAACAAAAGGCGCCATAATCGGCACGCTCCTGCTGTTCCTGGTGCCCGAGGGGCTGCGCTTCTTCGATATGGGCGGAGCGCAAATAGGTGCGCTGCGCATGATGGTTTTCTCCGCAGTGCTGATGGCGGTGATATTGTGGCGGCCCAAGGGAATCTTCGGGAGGATTTCATTAAGCAGCATCTGAGGGAAAAAATATGCTTGAGATAAATGAACTGCGGGCGGGTTACGGGGACATCGAGATAGTGCACGGAATAAACCTGCGCGTGAAGCCCGGCGAAATAGTGGCGCTCATAGGTCCCAATGGTGCGGGCAAAAGCACCGTGCTCAAGGCTGTAATGGGCATTGCAAACGTGATGGGCGGCTCCATAAACCTCGAGGGCAATGAGCTGGTGGGCATGCCAACGCATGCGTTCGCAGGCAGGGGTATCTGCTACATACCCCAAGGCCGGGTGATATTCGGAGAGCTCAGCGTGGAAGAAAACCTCCTTGTTGGCATCTTGGATTTGGGCGGCGCAGAGAGAAAAGTGCGGCTGCAGCGGGCCTACGCGGAATTTCCCCAGCTCGAAGCGCTGAAAGCAAGGAAGGCATATTCCCTCTCAGGCGGGGAGCAGCAGATGCTTGCCCTGGACCGTGCTGTTGCGCGCGAGAGCAGGCTGCTGCTGCTCGACGAGCCCTCACTGGGCCTCTCGCCAAAGCTGCTGTCCCATGTTTTCAGCAAGCTGGCCGACCTGAGCAGGCATGGCACTTCGATACTGCTGGTCGAGCAGAATGCCAAGGCAGCCGTTCACCTCGCCCACAGGACCTATGTAATTGACACCGGTAGGATTGTGCTTGAGGGCGGGAAGCGCATCCTCGAAAAGAAAACGCTGGCCGATGTCTATTTGGGTAAACGCTGATTTCAAAGTTATTTTGCCATATTTTCTAATTTTCTAGCCATAATTTATAAATTTCGGCATTTTCTTGTGCGCAGCTTCATATCTTCCAAATACGTAATATTCAACGGGGTGAGACTATGGCGCAGGACGAACGCACTGCAATCCTAATATCCGCACCTCTTGTCGAGCCCAAGGCAGAGTGGTTCAGCGAGGAGCATTCCGAACGGCTTGGAAGATTAGATGCGGCTACTACTGAATATTCGGCGCGTACACTCTATGCGCCTATTCCAGCCGGGGAACTGCTGCATGCCGACAACATCACTTTGATCAACTCCGCGCTGCTCCGCTTCGGCGCAATGCTGGAAAAAGAGGGCATGGGAACAGCATATTACAAAGGCGCAAAGGACGAAATCATGCACCAGCTGGACGCTTCCTTTGCTTCCGGCGCGCCCGCATTCATTGCAATCTCGTTGCCTCACCTCGATTCGCAGCATTACGTAGCTGCGCTGGCCGAAATGTGCGAAAGCAGGTGGCCAGGAGTTCCGGTAATAGTGGGCGGTCAGGGCGCTCGCTTCGTTGAGCGGTCATTGATGCCACGTGCAGTGCTCGTGCAGGGAAGCGGAGACCTTCCGCTTTATGCAATTGCAAATGGCTGGCAGCCACCGGCAGTTGTCAAGTCTGGTGCGGTTCCGTCCGAATACCGCGTGGCGTTCGAAACCAAGTATGCTGATGGCATTTACCCCGACTATTCGCTCGCGGCGCCACTGATGACACCAATCGCAAGAGTTTATTTCTACAGGGGCTGCCTTTTGGGCGAATACAACAAGCCCTGCAGGATGTGCCTGGTAAAGGAAGACAAGCGCTGGCACCAGGAAGGCGAGCCGGGTGGGATACTGAAAGGCATTGGCCAGATGCAAAAACTGTTCGGCACAAAGTATGCATTCGCGGCCGACGAGGACTTCTTCCTGAATCCGGTTGCAACCGATCTCCTGATTTCCAAGTTCACTGCGTGGAGGGCAAGGCCAGGAAATGAAAACTTCCGATTTTCAGTACAGAGCCGCATCTTGACCTTCATCGATTTCTGCAGCCGGCATCCCGACCATGCACAGCTCTTTGCAGATGCGGGCATTATAGACGTGCACTTCGGAGCTGAGACAATAGATGCCTCGCTGCGCGAAAAGTGGTGGGGCGGAAAATACAATAATGACGAACTCATGCTGGCGCTGAACCTCGCCAAGCAGGCAGGGCTTTACACATGCTGCTACTTCCAGATCGGGCTACCTGGCGAAACGCCGAAGCAGATGGCTGCGACAGCGGCATTCATCGAAGAGCACATGGAAAGCGGGCTTGTGACCTTTTTCAACACTTACTATCCTTTTGCGCCGCGCGAGAACTTCATGGCAGAGGAAATCGCGCGCTATGGAATTGAGTGGCATCCCTATGACCCTGTGCGGTACTGCGGCAACCTTGCCGAGCTGCCGCCGATGCGCAGCAACAGCGCTAGCTATGCGGAGATCGCGCATCACATGCACGCATCCATGCGCGTTATGACACGGATTCTTGAGAAGCGGATAGCTGGGATGATGGCTGCCGAGGGGCCTGACGCCAAGAGGAAGATGCCGAAGACAGGACCGATTCGCACGTGAGCAAACCCAGCCTTCGAGCCCAAACACTTTTAAACCACCTGCCCGATTACCTGTTGGTGATCAGACGGCAGAAGAGACTCTTACTTCGGGCAACCAGGAAATCAGATACGTGGGCGAGGGCAAGAACATAGCCACAGTGATTTACAAGGAGACTGCGCTCACGAGCGTGGGCTCGCCTTCCAGCATATCCTTCAGGGCACTCGAGCTCCCGCCGCAGAAAAAGGCGAAGCAGCTCGAGGCCTACGGCCGCGTCGGCATCTACGACATCGAGGACATAGGCCGCACCTACTACATCCTCTTCCCGAAGCTGCTGCCCGAGGACTGGCAGGCGGCGGAAATCGTCAAGCACTACACGACCGCGCAGATAGCCGAGAAATACGTCGAGCAGCTGCACCCGGAGACGTTCGACATCAACACCCGCTCGGCGGTGCTCATCAAGGCCAAGGAAATCGCGTTCGAAATGTGCAACCTCATCTACCCGCAGCTGCCGGCGGACAAGAAGAACATCATCTCCGAGATAATCGCGACAGACACCGTGGGCTTCGGGCCCATCGAGTACCTGTGGATCAACGACCGCGACAACCTGGAGGAAATCGAAGTCGACCACCCAATGAGGGAAATTCACGTTTACCACAGGAAGTACGGGCGGTGCACCACGAACCTGCGCTTCGTGAACGACCGCTCGTTCAGGCGCGTGATGAACGCGATTCTCCGGCCATTGGGCAAGCAGCTCGACCCGCTGCACCCGGTGGTGGACGCGCAGCTGCCCGACGGCTCGAGGCTGCACGCGCAAATCTATCCCGCCTCGCTCACCGGCGCCACGGCCAACATCCGCCTGCTGGGCACCGACCCCTGGACGTTTGCCAAGATAATCAAGCTCGGAACGGCCACGCCCGAAATCGGCGCCTTCCTCTGGATGGCGGTCGAGCTCAAGAACGCGCAAATCGTGGTCACGGGCGCGCCCGCTACAGGAAAGACGAGCGCCCTCAGCTCCCTACTGGTCTTCATCCCGCGCGGCGAGCGCGTCATAAGCATCGAGGAGGAAATCAACGAGCTGCGCTTCTACGACAAGTTCATCAACTGGATTCCGCTAATCGGCGTTTACAGCGAGAAGAAGGAGGAGGCCATGAGGCGCGGCATTGAAATCAGCATGCTGCGCACCGTCCTAGACCAGATCATGAACGCCCTGCGCATGAGGCCCGACCGGCTCGTCGTAGGCGAAACGCGAGGCGAGGAAGCGGTCGAGCTCTTCTCGGGCGCCAACTGGGGCATCCCGTTCATGACGACCCTGCACTCGCAGGAGATGGGCACCGCGGTCATCAAGAGGATTCGCAACCCGCCCATGTCAGTGCCCACCAACATGATCACCATGCTCGACCTCGTCATCACTCTCGGCACGGACATCGACAAGAAGAGGCGAGTGGCGCAGTGTTCGGAAATCCTGTGGCGCTCGCGCGGCGACCTGCCCGACAAGGTCGAGAATGCCGTCAAGTCCAGGAACCTGCCGCAGAGCATGCTCAACAAGGTCTGGCAGGAGGGCGACGAGGCCGCCTACCTGAACACGCTCTACGAGTTCGACGACCGCGAAAGGAAGTTCGTGAACACGGGCGCGGACTCGGTGCTGCTCGCACGCTATGCCAAGCGCTTCGGCATGACCGACAAGCAGGTGGGCGAGGAGATGCGGCGCAGGACCGAGATTCTCGACTACGTCGTCGCCAAGGATCTCGTTTCCTACGAAGACCTCGGCGGAGTCATATACGATTATTCCAACACGCCCGCGGACCAGCGCGATGCGTTTGTCTCGAACCTGAAGAAGGGGCTTGGCAGAAAGAAGTAGGCTGCGCATAAGCAGGAACAAGCAGGGAAAGAAATAGGCGAAAATGTATTCTTGAGCGAGGGGTTCTCCAGTGGCTGCATCAGAAGCGAGAAGCACAATAGAGGGATTTGCCCGCTGGTGGGGCGGCTTCTTCAAGCACAGGCACATCGAGGCCAGCCGGGCCATGGAGTTCGGCGCGGCCGCGGGCGCCTTCATAATCGCCATCTTCGTCTTCTTCGCATTCTCAGTCTCCTTCGGCCTGCCGGTCTTCCTCATCCCGATTCTCGCTCTCGTGGTGGCCATAAT
>CABMJK010000049.1 GCA_902386535.1 Candidatus Burarchaeum australiense | reverse complement strand
CTTCCCTTCATGCGCCCGCAGGACATCGAGGACGGCAGGCAGATTTCCCAGGCAGTCGTGGACGCGCTGCGCAAGGAGGACGCGCAGTTCAAGGGCGTGCTTTACACCCAGCTCATGTGCACGAAGGACGGCGTGAAACTGATAGAATTCAACGCGAGGTTCGGCGACCCGGAGGCCATGAACGTGCTTTCCGTGTTGAAGACGCAATTCGTGGAAATCCTCCAGTCCATAGCCGACGAGAACCTCAAGACCGCCACCTTCACCGAAAAGGCTACGGTGGTGAAATACCTCGTGCCCACGGGCTACCCTGAAAAGCCGCTCGCGGACAGCGAGATAAACGTGGACGAGAAGCGCATCTGGGACTCGGGCGCGAAGTTCTACTATGCCTCGGGCTATGAAAAGGCCAGCAGGATTTACACCACGAACTCGCGCGCAGTCGCCGTAGTCGGATTGAACGACACGCTCCAGAACGCCGAAGAGAAGGCCGAGGAGGCCACCGAGGCGGTCGGCGGCCCGCTCTGGCACAGGAGGGACATCGGCACGCATTCCCTGGTGCAGAAGCGCGTGGAAAGCATGCGGCGTCTGCGGGCGTAGGCCATGGACCGCAAATACGCGCTCGCCCTCGCCCTGCTCGCGCTCATGTCTGTTTCCCTTGCGGATACCGGCTACATGCGCGCGATAGTGGAAAAGGACTGGCGCATAAGCGTCAACGACTCCTCAATAGAAAACATCGCGCTCGACGGCTTCTTCCTTGCCAACAACTCCAACCAGCGCGTGCTCACGCTCGAGACCAACGGCCAGCCGGACGCAGAAGGCGAGCTGATAAAAATCAAGTATTCAGCGGACAAGCCCAGGAACACCACGGTGCGGGCTCGCGCCCTCGTGGAGGTGCAATACCAGTCCTCATTCCCGCAGGACGGCCAGGTGCCGTTCATGCCCATGGACGCTTACGGCGCTTCCAACTTCACGCCGGAAATAAAGAGCAAGGCTTACGAGCTTTCCTCCGCTTCCTCGCTCGAGACCATCGCCCTGCTCACCGACTGGGTGCACAAGAACGTAGTGTACAACATCTCCTATTTCGGCAAGAGCCTGCCTGCCTCCGAAGTGTTCGTGAAGCGCCAGGGCGTGTGCACCGAGTATTCCCATCTCCTGATAGCGATGCTCAGCTCGGTGGGCCTCCAGTCCCGTTTCGTATCCGGATACGTCTACCAGAACGGCTCCTTCCAGCCGCACGCCTGGGTAGAGGTGTTCGTGGGCAACGAGACAATAGCGGCCGATCCAACGTTCGGGGAAGCCGGCGCCCTGTCCGCGAACCACGTCGCCATGTTCTATTCCAGCGAGCTCATCTCCTCGAGCAAGATGGACCTGTTCTTCGGGGAGAACCAGAGCGCGGCATTCGACCTGGTGAACGCGCGCGGCGGGAGCGGCTTCGACCTTTCGGTCAACGTTTCCATGGAACCGCAGGAAGCGCGCCCATTCGGCCGCTTGGCAGGAATGAATTACACCTATGACAACAGCACCGGCGAACTCACCGTGGGCGTCTTCAACCCCACGGAAGGCTACGAGCTCCTCAGCTATTCATTCAACGCGCCGACCGAGGCATACGGAAGCGAGGAGCGCATCGTGGTCGTGGCGCCCCGCCAGAGCCTCCGTATCCCCTATCCGCTCAACCGCTCGTCGATAGAGGACGGCTACCTGTACACGATGCCATTTGTGGCAGGAGTCCAGGGAACAGTGCTCAGCTCGAGCGTGCAATACTCGCTCAGAAACGAGGAAGCACAAGCCCCTGCTCCGGCATGCCCCGGCGCCCCTGTCGCATTCGCGCTGCTCGGCCTTTCAATAATGCTCGCGCAAGCCAGAACCGGAAAAGCCAGGGCTTAAAGGAAAATCACTCGCTTTCTATCCTTGGCGCAAGGTAGTACTTCACTTCGGCTCCGAGTATCTTGTACTCCACCTTCAGCGGCCTGTCCGTATCTATGTAGAGCGTTATAACTTCGCTGCCCGGGCTCGCCTTGGTTATGTCGTCCAGATACTGGAGCGGGAAGGTCGCCTTGGCTTCCACAGTCGATTTCAGCTCAGCTATCTGCGCGCTGTCCTTCTCGAATTCCGCGCGCACGTCCCCGCTGTCGCCCTTGACCTCTGCGACGAACTCATTGGCACCTAGCGAGAGCCTTATGTGCGAGCTCACGAGCTTTGCGTCCTTGAGCACCTCCTTGAAGGCGTCTGCCGTTATCTTCACGTAATTCTTGAACTCTATCTTAGGCTCCTTCTGCATCCCCTCGCCTATGTCCAGTATCGGAATCTTGAACGTCCTCTTCTTCTTCTCGCCCACGAACCTTATCACGAACCTGCCGTCCTCGACCCCGAGCTCAGCCTTCTCGCCGCGCACGCCCCTGGACAGCACGCTCGAGAGCTGCTCTATGTCCAGCCCCACCTTCCTTTCCTCTTCCACGCTGTACTCCAGGAAAGTCTCCTTGGGCATCGAGAACGAAATCATGGAAATCTGGGACGGGTCCATGGCCTTGAGCAGTATCCCGCCCTTGGTTATCTCGAAAACCCCCTCCTCCACAAGGCATGCGATAGCATCAACGGAATATTTCAGGCTCGGCGCATCGGCAACGACAATCTTCATTTTTCCACCTCATGAGCGGATTCTCATGCACACTTTTAAAATATGCCGCGGGTGGAGCTTTTTTAATGTTTTCCTTGATATTACCTGCAAGACACCAGTGATACCATGTTGTACGAGCTGATATCCAATTCGGGCAAGAAGTTCGCGCGCAACCCCACGCCGTTCATATACACCGCGCTCATGCGGTTCTTCTCGGTGGCCATAACCGGCTTCGCGGCCCTGGCCATAGTGTTCCTCCTGATACTCATCCTTACCACGTTCTGCGTGATGCGCTCCTACGGGCTGCCTGCCACCATTGCGGTAGGGCTTGCGGCGTTCCTGTTCTTCGCCTATTTCTGGGCCGCCTACAAGGGCGCGATGATAAAGACTTTCATGAGCGCGGAGATTGGCAAGGTGCACCTGCACGACTACCTCGACTACGCGATAGAGAACGCGCCGCGGTACTTCCAGATATTCGTTGTCAAGAACGCCTTCCTCGTGGCGTTCAACCTTCCGTTCACGGTCGCATTCATAGTCCTCAAGCCCGAGCTCGGCTCGCCACTCGGCATAGGGATAATCGCGCTCCACCTCATAATATCGTTCTTCGTGAAGTTCGTGTTCTCTTTCACCTACATGGCAGCAGCAGTGAAGGAGATTTCCGCCATCGAGGCGATAAAGACCGGAGTGCGCTTCGTGCTCAAGAACCTTGTGCGGGCGTTCGCGATATACGCGCTCTACGCGCTGGTCTGGCTGACCCTGCTCATCCCCATACTCGACATATTCACGTTCGTGAGCTTCTACCCGGTAATGTACCTGGTCATGATAAACTTCTACAGGTCAAAGGGGGTATCGTCTAATTAGTTTCTTCCCCTTTTGAACCTCCTTCTCTTCTATTCCCAAACTGCATGTGCGATGCCCTAACATTTAAATATAATAACTAACACATGTTTAACATGGTTTCACGAGTCAGAAGCACTGTTCTCCATACTGATAGGAATGTCGGGGTAGTTGTGCCGACAGCACTGAGACACGATATAAATCCCTTCCTGCGCACGCTGGAAAAAAAGCTCCTGGAAGAGGGGATAATGCCAAAATTCCGCATCATGGTCGCGCCGCTCAGGGGGATCAAGGTCCAGGCTTCAATTGCAGAAGGCCTCGGTTCCACAATAATCACAGTAGGCGAACCGGGCATCGGCCAGCGGATTTCTGCAGGATTCGACGCCTGCTCGAAAACCGCTGATTCAATGCTCTTTATTCCAGACGATTTCGACCACCTTTCAAAATCGATTCCCGGCTTTGTTGCGTCCATATCCCATAAAAAGCCCGTACTGATGGGCAGATGGGACGAATATTCAGCAGCCACCCTCCCATACCCGGCCTGGCTTGCCGAAGCCGGGCTTTCCACAGCAATGACCTGCCTGTTTTCCAACGGCAAGATTGACCTGCCGGAGCCCGAAGGGCTCGCGGCGTTCGCTGGCGCTTTCCGCAGCAGCAGTTTCTGGACACAGGTATACTTTGGGGTCATCGGGGTGGCATCCGAACGCTGGCCCAATATCAGCGAAAAAATACGCTCGATGTTCAGCAGCGCCAGCGTCGCAGGACCGGGGTTGGAATTGGCCATCACGCTCGCTGCGCGGGATTCTGGATATGAAGCGTCAATGCATACGCTTCCGCGGCGCTTCGAACACCCCATGGGCATCGCACCTGGTTCAGATGAGGAACAGAGGTTCGTCCAGGGCCGCCTGAACCAGTTCGAGCAGGGCATGTTTGTATTGAAGGAATACCAATTGCTGCACGTTGACGCAGGCGTAAACATTTTCCTAGAGCAAATGCACGCAAAACTCTCATCTTCTTCCTTCCAGTGGCCGGGCAGGCGCATAGCAGCTACCAGATGGAATTCGCAGGTCCGCACCCTCTACTGAAACCCGATGCCTAGCCCATGACCACTATTTTCGTATTGGAGAAATTGCTCTCCACCAGTTTCTTGAAATAGCCCGCATCCGCCCTGGTCTGCGGTATGTAATCATAGTGCATG